>NZ_JBFUJW010000007.1:0-188284 GCF_056555145.1 Mycolicibacterium sp. P4_G11
TCGTCACCGACCCGCACAGTTCACTGTTCGACGCCGGACTGACCAAGGTCATCGACAACCAAGCCAAGGTCGTCTCGTGGTACGACAACGAATGGGGCTACTCCAACCGCATCGCCGACCTGACCGCACTGGTCGGCAAATCGCTGTAGCGGTCGCTACGTCAAAGCGGGCGTCCAGCGAAACGGCATGCTGAGCCCAATGGTCTTCTCCGCCTTGTCATACCAGCCCTGCGGCGCGTACTGATCGGAGTGCAGATAGCACTGCACGCGCACTGCCGAACTGCCGGGAGTGAATGTCAGCAGTCTGCTCAGCGGCAGCGTCGTGATCGGCATGTGATGCCGACTCAGTGATGCGACGTTGAGAAACCATGTCCCCCAACGCTGTTCGATATGACTCTTGCCGCCGAAATTGTCGTCGGGGTGGGTATGGGTGTGACCGGCGATCCACAGTTGCACCCGGCCGGGATGCTCGGCCAAGAACTGTTCGAACGCACCGGAATCAGGCCGGCTGTCCACCCAGTACAGGTATGACGCCGCTTGCGGAGTGCCCTGCGGGAATGGCCGGTGGTAATGCTCCGCCAGTTGGCCGTCAGCATCGCGACGGACGCCCTCCCACTCTCCCGACGCCACCGTGGTGTCCTTGAGCACGTAATGGTGCACCGTCACGATGATCGCGTCAGGATTGGTCAGCACCATGTGCTTCCACCAGCGGAACGTCTCGCCGCTGACCACACCCCCCGGATTACCACCCAATGTGCCGCGACCGACGGTCTGAGTCGGCTCATTACGGTCGCTCAGCATGAGGAACAACAGATTCCCCACCCGAAACGAGTAGTGCTGCCAGGTCCCGGCTACCGGATAGCGTCGAAGTGCGGCATCGACACCGGAAAACTCCGTGTGCTGCCCCAGCGGGTCGATCCACTTCTGCCACCACCATGCCTCTGGTTCATCCAGGCCACTGCGGTCGTGGTTCCCGCACACGCTGTAGACGTCCTCGCGGCGGTGGCGACGCAAACTCCCGAACTGCCGTCGGAGTTCACGCCCTTCCTCGTCGTCCGGTAAATGGTGGTGGGCACCGGACATATCGCCGGCATCGACGGCGATGTCCCAGTCAAACGCCGCGCCACCGTCAGGCCCACCGAACTCGGACTGCGAAATCGCCTCGGCCAGACTGTCTCTGCCGAATCTACGATCAGTACCCACATGAGCGTCGCCAAAGGCCCAGAGGCGGAACGGGTGTACCCCGCCGGTCATTCGCGGTCACCGTCAACCAGGCCCCAATAGCGCCGGATCTGGCTGTCCGCCACGCCGAAGATCGAGTCGACGACGATGCCGATCAACAGAACGACAATCATGACCGAGATCGCCAGCGGCATGTCACTCATGTTCTGTGCGTTCTCCAGCAGAACCCCGATCGATGCGGTTCCAGCGACCATCACCACGAGCTCACCCGCCATGAGACTGCGCCACGCGAACGCCCAACCCTGTCGCAATCCACTGATGAACGTCGGCAGCGACGCCGGCAGGATGACGTGGCGGTACAGCGCAAAGTTCCTCAGTCCCATGGTTTTTGCCGCACGCAACTGCAGCGGCGGAATGAGATCGGCGCCCGAGATCACGCCGAGCGCCACCGACGGAGCGGCGCCGATGACGATCACGAACAGGATTGCCGACGTGTTCAGACCGAAGAAGATGATCGCGAAGGGAAACCACGCGATGGCCGGCATGGTCTGCAGACCGGTGATGAGCGGGCCGAAGGTATTGCGCAGCAGTTTGTTTCGGGACAGGATGCCGCCGATGACAGCGCCGAGGAGCAGGGACAGCCCAAAGCCGATGAGCGCGCGCCCCATCGTCGTCGAAACCGCCTCCCACAGGACAGGGTCGTGCAGCTGCCGCCACAGCGTGACACCGACTGTCGCGGGGCTGGGCAAGACCACGGCAGACTTCCAACCGCTCAGATAGACGAGCTGCCATGCACCCAACACGACCAGCAACGCCAGCGCTTTCGCCCCCACCGATGCCACCAATGGCCGAAACCGAATCGAGTTGCGACGCGTCGACCGAGGCCGAGCGGTCACTGTGCTACTGACCACGACGACCGTTTCCTTCCTCATGCAGCCGGGCGGTGATGTGCGCGGCCAACTCCGCGACGTCCGCGGTATTGATCTGGCGAGGACGGGGTACCGGGACGGGGAATTCTTCGACGATGCGACCTGGACGGGAACCCAGCAGAATCACCCGGTCAGCCAGGCGCACGGCCTCCCGCACGTTGTGAGTCACGAAAACTACTGTCAATCCGCGTGATTCGACGATCCGCTCAAGTTCCTCGTGCAGCAGGTCACGGGTCAGCGCATCCAGCGCACCGAAGGGCTCGTCCATCAGCAGCACGTCGGCGTCCTGAGCGAGCGCGCGGGCCAGGGCAACCCGCTGCTGCATCCCGCCGGACAACTGATGTGGCCGCTTGTCCGCGAAATCACTCAATCCGACTGTGTCCAGCAGTCGTGCCACGCGTTCGCGACGCACACCCCGCGGTACCGCGCGTGCCTTCAGGGCCAGGTCGATGTTGGCTGCCGCGGTCAGCCACGGGAACAACGCCGGCTCCTGGAACATCAACGCGACCCGACGGCCATAGTTCTCGACCGCTCCGCTCGAGGGTGCGTCCAGACCGGCGATGATCGACAGCAGCGTGCTCTTGCCGCAACCGGAACTACCTACCAGACAGACGAATTCGCCCTCGGCGACGGTCAGGTTGATGGTGTCCAAAGCCGCTACCGTCGTGCGGCCCTTTCCGTAGCGCTTGGTCACCTCGACAAGTTCCAACGCCACCCGCGGTGCCGGAGGCGGCGGAGGAACTGTCACGAGGAACTCACCTGGCTGCGCGCAGCGGGTCACGCCGCTACCGCCGGCTTGCCCGCCGCGGAGAGCACCGCGTTGAGCGGAGCCGGATCGAACAAGCCGTTGATGTCGAGCGGCTGCAACAAGCCGATTGCGACGGCCTTGCTCACCTGGTCACGCAACGACGCGATCCCGGGATCGTTGGAGAACGTCGTCTCCTTGAACGACTCCGTCAAGACGCCCGGATCCAGGCCCTTGCCAAGGACTTTCGCCAGGGCAGCGTTGGCGGACTGGGCCGCTGACGCGGAATCGGCAGCAATCTTGTCGTTGGCCTGGACCTGGCCGCGCAACAGTCCCGCCACGGCATCTGGATGTGCCGCGAGAAAGTCCTGGCGTACGACTAGCACGGTGATGGTGTTCGGGTCCGACCACAGCCGCACGCCGCCGGCCTTGATCATCTGGATGTCGAACGGCGCGGAATCCAGCGCGCCGGCGATCTGCTTGCTGACGAACTGCTGGACGATGGCCGATTCGGGGTTGGTCGGCTTGACCGATACGTCACCCCCGCCTTGCGTGTTGGTCTGCAACCCGTTCTTCGCAAGCCAGTCCCGGAGACTGACGTCCTGGGTGCCGCCGAGCGCCGGGTCGGCGACCGTCTTGCCCCTGAGATCCTGGGCTGAGGTGATGCCCGGTTGTACGACCATCGAGGTACCTCCGCTGGCGGCTCCCGAAATGATCTTGATGGCTTGGCCATTCGATTTCTGCCAGGCGTTGAAGGCGGGGTTGGGCCCCACATAGGCCGCGTCGAGATGGCCGGACAACAACGCCGTGATCTCCTCTGTTCCAGCGCTGAACGGTTGCGCGGTGAAGGTGATTCCGGGCCCGAGTTCCCGGGCGAACAATCCGTCATTGACGCCGACGAGCGCCGGCGCGTGCGTGATGCGAGTCAGGTAGCCCAGTCGTAGGGGCACGGGCGAAGACGACGCCGATTGGGTTGACGGCGAGCATCCGGTCACCGCCGCGATGGCGCCTACCGCGGCGCCCAGCGCAATCAGCTTGGCGAGATATCGATGAGAGAACACAGTTTTCCTTGGTTTCGGACGAGCAGGGTGGGGTGCAATGTCAGGCCGTCGCCGGACATCGCGGCTGGCCGCTCGAACGAGTGACGAACAGCGGACTGGTCCACACCTGATGGCCGTCCGACTGCGTGGCGCGCACGTACGTCGCGCTGGTGCCCTGCGGCAGATCGAAGACGAGGTCGCCGGTCACCGTGGTGGGGAGCGCTGAGAACTCAGCCACGCGTTCAGCACGTACCCGTAAGTTGAGGCCTCCCACGGCGGTTTCAACATGACCATCGCGGATCAGTTCAGCGCCCGAGAACTCGCGGTCGACGTCGAGGTCGTCCTCATGTGCCGAGGCCTGGAGGTGGAAGCGGGCCGCAGCGAGATCGGCCAACCGGACGACGATGCCGATATCCGAGCCGTACGTCGTGGTCCGCCAGTTCACCGCGTCACCGGAAAACTCGAATGATTGCTCAGGATGGGTTGCTGCCCACGGTGTTACGTTCGATACTTCGGTTCCTGCGACCCGCAGCTGACCCGACCAGGTCGCCCACCGGTAGCGATCGCGGTGACGCGCTCCACCCCACCGGATGCGAACGAGCTCGTTCGACAACCCGGTCTCGGCATGCAGATCGCGCTGCCAGACTCGCCCGGCGCTGTCATAGATTGCGATCTCGTCCCAGCCCGCAGTTCCGTAGAGCGCATAGTTGACGCGCAATTCGTCTGCTTCCGTGTCGATTTCGTCGCCCATCCAGGCATCCCCGCTGCGCAACAGCGCCACCGCGCGCGCTCCGGTGGTGGCCCAGGTCCGGCGCGCACGCAAACCGCGGCCCACCTCCGCGTTGGTCAGCGCCGGCGCGAGAACCCCGGTGAGACCGCCGAATCCGCCGAAGATGTTCGCTCCTGGTGCGCCGCCGCCGGGTCGGCCACGGTGTTCGTCACTGGCCGCACTGGCACCCAGGCGAAGTCCGCGGGCCAGTGCATCCTCCAGGAACCACGGGCTGCTGCCCCAGGTCGAGTGCACCTCGATCAGCCGTTCCAGCTCGGGGTGGTGCCAGTCCAGGATCGCGCGCCGGCCACCCACGTGTGGGATCAGCAGATATGAATCCGGATCCTTTTCGTAGGCAGCGTAAAGCTCTGTGATGGGCCAGGTTTGGGGCGTCGGCACGGTGCTTGCCATCCCCTGGTGCCACTCCAGCGAACGCGCGAGCGTGGTGTCCTCGCTGAGAAAGACGACGTTGTGATCGCCGCCGACACCTGCGGTGCCGCACCACTCGACGCCCGGGAAGCACACGAGACTGCCCTCGTTCGAGATGGCCCGGCAGGCGGCGACCACGTCGATCCAGGCATCGTCGGTGATCTGAAAATCGTTGGCGGTGTAGCCCACAACGTCGAGTGCCCCGATGTCGCGGGCATAGCGCAGGTTCCAGTCAGTGTCCTGGGTGCCGACGGTGTCGTTGGAATGCACGTGCAGGTCACAGAAGAAGCCACGGGGTGCGGGCAGGTCGTCGACCACGTCGAGCCTGGTCTCCCCTGGCAGCACGCCCGCCTCGGTATCGGCGAGGACCCGGATGTGCGCGGCGCGCGCGGGCACCGCGAGAGACGCGCTCGCCCAACCGGTTTGCGGCGTGCTCGCCCGGGCCACGGTGGTGCCGTCAACCTGGGCCCGCAGTTCGGTGGCGATACCTGTGCAGGTATTTCCCCAGCGGTCCTGCAAGTGTGCGCGCAGGGTCACCGCCTCGCTGTCGCTGCGCACGACCCGCGGGCCGTGGACGACCACGCGTTCGGGTACGCCGGGCACCACGGCGAGCCGATTGACGCCGGCGCGGGCCATTCGGGAGGTCCCCAACGGATCGACGAACAGATGCACCTCGAACTCGTCCTCGACGAAGGTTTGCGTGCGGGTACCGGGACCTCCGAATCGCCGGTCCCCCAGCCGGATCTCGATCACATCACCGGGACGCAGGTAGCCGTCGACGGCGTGGATCAGTAGCGACTTCTGGAACGGCCGCTCACCGCCCTTGACGTCGTAGCGAACGGCCAACTGTTGCACCGTGGCGGCGCCTGCCTCGGACGCACGTCCTACCAGTGACCGGCTCACCAGCTCTGCGCTCGCGTAGTCGCGCGCGGCAGGGTCGGTGGTCTGCAGGTCCCAGTCGGAGTAATAGCGGAAGCACAGTTTGAGCCAGCCGCTGTCGGCGATACCCGACCGCCCGACGGTGTAGGTGAAGACGATCTCCTCCAGTGAGCCGGCGACCACCGTGGCGTGTGAGCACTGCAGGTCGCCGAGGAAAGGCAGCTCGTCGAATTCGGCGGTGATGGCGTCCCGCACTGCTGCCACCGAGCAGTCATTGCTAGCCAACGGACCTTGGGGACGAAGCGGAATCGCACGCGACATCGACCCATCCTCTCGGCTACTCACCTAGGAGTCCAACGAATAGATATGATGCGATTGATCACCGAAAGTGAAGAATAATGAATCTGCAGCAGTTGCGCTATGTGGTTGCCCTGGCCGAGGCCAAGAGCTTCACGAAGGCCGCCGAAAGCTCCTTCGTCGTGCAATCGGCGCTCAGCCAGCAGGTCCGGAAGTTCGAGGAAGAGCTCGGCGTGACACTCTTCGAACGCACGACGCGGTCGGTCTCGCTGACCCCGGCAGGCGAGGCGCTCCTGCCGCTGATGCACCAGGTGGTCGCCGGACTCGATCAGATCAAAGTCGATGCCCAAGCACTCAGCGGCATCGTCACCGGACGCCTCACGGTCGGCATGATGGAGGTCCCCTCCGAAAGCCTTGACGTCGCAACGCTGATGGCGACATTCCACTCCCGCTACCCCGATGTCAGCGTGACGCTGCGCAGTGGTGGCAGCGACGTGCTGCTGACCGCCACCCGCGACCGCAAGCTGGACGCGGCCATCGTCGGCTCCAACGTCTCCAGGGCAGCCGATCAGTTGAGTTTCACGCACCTGTTCACCGAGTCGTTGATCGCGGTCATCCCCTGCGATCACCCGTTGGCCAAACAACGATCGGTATCGGTCACCGAGCTCGCGGCATTGCCGTTCATCGACTTTCCGCCCGGATACGGCCTGCGCCACGAAACCGACCGAGGTTTCGCCGAGGTACCGCGACGCGTGGCCTTCGAAGTCACCCGCGTCGATGAAGTTGTCCACTTCGTTCGCCAGAACCTCGGCGTGGCGCTGCTGCCCGAGTCGGTGGCACGCACGCGCGCCGACACCGATGCCAGCCTGGCGCTGCGTCCCGTCACCGGTGTCGAGATGCATCGCCGGGTGCATCTCGTCGCACCGCAACCGCACCTGCGTTCGGCGGCGTGCCAGGCGTTCATTGCCTGCGTCCACGAACACCTGGCGTCGCACTAAGCGAGGTCGTCGACCGAAAAGTACTCCCGCACAGCAGCTTCGAGCACCTGCACCGCAGTGACCATGGTGTCGATGCCGATACTCTCGTCATAGACCGCCCAACCGTCGTCGCCGGGGCCGAAGGTGACCGCGGGTATGCCGACGTGGCGAAAGCGAATCGTGTCGTTGAACGCCGGTTTGGTGTAGGTGCGGACGTCGTCCCCGGTGACGCCACGGTATGCCCTCGTGATCGCCGCGACGAGCGGATCGCCGGCCGCCAGCGGCACGGTGCCCGCGACGAACGTCGGGCCGGGCGCGAACTCGACGTCGACCTCGATGCCGTCAGGCCGCGCCGCCGTCAGCCGATGGTGGAATTCTTCGAGCAACCGGCCGGCGACGACATCGGGGCCGATGTTGACTGCCGCGACCCGCGCGGTCGCCTGCAGCGGCGTGAACTGGGCCATGCCGGCCTCCCCCGCATTCAGCCCCACCACCGAAACCGGCCAGTCCCCAACCGGATTCGCCGTGATGCCGGTCAGAAACTCAGCGAGAAACAGCGCCGGGTTGACGCCCGTGTCGGGGCGCCAGATGTGGCTGGACCGCCCGCGTGCGGTGAAGTCCAGCAGCGCGTGGCCGGTCTGCGCGACAGCCAACGCGATACCGCCGCGACCATCATGAGTCCACGCGGTGGGCTCGACCGTGATGGACGCGTCGGGGCGCAAGCCATACTCGTCGACGAGGTACTTGGACCCTTCGATGCCGTTGCGCTCCTCGTCGACCGTCAGGACCACCAGCAGCGTCCCACTCTGCGGCGGGTCGTCGACGACGCGCTTGGCGGCGGTGAGCAGAGCGGCCAGGTTGGCCCGGGTGTCCGACGTGCCGCGCGCGTAGATCCGCCCGTCCAATTCGACGGCCGAGTATGGGTTTCCGCCACACACGCGCCAGCGGCTCGGCGGGCCGGACGGGTAGGTGTCGAGATGGTCGTTGAGCATGAGGGTCGGGCCGGCACCGAATCGCTTCGTCGCCACCACATTCGGCCGCTGCGGGGTGCGCCCCACCAGTTCGACGGTGAAGCCCCACTCGCGTAGCAGCTCGGCCACCGGACGCGCGATGCGCTCCTCTTCCGGCGGGCGACTCGGGCCATCGAGGCTGTTCTCGCACCACGGCTGTCCGGCGGCCACCAGACGCGTGGTGAGTTCGACAAGTTCACGGCGGTCCACCGCGGAGTCGACGACGGCACGGGTCATGCGCGAATCTCGCTGTCGATCAACGCCCGCAGCCCGTCGTTGTCGCGGCCCTGCGCCAGCCCGAGGGTCACCAACAGCCGTGCGCGGTGTGGCGAGATCCCCGCGGCCAGCTGCGCGCCGTATTCGACGAGACCGGCCACCCCGCCCGGATAGCCATAGACCGGAGCGACCCGGCCATCCGATGCCCGGGTGGTGAGCACCACGAGCCGGCCACCGTCGATGAGTTCTTCCACCGCCGCAGCCTGTTTCGGCGGCAGATTGCCGGCACCGTTCGCCGCCACCACGATCGCCTGCTGGGTATCCCCCGCAGCCCGGAGCACCGAGCCGTCATCACCCAGCGCGGCCAACAACAGGGGCACGGGCCGGATCGGACCGGTCGGATCACCGTGGCCCTTGCGCCGTTCCCGCGACCGGTGCCATTGGACCTGGCCGGCGACGACGTACCCGATCGGGCCGCGGCCCGGCGCATCGAACGCATCACGCACGACGCCCGAAACCTTCACGGCCTCACGGCCATCGAAGATCTTGCCGGCGAACACCACCACCGGGTCGATGTCGACGCCGGATGATGCCACCGCCAACGCGTCGGCAAGGTTGGCGCGGCCGTCGCTATCCGGCCGGGTGCCCAGGATCATCGAGCCCGTGACCACCACCGGCACCGACCAGTTCTCTCGGTAGGACAGCCACGCCGCGACCTCCTCGATGGAGTCCGTGCCCGTGGTCACGACGATGCCGCCAATTCCGTCGGCGACGAGCTCCCGAGCCCTGGAGACCAGGCGTTCGAGCAACTCGAAGTCGACCTCGGACCCACCGACCAGCGCGAGGCTCTCGGCGCCGGAGAAACCCACGACCGTCTCCGAAAGTTCTGTCGCCCCCGTGATCGGCACCGCCCCTTGGGCAGTCTGGTGCATCGAGATCGTGCCGCCCAAACCGAGAAGGTATGCCCCACTCATGAATTGCTCTCCGTCACAAAGGAGCCGGCGATGACGCTCTGGTAGTCCGGGATGCGCTGATCCGCGGGAATCCGTCCGATGCTCTGCGCCCAGCGGGCGCGATCGGCGAGATCGCCTGCGAGTTCGGGGCCGAGGTGCGTCTGGTAGATGAATTCCGACGAGACCTGATTGATCAGGTTGTTGTCCAGCCCGGTTGCTTTCGCGACCGCGGCGAGGGCGGCCGGGTCCTTGCCGGACAGCGGAGCATCGGCATTGCGGATCGCCGCGACGAACTTGCCGACTGCCTGTTTCTTCGACGCGAGCACATTCTCGTTGGCCAGATACAGGCTGTGCTGGTTGTACTTCTGCTTCCCTTGCAACTCGATGGCGTCGCTGCCCAGCGCCGCAACCGCTTTCGCCAACGCGGGCTGGAAGACGGCGATCGCGTCGACGTTGTGATTGGCGATCGCGGTGACGATCTCGGCCGGTCCGGTCTGCACCAGATCAGCTTTCACGTTCGCCTCGGTCAGGAACCGGCTCGCGAAGTAGTGCGCGCTGCTGCCCAGCGGTACCGCGATCTTGCGGCCGGCCAGATCGGCGATCGAGTTGATGCCCGCTGAGCGGCGGGCGACGAACCTGCCTTCCGGCCAGATCGCCCCGTCCGCGAACACCCGCAGGTGCGGATTCTTCAGTGCCGCCGCGGATGTGGGGACATCACCGCCATTCGCCACATCCACGGCACCGCCGGCCAACGCCTCCAGCGCCGCGGCGCCGGTCGGAAACGGGACGATCTTGACGTTGACCCCGTGCTGTTTGAAGTACCCGAGGTCGTTCGCCACGGGTACCTGAGCCCAGGACGGATCGACCACCCAGGCCAGCGTCAACGCGTCGGCCCCGCTGTCCTTGCTGCCAGAATTGCTGCAGCTGACGACCCCCAGAACCGCAAGCGCGGCAACGGCTATCGCGGCGAGCCTCCGACGTGTGTTCATCCGTGTTCTCCCAAGGTGAGGGCCGGCTGCTGCCCGTGCAGCAGGTCGTGTAGCCGACGGCGCAATGCCGCGTAGTCGTCGAATTCGCCGAGGCGGCTCGCGGGCCGGGGCCGCGGCAGTGGGTTGTCGACGTGGTCGGCGATGGCGCCGGTGTGATCCATCACGACGATCGAGGACGCAATGCGGATCGCCTCGTCGACATCGTGCGTGACGAAGACGACCGTGGGCCGGGTGCGCTCCCACAGTTCGACCACCAGGTCCTGCATCTGCTGGCGGGTCAAGGCGTCCAGCGCGCCAAATGGCTCGTCCATCAACAACACTCGCGGACTGTTCGCCAGGGCGCGAGCGATGCCGACGCGCTGCCGCATACCGCCCGACAGCTCGTGGGGACGCTTGCCCACGACCTCCGGTGCCAGACCGACAGCATTGATCAACTCGGCGATGCGGTCACGCCGCTCCGCTCGCGGCACCTTGGCCGCCCGTAACGCGAAGCCGATGTTGCTGCCGACCGAGGCCCACGGAAACAGGACGTCGCGCTGGAACACCACGCCGCGCTCGCGCCCCGGTCCTGTCACCGGCTCGCCCCGGAAGGTCACCGAACCTGCTGTGGGCCGGACGAATCCGGCGATGACGTTGAGCAGGGTCGACTTGCCGCAACCGGACGGCCCGAGGATCGCCAGGAACGCCCCGGAGTCGATGGTGAGGTCGAGGCCGTCGACGACGGCGCGGCCCGCACCCGGATACCGCACGGTCAGCGAGCTGACCGCGATGTCGTCGGCGGTCACGACTGTTCCTTCGCCCAGCGCACGGTGCGACGGGTGGCCTGGTGGAACAGCTGATCGGCGAGGGCACCGACGATGCCGAGGGCGGCCAGGCACACGAACAAACGGTCCGGCTGGCTGAACAGCCGCGCCTGGTCGAGCCGGAAACCGAGCCCCTCGGTGACCCCCGACTGCTCGGCCGCGACGATCAGGATGAGGGACGTCGCGATGCCCTGGCGCAGGCCGGTGAGCACGGACGGCAACGCTCCCGGCAGCACAACGTTGGTGAACGTCAAGAACTTTGACGCTCCCAGAGACGCCGCGACCCGTAGGTAGTCGTCGCGCGTCGCGGCGATGCCGGCGTGCGTGTTCACCCACACCGGGAAGAACACGCCGAGGCTGGTGAGAAAGAGCTTGGACTCCTCGCCGATGCCGAACCACAGAATCGCCAACGGCACCAAGGCAATCGCGGGAATCGGCCGCACGATCTGGATCACCGGTTCCAGCAGACCCCGGGCCACACGCGACCTGCCCGTCAGGGTGCCCACCACGACGGCGATCACCGATCCGACGACGAAACCCTGCAGAGCCCGCCGAAAGCTCGCGGTCGCATCGGCGAACAGCGTTCCATCGCTGTACATCTCAGCAGCAGCGTGCACGACCGTGGCCGGCGCGGGCAGTAGACGATCGGAAAAGAACTCGAGCCGGACCGCGGCGTCCCACCCGAGGACCACGGCGATCAGGCTCAGGACGGGCAAGGCCGCCAGCAGCGCGGCGCGGGCAACCTCACGACGATCGCGTCGAGGGCGTTCAGCAGTGACCGCGTCGTGCGGACGAACTACTGTGGGCGCGCTGCTCGAGCGGAGCGCGCCAGAACCGCGTGCGGGTGCCGATACCATCCATCTTCCCTTGCAGGCCTGCGTGACGGCCCGCAACGTAACACCCACGATCGGCCGAATCGGGTGTGTCCCAGGCGTCGCGACATCGTCCACGCTGCGGCAGTGCCACCGACGGGACCCGTTCCGACCTGCAGAAAGTCGGCGCCCCAAGCTCTTCCATGCGGTGTTTCAAATCGTTCTGATCCGATGGAGTCAGCGGGCAACGTACGGTGCCGCGGTTGTGTACCTGATTCGCCCGGCCTGTGTCACCTGGGTATGGAACGCTTTACCCGTGCGACACGAAATCCAGTTCGGTGTGCTGGGTCCACTGCAGGTGAGCGTCGGGTCCACGCCGATTCAGGTTGGCACGCCGAAACAGCGCGCGGTGCTCGCCATGTTGATCGCGAACGCCAACCGCGCGGTCAGCGCCGCTGATCTGATCACAGCCATTTGGGCAGACGAACCGCCGGCCGCCGCACGGATCTCGGTGAGTGCATACGTGTCGAATCTGCGCCGCATCATCACGCAGGCCGGCGTCGACGCGCACGCCGTCGTGTCGACCGCGCCCAATGGCTACCGACTCGAAATCACCACCGAACAAAGTGATCTGGCGCGGTTCGCCGCTGAGCAACAAGCCGGGATCAACGCTGTGGCCGCCGGACACTTCGAATCGGCCAGCACTCACCTCACCGCCGCACTGCGTCAATGGCGTGGCCCCGTCCTCGACGACCTCCGCGACTTCGCGTTCACCGATGTGTTGCGCAGTGAGTTGGCCGAGGACAAAATCCTCGCGCATACCGCACGCGCCCAAGCCGAAATCGCCTGCGGCCGCGCTCATACCATCGTTCGGGAGCTCGAAACCCTGGTCGGCGAGCACCCCTACCGCGAACCGCTGTGGGCTCAGCTGATCACGGCCTACTACCTGACCGACCGCCAATCCGATGCGCTGGACACCTACCATCGGCTCAAGACCGCGTTGTCGGAGGACCTCGGTATCGACCCCGCGCCGGCACTGCGCACCTTGTATGAACAAATCCTGCGCCAGGAGCCGCTCGACGTACAACGAAATGCACAGGCCGCCGCCCAGACGATCATCGCCTTCGAGCCCGACGCGACCACCCTGACAAGCCGTGTCACCGCTGTCCTACGCGACGTGCGTGATCAGGTTCATCGACTCAAGGGGTCGGCCACCCGCATCGGACGGCATCCCGACAATGACCTCGTCGTGCCCGATGACAAGGTGAGCCGGCACCATGCCGTCATCAACAATGCAGACACCACTCACATCATCACCGACCTCGGATCGGCCAACGGAGTCCATGTCAACGGAGAACGGATCCGCGCCACGGCTGAACTGCACGACGGCGACACAATTCGAATCGGTGGTCAGCTGTTCGTCTTTGAGACCTACCCGCCCGCCACGACGGAGGCCGGCGACCGGGTCTGAGACCTGACCTCAGCCGCCGTACTGTGGCTTCAGCTGACCGGCCAATGCGGCCAGCGGAATGTTGGCGACGACGGTGCCGCCATCCATGGACCAGACGCGTTGTCCCGGAGGCGTGGGCTCTTCGCGCATCATCGGTTGATCGGGCATGTAGAGCCGCAGCGAGTCGCCGGTGAGCGCGAACGCGCGATAGTTGCCCGAGTAGCCGGGGCCGGCACTGTCCGGCTGGAATTCGGGCACCGTGAACGGGTAGGTGCCCGGCGTATGCGGCGGCGGTACCGCGTCGAGGATCGGCGGCAGGATCGGGGCCGCGGCCGCTGAAACCGCTTGATTGGCATTGACTCCCGCCCGGAACAGGTCGGGCAGGTAGAGCCTGCGCCCGGCATTCATGTCGAACGCGAACGACCGGTAGGCGTTGTTGGCCTGGACACCGAACGGCTCGAAAATCTCGTGGACCACCACCGACTGCAGGCCACCGGGTCCGGGAATGATCTCGTAGTCGGCGCGGGCGCTGCTGTCGCGCGGCGTGGTGTTGCCGGTGTTGCGCCAGCCGTTGAACAGCCGCGTGTAGTAATCACGCAGCACCGGCCCGGCGGTCGGGTTGTCGATCAACTCGACCGGAACCCGCAGTGACAGCAGCATTTCCGCTTCGCGCTGGGATTTCACCACCGCGGTGCAGGCGCCGCCGTCCCACACGGCGCCCAGTTGGGCGCAGAAGCTGTCGACCGCTGCGTGGGCGGTCGGCAGACCTGTAAAACACGTCGTAGCGACGACTGTTGCACCTAAGGCGGCGAGGGCCGCCCGGACCCTAGTTGCCACGCTTACCGCCCGCTCCAGCGAGCATCACGTCGGCTGCGAGCCATCGATCCCCCACCTTTCGCATCGTCATGGACACGCTGACGTAGTCGGTCTTCTTGTCTTTCACCGCGGCGCTGGTGACGTCCTGCTTCACGGTCAGGAGCACGTCGACATCGTCACCGCGGACGGCCTTGACTGCCGCGTCGTCAACGACACCCGTTGTGCTGACCTTGTTGTCGATCAACATCTTTCGCATGGTCGCGGCGGCCTTGCTGTAGGTGTCTTTGAACTTGCCCGTGGCACCGCCGAGAACATCGGCGAAGTTCTTGTCGATGGCGTTCTGATCGGTAGTGGTCAGGAGAACGGCATAGCTGCGTGCCGCATCCAGCGCCCCCGCGGCTTCGGCGTCGCGCTGGTGCTGGGCGAAAACCAGCCACCCTGTGGTGCCGGCCGCCGCGGTCAGTGCGATCACCACGGCCACGACAGCCCAACAGATCGAGCGACGAATGGTGTAGGTCTTGGGTCCGGCGGGCTCGGGTTGCGCCTCTTCGGAATCCACGCGTTCGACGTCTTCGGGCACGTCAGCTTCCTTGGTAGTCACAGGATTTCAACCTTGCTGGCCAGCCACCGGTCGCCGTTGCGCTCCATGGTCATGTCGATGCGGTTGCGGTCGATACGCGGGCTCGGGTTGTTCGCGTTGGTGATCGATTGGTCGACGAACAGCAGCACCTCGACCTTGTCGGGTGTCGCCGACTTCACCGCCGCAGCGACGACGATGCCCGTCCCCGATGCCTTGTTGTCGATCAGCACCTGCCGCAACTGGTTGGCGCCCTGGCTGTACGCATCCTTGAACTCGCCGGTGGCACCGTCGAGCGACTTGCGGTAGTTCTCGTCAATGTTCTTGGCGTCCAACGTCGTCAGCACCACGGCGTAATCCTTGGCCGCCTGCAACCCGGCCTCACTCGCTTCGGTGAGCCGGTACTGCTCGTACTGCCGCCAACCCAGAAATCCCAGCGCCGCAACCAACACCGTGAACAGCAACGCGCACACCAGCGCGGCCAGACCGACCCGCCGCTTCGATGTCGCTGCGGCTGATTCCGTGGCCTCGGCGGCCGCGTCTGCCTCCGTCACCTCGGCAGCCTCGGCATCAGGCTCGACCGACGAATCGGTCGCCTCGGCGGCTTCGGTCTCCGTGTCCTGCACCTGCTCGAAGACGTCCGCACTGGCAGTTCGTTTACTCATCACTTCTCGCGTATCTCGTGGCCCGTCAGTTCGGCAGAGGCACCGGCATGACTGGACCTCCGTATGGGGTGTCAATGGTGTAACCCGGGTAGTGCGGGGTCTTGTCGGTCACCGCGTGGGGGTCGTATCCCGGCGGCGGGCCGGCAGTGTCGTCACCCGGTGGCCGCGGCGCATTACGGGCGCCGCGAACCAACAGCGATGGATCCTTGTCCTCACAGTAGGTGTACTTGTACGGCTCTGGGAAACTCGCATCCGATGGGGAGTGACGCGGCAGGTCGTAGTCGCACCGGTACTTCGGATAGATGTCACCCAGCGCCCAAATCCCGCCGTCGTGGACCATGGCGGAGAACCGGTCGATGAACGGATCGCGGTCCGGCCGCCAGATGTACTCCAGCGCAGGAATGCGCTGATAGATGATCTGCGACACCGTGGTCAGGTTCCCGAGGATCTGCACCACATTCTGGCGGTTGTCAGCGATGAGGTTGTCCAGCGTGGCCAACTGCGGCTCACCCCGCTCCACCAACGTGCGGAAGCCGCCGTCCATCTTGTTCACGCCGCCCAGCACCGCTTCCAGGCTCTTGGTTGTCGCCTGCAGGCCCGGACGGACGGCGGCGACAGTGCCGAACACCACCCGGGTGCTGCGGATCATGCTCGTGGTCTCCGGCAGCACTGAGTCGACGGTGTTCGCGAGCAAGCTGGCGCCGTCGAGGATCGCGGCGAGCTTGCGCGGGCCGTCCTTGGTCACATGCAGCTCGTTGAACATCTTGCCGAGCTTGTCTGCATCCAACTGCGCCAGCGCGCCGCGGCTGTGGTCGATGATGTGCGGCAGCGTCACCGGAATGCTGGCTTGCTTGCCCGAAATAACCGCGCCGTCAGCCAAATACGGTCCATTGCCACTGTCGGGACGGAAGTCCAGGTACTGCTCACCCGCGGCGGACAGACCCGACACCCGCACCGGCGAGTCTTTCGGTATGCGGGCAGACGCGTCGATGGACGCGACCGCCTCGACACCGTTGTTGGTGAGATTGACCGCTGATACCCGGCCGATCGGGATGCCACGCAGCGTGACGTCTTGATTGGTCAGCAGCCCACCGGATTCGGGCAGCAAGATCCGCACCGCGATGGTCCGGTGCAACGGGTTGAACCGCAGGCCATCGATCGCGATGTAGGCGAAGGCCACCACCGCGGTCAGTGCCAGGCCAACCAGCGCCAGCAAGATCTTGCGACTGGCCACAGCCTTGACAAAGCGAATAGCCACTGCCAGAACGGAATTGAGAAGGGTGATCATGGGCGATCGGCCCCGTTGACTCGCCCGACAATCATGTTCCACTCGTACCGCAGGCTCCCGATCATCAGGTGCCAGTCGGTGCCGTCAGGTCCGTGGATGCCGGGGTCACCCGCGTAGTTCTTGTCCGGCAGGGCTCCGATCGCGATCTTCTCGACTGACGCAAGTCCATGCAGCGCAGCCGAATTCGTGGACTTGACGACGACGCCGATCAGTCGGTTGAACGCGGTCAGCGTGAGGTTCGGGTCCAACACGATGTCGTTGGAGACCTGTGACAGCTTGTTGATATCGGCGATGAAGCTGCGGGTGTCCGTGCCTTGCATCGACGGGAACTTCGCCAGCTGCCGGGTGATCCTGCCGACGTTGTCGACCACATCCATGATCGCAGTGGTGTTGTCGGAGATGACGGCCAGCGCCGGGCCGCCGGCCGACAACGCCGTGTCGATGGTCTGTTGGTGATTGGCCACTTCGGCAGCCATGTTGGACGTACTGCGCAATGTCGAATCCAATTGCGCCGAGCGCGCCGACATCTTCGACAAGAACTGATTTGTTTCCGAGATCAATCCGGCCAGTTTCTCCCCGCGGCCCCCAACGACCCGGCCGGCCCCGTTGACGTCGATCGTCAAAGCACGGACGGCACCGCCGTTGACCAACATCGCCAGCGAATTGAGCAGTTCCTCGACCGTCGGCGCGGACGCCGTGTCCGCCAGCGGGATGGTGTCGCCACTGTGCAGCAGTGGGCCACCGTCTGTGCGCGACGGCGGACGAATCTGCAGGAACACGTCGCCCAATGGCGTGGCAGCACGCAATTCGGCGGTGCTGCCCACCGGCAGCGGCACATCCTTACGGATTTTCATGGCCACCTTGGCGGTGAAATCCTGCGCCTCGATAGAGGTGACTTCACCGATGTCGGCACCGTACAAGCGGACTTTCGCCTTGGCCGGCAGATTCAGCGCATCGGTGAATACCGCATTCAACGAGTACGTCGGCCCACTCGAACCCGGGGAGGGCAAGGGCACACTGTCGAGGCCTGCGGCACAGCCGGTCATCAGCAGGACGCCGCCGAGCACAACGGTCCAGCGCGCGCCGCGAAGTACAGAAGTGGGACTGATCATCGTGTCGGCCCTGTCGGTGTAGCGGGTGCGGCCGGTGCCGGCTTCGCGCCGGGTTTGGGCGGTTCGCCCTGACCAGACGGACCGATGCCGTTGCCCATCAAGTCCAGCATCGAACCCAGGCCGAAATCTGGCCCGTAGTCCTGCAATGTGCCTGTCGCACAACCGAGTTGCTTCAGGCCCATGAGGTTGCAGAGTTCCTTGTTCAGGTTGTTGTTGAGAATCACCTTGTCGGTCAACAGGTGGACGCGGATGCTACCGCCGACCGGGTCCAGGACGTTGTACAAGTTGTCGAGCGTCAGTGGCAGCACGTCAATGGTCTCCGTCAGCTCACGCTTGTTGTCGGCCAGCGATTTGGTCATCGTGTCCAGGTCACCGAATGCGCCCTTCAGCTGATCCCGGTGCCGATCCAGCAGACCGCTCACCTGCTGGAGGATCTCGTTGGCCTTGGCGCCGGTGCGCCCTGATCCCAGGTTCTGGTCCGCGAGGATGTCGCTGAGTTGGTGCACGTTGCTGCCGAAGGTGCGGATGGCGGCATCGTTGTCGGCCGCCGACTGGGTCAAATCCGAGACGCTGCGGATGATCTGCTGCAGGTTCTGCTGGGTCTTGGCACCACCGTCAGGTCCGACCTTGAGCGCCTCGGACAATTTGGTCAGCGTCGACTTGATCTGGTCGCTGTTGCCCGCCGAGATCTGGGAGCCCAGATTCACCAGATCACCCAGCGGCCCACCGCCTTTGGCGTCACCGCGCAGGGCGGTACCGAGCTTGTCCATCATGGCCAGGGTCCGGTCGAATTCGACCGGGGTCCTGGTGTTCCCAATTCCGATCAGGTCGCCGTCGCGGAGCTTGGGGCCACCACGGTACGGCGGGGTCAGCTCGATATGCCGGTCGGTGAGGATCGAGGCGGAAACGGTTGCGGCCACGACGTCGCTCGGGACGGGGACCTTCCGATCGATGTCCATGACGACCTCGACATAGCCACCCTTGTTCTCCACCGTGTCGACCCTGCCGACCTGCATCCCCAGCACCGACACCGCGTTGCCGGGATACAGTCCGACGGCGTCCTCGAAGTGCGCAGTCACTCTGATGTCACGGTGCCAGAATCGCGGCACCAAGATGGCCGCCGTCGTCACCAACGCCACGACCGTGACAACGGCAGCCGCGGCAATCATCAAGGCTCGCTTACTCATTTGCAGTCCTTGAAGTATTCGACGATGTTGAACTGCCGGGCCCGGCCGCTGATGGCGCACATCCAGGAATCCACCATGAGACCACCGGACAGCGTCACATCCGCGGCATTCCCACTCCCCAAGATATTGGCGAAGTCGCGCGCCGCGATCGGTGCGTTCTGCAGGATGCTGCGAACCAGCGCATCATGGTCGGCCAGCATCTTGGCGAAGTCATGCAGGCTGTTGATCAGCGCGTCGAGTTGCGGCTCATCGCCCAGAATCGTATTCGCCCGGTCGGCCAGCAATGTCACCCCGTCGAACAGGCGCTGCACCGCTGCCCGCCGCGTGGTGATTTCGCCGAGAATCTGGTTGCCCTGCAACACCAGTGCACCCAGATCGGCCTTCTGCCGATGCAAAAGTGCCGCGATCGTATCGGCGTTGGAGATCAGCGTGCCCAGCTGATCACGACGAGACTGGATCACGCCGGCAAGGGAATTGAGGTTGGTCAGCGCCTGCGGCAGAGCGTCGGGCAGGCCCTGCAGGCTGGCACTCATCACTCGCACCGACTCGGCGATCCGGTCAGCATCCAGCGGAGCCAGGGTGCTGGTCGCGCCCTCCAGCGTCTTCTGCAGGTCATACGGCACTTCAGTGTGACTCAATTTGATTGTGTTGCTTCGCAATTCACCGGAGCCCGCGGGGGCGAGCTCCAGATAGCGCGAACCGAGAATGGTGGTGAGCTTGATCGCCGCGCGGGTCTCCGACCCCAGTCGCACGTTCTTGTCGGCTTTGAACGTGACCACCACGTGGTCGCCGGCCAAGGCGACGTCCTGCACCTCACCAACGTGGATGCCTGCGATCGTCACCCCATTGCCCGACTTGATGGCAGCGGCCTGGGCGAACTCGGCGGTGTACTGCTTCCTGCCGAAGTCCAGCACGCTGATCAGTACCACCGTGGCAACCATCACGACGATCACCGTCAGACCGATGACGCCGAGCCAGAACTTGTTGTAGTCCTCGAGAACTCGCTGCCGCCCACCCGGGATGTTCGCCGGGCGGAGCGGGCCACCGAACAGGCCGCTCATCGGCACACCGCCGTGTGCCACACTTCGTTGCCGTTACCCGGGGTGGCGGCGATGACGAAGTTCTGGAACCACTGCTTCAGGCCGCGCCACAGGGCGAAGTCGACGTCGCACGGATACGCGTTCAGGTACGAGCCGTCCTGCGTCATCCGGCTCAGACCCTTCAAGAGCAGGGGCACGTTGGCCATCATGTAGCCGAACCGGGCCTTTCCATCGGTGGTGCTGTACTTCAAGAAGCCGGGATCGCGGGCGATGAACTGCTGCATGTTCGGGGTGATCGCGTTGACGATCTGCGACAGCCGATTCACATTCGCAGTGATCGACCCCACCGAAGCGAGCAGTTCCTCACGCCGACCATTGAACGCCGCCAGCGACGCCGACGTCTGGCTCAGCATCATCTCCAGGTTCTGGCTCTGCTTGGCCAGCGTCGTCATCAGCTTGTCCAGGTTGGCGATCAGATCACCCAGCGCCGCGTCCGGACCCGCCAGCGTCTGCGTCAACACGGAGGCCTGAGTGGTCAACGTCAACAGCGAACCCTGGTTGCCCTGGAACGCCTGGATGATGGCGCCCGTCAGGTTGTCCACCTGCTTCGGGTCGAGCTCGGTGAACAGCGGCTCAAAACCGTTGAGCATGTACGAGATATCGAATGACGGATTGGTCCGATTCTCCGGAATCTGCGCGCCGGCAGGCAGTTTCCGCTTTTCACCCTCGCCCTGGCTGAGTCCGACGTAGCGCTGCCCGATGATGTTCTGGTACGTCACCGAGGCCAGCGTGTTGGTGTAGAGGGTCTGGTTGCTGTGCACCTGGAAGGTGACCTTGGCCCGATAGTCGGAGGTCAGGTCGATCTTGTCGACGCGGCCCACCCGAACGCCGGCCACCCGGACGTCATCGCCCTCGGCCAGGCCCGATACATCTTTGAACATGGCCGAGTAGCTCGTGGTCGGCCCGGCAATGTTGCGCTGCAAGGTGGCGAACACCATCCAGGTGACCGCGACCGAAAAGACCAGAAACAGAGTCAGGAACAGGACGGTGGTGCGTTTCAGTTTCATCGCTGCCCCTCCGGAATCGGAGTGACCTGTACGTCTTGCCCGCGGGTAACGGGACCCAGCAACAGTTGGGTCGCGGATGTGGCTGGGCCACCGACGATCTTGCTCAACTGATCCTTCTCAACGTCGCTACCGACCGGCCCGACTGTTCCGCCGTAGAGCGGCGCGGACTGTTGCTGAATCTGGGCGGGTGCGCCGGCTTCCGCGGGCAGCGGTGGCCCTGCGGGGGCCGGCACGGCCTGGGGCCCCGGAGCGGGCGCCGCCTGAGGTGCCGGGGGCGCATCGGGGTCCGGCGGCCCGGGGAAATCGGGCACGATCGGCACCGAGAACCGCGGCGGAGCGGTGTTGGGGTAATTCTCGGGAACCCACGCGGGCGGGGCCATGCCCATAGAGGCCAACCCCGGGATGAGGTCAGGCGCCGTCGGGGTTTCCGGCGCTGTGTGGCAGCTCGGCCCCTCCATTGCCCCATACCGCGGGCAGTCGGCCCGGGTGTACTGCCGTGACGGATTCATCGAGATGACCGCCTTGACGGTCAACAGGTTGGTCACCGGGTTCCAGGCTTCGTCGTATGCCTTGTTCGCGAGGGCCTGCAGCCGTGTCGAAATCCCGTGGAACTCGCCGGCATGATCCGCGATCACACCCAGCCCCGGTGTCAGGCCGGTGCTGACCTGGATCATCCGGTCGATCTGGTGGTCGAACGCATCACGGAGTGTTCCCGTGGTCTTCAGCCCACCGGTGAGGAAACTGGTCAACTGCGAACGCTTTTCGGCAAGCGTCCGCATCGGCTTGACCGAACTGTCCAATGCGGCGAACAGATCCGGTGACACCGTACGCAGGCTCTCGGATGCCGCTTTGAGTGCCGACAGCGTCGTCGGCCCGGTGTCGTCGGAGGCCACCACCGAATTCAGTTGCTGCATAACCCTGTTGAGACCACCGCCGGCATCGGTGAGCTTCTGCCCACGGCCGTGAGTGGCCTCGGAGATGGCCGCGAAGACACCGACGTTGTTCGCATCGGGTGACTGACCGACGGCCTTGAGCAGCTGGCGCAGCTTGGCCAGCACATTCTGGAACAGCACCGTGGGCAAGGTCTGGTCTTCCATGACCACATCGCCCGAACGGATGGGCCGCGCGCCGCTGCCGTTCTGCACCAGCTGCACAGCCGACACCGCGAACAGGTTCGCCGGCACCACGCGCGCGGTCACATTGTCGGGAATCTGCGGCGCGAACTGCGGCTGGATGTTGACGTGCACCACGTTCGGCTGGCCGTGCTGCGAGGGCGTCACGCTCGACACCATGCCGACGATGACGCCGCGGAACTTCACATCCGAACGCTCCGGCAGCCCGTCACCGATGTTGATGAGCTTGAGGTCGACCCGGATGAAATCATCGAGCTTGCCTTGGGATTTGACCACCATCAGTACCGCGGCGATCGCGGCGATGACCGCGAAGATCGTGCCGATGACGCCCAGCTTGCGGTCGGTCGAGCCGCGCGGGTCGTGATCGAAAGAGTTACCCATCAGCCACCGAACCTTGCGCCGCTGATGACGCCCCACAGCGCCATCGTGAGCAGCATGTTGACGATCATCACCACGGTGACACTGCCGCGCATCGCCCGACCGGCCGCCACCCCGACACCTGCCGGACCACCTGAGGCGAAGTAGCCGTAGTAGCACTGCATGGTCGACGAAATGAACACGAACACCACCGCTTTGATCGTCGCGAACAGCACATCCCGGCCCTCCAGGAACAGACCGAAGTAATGCAGATAGGTGCCCGTGGACTGGCCGGCGATCACACTGACCAGCTGGCACGACAGGTAAGCCAGGGCCAACGACGCCAGAAACAGCGGCACCACCGCGATGATCGAGGCCATCACCCGTGTGGCCACCAGATACGCCACCGAATTGATCCCGAGAGTGTCGAGCGCGTCGATCTCATCATTGATCCGCATGGCGCCCAGCTGCGCGGTGAACCGGCAGCCGGCCTGCGCGATGAACGCCATGGCGATCATCGCCGGCGCAAGTTCTCGCGTGGTGGCGAACGACGAGACCAGACCGGTGGCCGGCCCCAACCCCAACAGGTTCAGCGCGTTGTAGCCCTCGATCGCCACCAGCGCCCCGGCCGTGATGCCCAGCACCCCAGCCACATTCAGCGTGCCGCCGCCGACCACGATCGAGCCGTTACCCCACGTGATATCGGACAGCAGCCGCAGGAATTCCTTGCGGTAACGAACCCACATCGTCGGCATGGCCAGCACCACCCTGCCGAAGAACTCGACCATGTGACCGGTGCGCCCGGCCGCCTTCAGCAGCCCGTTGCCGACCGCGGCGACCGGCCGCAGCAGACCCGGGGTGAATGTTGAGGGAGCCGCCATGTCAGATCGACGTCTTCGGGAAGATGATGACGTACAGCTGACTCATCACAACGTTGACGATCATCATCAGCAGCACCGACTCGACCACCGCGGCGTTGACCGAGTTGGCCACACCGGCCGGACCACCACGGGTATCGAGCCCCTTATGGCAACTGATCACCGCCACGATCACGCCGAAGACGATCGCCTTGACCATGGCCAGCGCCAGGTCCCCGACCGTCGAGAACGACGAGAACGTGGCGATGAACGAACCCGGGGTGCCGTTCTGCAGGTACACGTTGAACATGTAGCTCGCCAGATACCCGACGAAGCTGGTGACGCCGGTGAGCAGCACACCGATGAGCACCAGTGCGACCAGCCGCGGCACCACCATCCGCTGGATCGGGGAAACCCCCATGACCTCCATCGCGGCGATCTCCTCACGCATGGTCCGCGACCCGAGGTCGGCGCAGACAGCCGAACCGACGGCCGTCGCCAGCAACAGCGACGCGACCAGCGGGGCGCCCTGCCGGATGACCACCAGACCGGTGGCCGCACCTGACAGGGACGAGGCGCCGACCTGGCCGGCCAGCAACGCGAACTGGATCGACAACGTCACGCTGATCGGGATGGTCACCAGAACCGTTGGCGTGAAAGCCGTTCCGGCCATGAACGCGGCCTGATCCAGGAACTCGCGCCACTGGAAAGTCCGCTTGACGATGTCGCGGAACAGATACTCCAAGGCCCGCAACCCGAGCACGATCTGACCGCCCGCGGTACTCAGCGACGCGATCGGATGGTTCTGCAGGTAACGGCGCACCCACTCGATGGCCTCGTTGATCGCCGGCCACTTCGCCAGCCCTCCGGTTTGTGCTTGGTCGGTCACAGCGCGGCTGCTTCCCGGCCGGATTCCGGCCACTCGGTGGCGATGCCACGGCACACCAGTTCGTTGCTTGCGAAGGTCTGCGCGAGCAGTTCCTCACGGCTCGGCTTCTGCCCGTAGCGCAGGGCGATACCGAACGGGATGGCGCAGATCGTCTGGGCGGTGGCCCGCACGTCGACGTCGGCCCGGATGTAACCCTGCTTGATGCCGTCGCGCAGCATCGTCGCGAGGACGCGGGCGCCGTCGTCGAAGAGGTGCTGGAATTCCTCGGTCATCTGCTGATCGACGCCGGCCGCCTGCACCACGATCAACTGCATCAAGCGCGGCTCGTCGGCCAGCAGTTCGCTGTAGGCCATCCCGATACCGAGCAGGTGATCGCGGAACTCGGTGATGGATGCCAGCCGTCCCGGCGTCGAGTCACCGATCGCGGCGAGCACGCGGGCGTTGACCTGGCGTACGGCGTGGTCGACGATGTCGCGCTTGTTCTCGAAGTACCGGTAGAACATCGAATGACCGGACCCGAGCCGCTTGGCGATGTGACTGATCGAGGTCTGGTGATATCCGCGCTCGGCGAACTCCGCCAAAGCAGCTTCGATGACCTCTTCGCGCACCAGCTCAGCGCGTTTCGCGCGCTGGCGTTCCGCCATGGTCACCCGCGCCTCGCCTGTCACGCGGATCACAGTAGCGTATCGATTCCGGTTTCGGACACACTCTTCGCGAAACGGAATCAATTGTCTCGGGAGTAAACGCCGCGCGGTGCATGGTTTGCTGAAAATCGCAGAGTGGCACTGCCGCAGGACAGTAGGGCGACCCTCGCAGCCACGTGGCCGTTTCTGCATTTTCACCAAAAACCCACAGCTTCGGCGGTTGCCGTGGTACCGCCCGGGCCGCACTATCCTGCGTCCATGACAACGGACCGGATCACTGTCGACATCCGCGATGGCATCGCTTACGCGACGCTCAACCGGGCGGACAAGATGAACAGCCTGGATCTGCCCATGCTGGAAGCGCTCGCCACCGTCCCCGGCCAGCTGGCCCGCGATCGTTCGGTGCGGGTCGTGATCCTGCGCGGTGACGGACGCGCATTCTGCACCGGACTGGACTTCGCCGGCGCCAAACTGCAGGGGCTGAGCGCCGTGCGCAACTTCGGCAAGCTCCCCGGGCAGAAGACCAACCTGTTCCAGCAGGCCTGCTGGGCGTGGCGCGAGCTGCCGGTCCCGGTGATCGCGGCGGTGCACGGCCATTGCTACGGCGGTGGTCTGCAGGTTGCCCTGGCCGCGGACTTCCGGATCGCGACGCCGGATTGCAAGCTGTCGGTCATGGAGGCCCGGTGGGGACTGATCCCCGACATGACCGGGTCTGTGACACTGCGCGAACTCCTACCGATGGATGTGGCCAAACGGCTGACCATGACCGCCGAGGTGTTTTCCGGGACCGAAGCCCTGGGCTATGGACTGGTCACATCGGTCGCCGAAGACCCGTTGGCAGCGGCCGAAGAGTTGGCCGCACAGCTGGTCGAGCGCTCCCCCGACGCGTTGGCCGCCACCAAGAAACTGTTCGACTCGACGTGGACGTCGACGCCGCGGTCAGCGTTCTGGACCGAGTCGCTGTTACAGCTGCGACTGCTTCGGGGGCGTAATCACCGATTGGCGCGCAAGGCCGGGCGGGACGGCAGTCCGGATTGGGCGCCGCGGTCGTTGGACTGAACTACGGACTTGCCGTCTGACTCGGTCTTGGACTTCGGCTTCGGTTTGGGCGTCAGTGCTTTCGTCAGCCCTTTCGCCAGACCGGCCAGCGGGTTGAGGACCTGACCGCGCGGCTTCGGCGGCGTCGACTTGTTCACGTCGTCGATAGGTGTCGACAGCTCCGTCTTCTTGGACTTGGGCAGTGACGTCGGCAGCGTCGGAGCCACAGCAGAGGTGCTGACGACCTTGGGCGCTGCCGCCGGCGCAGCAGCGGCGGATTGCATGGCCGCGGCGCGCACCTTGTTGGCCTCGGTGACGATGGTGCTCCCGATGACGGTGCCGGCCGCGGTCACCACGCCGACGGCGGTTTGGACTCCCGCCATCACGGCGCGCACCGGGTTGCCGCTTCTCGCCAGTTCCTGTGCAACGGCGTCGGGCACGTGGAACGCACCCGCGAGGAAGTCGTTGAAGGCCGGGAAGATCACGGCCGCAACCACATTGATGACGCCGATCACCGCGACCTGGAACACGCCGCGCGGCTGGACGGTCGGCTCGGGGTTCCGTACGACGGGCGCGTTGAGCGCGTCGTAGGTCTGCTGCCGGAACTGTTGGAACGCGTTCAAGACGGCCCCCGGACCGCCCGTGATCGCGGGGCCGATGTTGAGCAGACCCACCACTGCGACCTCGAACGCGTTCAGCGCCCGCTTTGCGGGAATGGCCGCATCCGCATCGATCGCGCGATCCATGGCCGCGGCGGTGGGCCCCGTCATCGACGCGCCGGCGATGCCGAGCGCCTTGAGCGGACCGTCCGCCGGCAGTGCCGCGAGGAACACGCCCGGCTCCAGCAGCGTCGTCGTGATGCCCGTCGTGACGGTCTGCGCCAGTAGCGGACAGATGATCGAGCAGTAGATCCCCTGGTTCTGCACGAAACTGGTGATCAACCCGCCCGGCGGAACCGTTGCGGCCAAACGGATTTCCCGAGTCACGGTCGGTGGCGAGGAATGCTCGACGGTCGGGGCGACCGGTATCAGTGGTGCGACGACCACCAGGGCCACGGCGGTTGCCGCGAGGTCAGCGGGCAGGCGTGCGGAAAGTTGCATCGTGGTCCCCTTGCGCAGCGGTTATGGGCACCACGAATTAGCGAGCCATTCGGTTCAATCGGAACGGGAATCGATCTGCGCGGCCGGCGCACCGAGGCTGATGAGCAGGCTCCTGGTCGGCGGCTGCGCGAGGTCGGCGACCGTCGTGGTGTTCAGCGACGCATAGAACGCCGCTTTCGCCTGCGCCAACGCCGAGCGGAGCCGGCACGCCGATTGCAGCGGGCAATCGAGACCGCTGCAATCGACCAGCTCGGTGTCGCCGTCGTCTTCCAGCGACTGCACGACGTCGCCGAGCCGCGCCACGCGGCCGGCTGCCGTGAGGGCCAGTCCGCCGCCCCGGCCGCGGTCGGCATCGAGCCACCCGGAAGCGGCCAGGTGCGCGCATGCCTTGGTCGCATGCGTGTACGAGATCTGCATCTCCTCGGCGATCTGGCGCGTCGAGATCCGCTGCTGGCCGTCTTCGGCGGCGAGCCGGATCAGAATCCGCAACCCGACGTCACTGAAACCGGTTAGCCGCACCCGACCACGCTATTTGAATCATCATTTCTGATGCAAATAAAAGTCGCCCGTTCACAATGTCGGCCCGAGAGCGCGGCTGAGGATAGATAGCCTCGGGCGGCGCTCTCAGGCCGACATTGCGTCAACTCACCAGGTGCTTCTTCAACTCCGTGCGCGCGAGGGCGTTCTTGTGCACCTCGTCGGGCCCGTCGGCGAACCGCAGGGTGCGGATGCCCGCGTACATCGCGGCGAGCGGGAAGTCCTGCGATACGCCGCCGGCGCCGTGCACCTGAATGGCCTTGTCCAGAATCCACTGCACCGTCAGCGGCGTGGCGATCTTGATGGACTGAATCTCGGTGTGCGCACCGCGGTTTCCCACGGTGTCCATCAGCCAGGCGGTCTTGAGCACCAGCAGTCGCAATTGCTCGACCCGCACGCGGGATTCGGCGATCCAGTCGCGGATCACGCCCTGCTCGGCCAGCGGCTTACCGAACGCGACGCGACCGGCGGCCCGCCGGCACATCATTTCGATGGCGCGCTCCGCGACGCCGATGGCCCGCATGCAGTGGTGGATGCGGCCCGGCCCGAGGCGAGCCTGGGCGATGGCGAATCCGCCGCCCTCTTCACCGATCAGGTTCGAAACCGGCACCCGGACATCGGTGAACCGCAGCTCGGCATGGCCGCCGTGGTCGTTGTCGTCGTAGCCGAACACCTCCATACCGCGCAACACCTCGAGCCCCGGGGTATCCCTGGGAACGAGGATCTGCGACTGCTGACGATGGCGCTCCGAACTGGGGTCCGTCTTGCCCATGACGATGAAGACAGCGCAGTTGGGATTCATCGCTCCGGTGATCCACCACTTGCGGCCGTTGATCACGTAGTCGTCGCCGTCACGCACGATGGACAGCTCGACATTGGTGGCATCGGAGCTGGCCACGTCTGGCTCGGTCATCGCGAAAGCGGACCGAATGTCTCCGGCCAGCAATGGCTCCAGCCATTGGCGCTGCTGCGCTTCGGTGCCGAATTCATTGAGCACCTCCATGTTTCCGGTGTCCGGTGCGGCACAGTTGAAGACGGCGGGCGCCAATTGGATACTCCGGCCGGTGATTTCGGCGAGCGGCGCGTACTGCAGGTTGGTCAAACCGGCACCCTTGGAGCCGGGCAGGAACAGATTCCACAAACCGCGACTACGGGCCTCGGCGCGCAGCTCGGTGAGCACCGGGACGCTGTCCCAGGCCCACCGGTTGTCCAGAGCCGCCAGCTGCTCATGGAACGTCTTCTCGGCGGGATAGACGTGGCTGTCCATGAACGCCGTCAGTTCGGCGACTATTTCGTTGGTCTTGGCGTCGTACGCGAATTCCATGTCAGTTCTCCTTCAATGCGTTCAGTCCTGCGTCCAGCAGGGAGTGCACCGCGTCCCCGGCGAACGCGAACCCGTCGCCCACGGTCTGCCCGTTGACGTATCGGTAGTGGATACCTTCGAAAATGCCCGCCATCTTGAAGAAGGCCAGCGCCAGATAGAACCCGAAATCGCCCAGGCCGCGGCCGATTCCGGTGCTGTAGCGGTCGATGATCTCCCGCTCTGAGAGGAAGCCGGGCGCTTCGCTGACGTCGGAGACCTCTCCGGTGCCCGACGCCGCCAACCGTCCGTAAGCCACCATCAACGCCAGATCGGTGAGCGAGTCACCGATGGTGGACAGCTCCCAGTC
This sequence comes from Mycolicibacterium sp. P4_G11, assembly GCF_056555145.1. Lineage (NCBI taxonomy): Bacteria > Bacillati > Actinomycetota > Actinomycetes > Mycobacteriales > Mycobacteriaceae > Mycobacterium > Mycolicibacterium sp. P4_G11. The sequence goes on from NZ_JBFUJW010000007.1 coordinate 29,457, forward strand.
CAGCACCGCCGCCGGCTGGTCGGCCGCGTCCATCAGCACGTTGTCGAGGCGATAGTCGCCATGCACGATGCCCGGCGTCGAGTCGGCCGGAACCCGGCCCGACAGCGCCTGATAGAGCTCTTCCATGGCGGGCAGATCCCGGGTGCGGGCAGCGGCGAACTGCTTGTGCCAGCGCCCGACCTGACGGCCCAGAAACGCTTGCGGCCGACCGAAATCCGCCAGACCCACAGAAGCCGGATCGACCGAATGCACTGCGATCAGGGTATCGACCAGCCGCTCGGAGATGCCCCTGGTGCGCTCGGCACCCAGCGCCCGCAGTTCGGCCGCCTGCCGGTACGGGGATCCGTCGACCTCGGCCATCACATAGAACGGGGCACCGAGCACCGACACGTCGTCGCAGAAGCCGTACATGGCAGGCACCGGTACCGCGGTGGGCGCCAGCGCCGACATCATCCGGTATTCACGGCCCATGTCGTGCGCCGTGGCAAGAAGCTCACCCACTGGCGGACGGCGAACGATCCACGACGAATCACCGTCTGTGACGCGGTAAGTCAGATTCGACTTGCCACCGGCGATCAGCGTCGCCGACAGCGTCGCGCCGGCACCGGGCACCACGGAAGGCAGCCACCCTCCGAGCTTCTCCAAATCCAGCCCGGGCAATTCGAGATGCGTGTCGGCAGCCATCAGACCCCGCCGCCCAGGAGCACGCCACCATCGATGGTCAATGTCTGCCCGGTCATCCAGCCGGCATCATCCGACAACAGGAATGCCACCACCGAACCGATATCTTCGGGCACGCCAAGACGTTTGAGCGGGTAGTTCGCACTGACCTCGTCCTCGCGGCCCTCGTACAGCGCGGTCGCGAAGCGCGTCTTGACGACGGCGGGCGCGACGGCGTTGACCCGGATGTTCGGCCCCAGCTCGACCGCCAGTTCCTCGGTGAGGTGGATGACCGCGGCCTTTGAGACGCCATAGAACGCGATGCCCGGAGCAGGCCGCAGGCCGGCGATGGACGCGACGTTGACGATCGCTCCGCCGTGTTCGGCCTGCCAGGCCCGGTTCACCTTCTGCACCCACGACAGCGCCGACAGCACGTTGACTTCCAGAATCTTGCGCGCGGCGTCCATGTCGATATCCATGAGCGGCCCGTACACCGGGTTGATGCCGGTGTTGTTCACGAACAGATCGGCGCTGCCGAACGTCGCAATCGCCTTGGCCACCACAGCATCCTGGTGCTCGGCGTCATCACCACGGCCGGCCACGGCGAGCGCGACGTCCGGCCCGCCGAGAGCCTCGACGGCGGCGTCGAGCGCGTCCTGCTTGCGGGCAGTGATAACGACCTTGGCGCCTTCGGTGACCAGTCGCTGGGCGATGGCGAATCCGATGCCACGACTGGCACCCGTGACGATCGCGGTTTTTCCTTCGAATCGCGTGCTCATGTCAACTTCCTCGTCGAGTTGCGGTACATGGCCCCACCCGTGGGACACATAGTCGAAGTGTGCCACACTGGCACACAGCGGTGCAATGTCCCATAATGGGTGGATGTCCGGAGCAGAATCGACGACGCATCCCCCGCGACTCGGGACGGCACTGAGCCGCCAGGCCGCAGTCGATGCCGCAACCCGGCTGTATCTGGCGGGCGACCCGGTCGACATGTCGGCGCTGGCCACCGAACTCGGGATCGGCCGTTCTACCCTCTATCGACTGGTCGGCAATCGCGAAGACCTGCTCAGCACCGTGCTTGCCGAGGCCACCGAACGCACCTTCCGCCGTTCGGTCGCCAAGATCAGTGCCGGCAACGGCGATATCGTCGGCGTCGACAGGCTCCTGGCAATCATGGAGCATTTCCTGAACGCGGTGGCCGACGCCAAGCCGCTGCAGGCGGTATCCCAGCGCGAGCCGTTGCTGATCGTCCGGCTCATGCTGCTGCCCGGACTCGTGGAGCAGACCGCCGGTCGCCTGATCGGCGAGGTACTGGAGGCCGAGGTGGCCGCAGGTCGGCTGGAATTACCGCTGCCGCCAAGCACTTTCGGGCTGGCACTCATCCGGATGTGCGATGCCCACCTCTACGCCCCACTCCTCGGAGGCGGACCGCCCGAGATCGACACCGCGCTCGATCTGGTGGCCGCGTTCCTCGGCCGCAGCCGAGCTGACGGCTGAACAGCCGTCAGTTCCGTTGCGGCGGTTACGCCGACGACGTCGCCGCCAGATTCTCTGCCACTTCGGCTTCCCAGTTCTCGATGGAATGCGTGGTGTCGATCTCGAACTCGAAGCGGTCCGTCATATCCGGCGTCACGTCTTCGACATCGACATAGAACTGCTCGTACCAACGGCGCTGCTGATACACCGGGCCGTCTTCTTCGGTGAGCAGCGGGTTGTCGATGCGGGCCTTGTGCTTCCAGATTTCGACGTCCTGCTCGAAGCCCGTCTGGACTCCCTCGATGAAAGTCCTTGCCAGTTCCGCGTTCTGCTCGTCGGTCATGTACGGGAGCTTCTTCACGATGGCCCCGTACTGCAGCACGAACGAGTTCGGACTGACCGGATAGTGCGAGTTGATCAGGATGGTCTCGACAGTCATGCCGTTGGACACACTGCGCAGCCGGTCGATCATGTACGACGGCCCGAAATACGAAGCCTCCGAATAGAGAATGGAGGTCGGGTCGTGGAAGGTGCTGACGACCATGTCGTCGCGGGGCGTCGAATCCATCACCTGGGTGGCGACGTGGCCTTCGAAGATGTTCTTGAAGTTCCGGGGAAATGCGTAGTGCACGTAGAAGAAATGCGCCATGTCGACGTTGTTGTCGATGATCTCGCGGCAGTTCGAACCTTCGATCAACTGGATGTTCCAGGTCCAGTCGGTCCAGGCGTCCGTGCCGTACCCCTCGATCTCGGGGATGTCGACCTCCGGCGGCGGAGTGTTGCCCTGCGGGTCATTCCAGACGAACAGTTGCCCGTTGCGTTCCAGCGTGAGCCACGAGCGGGTCCGCGCCAACCGCGGGGTCCGCTTGGCGTAGGGCACCAACGTGCACTTGCCGTCGCCGCCCCAGCGCCAGTCGTGGAACGGGCACGCGATCGAGTCACCTTTGACGCTGCCGTGCGCCAGGTTGCCACCCATGTGGCGGCAGTAGGCGTCGAGCACGTTGAGCCGGCCCTGACTGTCGGCGAAGACCACCAATGACGTTCCGAAGGCGTCGATCTGGTGAGGTGCACCGTCATTGAAATCGCGGATCAGGCCGAGGCAGTGCCAACCGCGGGCAAACCTGGTCGGGTCCTCCCCCGCCTCGATCTGACGGATTTCAGTCGACTCCTGCTCGGCGACCGACATACGCTCCTCCATCGTTACTTTCATTTGTTTGCAACCACCGAGGGCATCGGCGCAGTGAGCAGGCCGACGACCATCGCGACGATGTTGTCCCGCGCCTCGGCTTCACTCAGTGCGCCACGGGGTGCGTCGCGCTGCTCATCAACCTGACGTTCGTGGTCGGCGAGCAGCGTGAACATCACCGATGCCATCGCGGCCATGCGTTGGTGGCGAAGCGCGTCGGGGAGGTGCTCCAGTGCGCGCAGCATGCGGGAGGTCAGGATTCGGGTCGCCGGCCACTGCTCGGCGGTCAGCGTGAGCTCGGCCATGACGGGGTGACTGCGGACGCGTTCGAGGAACCGCGCGTAATGGCTCGACCCGTCGGAGTACGGGGTATCGAACAGGGGCTCGACCAAGATGGTCACCAGGACGGCGATGTTGTCATCGGGCTTCCCGTTACTTTCGTGCTCCGCGAGCAGCGCCAGTCGCGCCTGTTCCAACGGTGCTTGCCGGTAGCCGATGATGGCTCTGATCAAGCCATCTCGCGATCCGAAGTGATAGTGAACGGCCGAATTGTTCCGCTGACCGGCAGCCACCGCGACATCGCGCAACGGCACTTCCGGACCCGATTCGGCGATCAATCGTTCACCGGCGAGCAGCAGCTGCGTGCGCGCATCAGGCCGACTCATGGGCGCCAGTTTATCCCGAACACTTGAAAATGCAATCACCGACGCTTGACGATTTAAGCATTCTCGCTTATTTTGGGTCGTGCGCCCCTCGGCGCCGCTCGCCCCTCGGAAGGAACACCATGACCGTCGCGTACGGACCGATCTGCCAAATCGCCTGGGTCACGGACGATATCGAGGCAACCGAGCAGTTGCTGAGCAAGCAGTTCGGGGTGGGTACATGGGTCCGGATGCCCAATATCGAGTTCGGGCCGGAGACCTGTCGCCTGCACGGCGAGCCCGCGGATTTCACCGCCCACATTTCGATGTCGTACTCCGGCGCCATGCAGTTGGAGCTGATCCAGCCGGTGCGGGGCACCAGCATCTACACCGAGTTCCTCGAGCGCAGCGGTCCGGGACTGCACCATGTGTGTTTCGAGCCAGGTGATTTCGACGCGGCCGTGGCGTCGGCGCAGGAACAGGGCCTGGCCATCGTCCAGCAGGGCGAGATGTCGGGCGGTCTGATGCGTTTCGCCTATGTCGACGGCGCGTCTGCCGGGGTGCCGTACATCGAACTCGGCGCGTTCAGCCCCGAGATTCGTGCGATGTTCGAGCACATCAAGAAGGCAGCGGCGGGCGCCTGATGATTCCGGAAACAGTATCGGCACAGAGTGTTTCGCCGTTCTCCGACGAGGTCGACGTGCTGGTTGTCGGACTCGGCATGGCAGGCGGATGCGCGGCTGTCGAAGCAGCCGCGTCGGGTGCGCGCGTATTGGTGCTCGAACGTGCCGCGGTTGCCGGCGGCACCACCGCCATGGCCGGCGGCCACTTCTACCTGGGCGGCGGCACCGCGGTCCAGGAAGCCACCGGCCAGACCGACTCGGCCGCCGAGATGGCCGCATATCTGACCGCGGTCTCGAAAGAGCCTGTGCCGGAGCTGATCAGCACCTACTGCGAGGGCAGCGCGGAGCATCTCGGATGGCTGGAAGCGCTGGGGTTCGAATTCGAGCGCAGCTATTACCCGCACAAGGCCGTCATCCAGCCGGAGACGCAGGGGCTGATGTACACCGGAAACGAGCAGGTGTGGCCGTTCCGCGACCGTGCGGTGCCGGCCCCCCGGGGCCACAAGGTGCCGGTGCCGGGCGATACCGGTGGCGCGGGGATGGTGGTCAAACTTCTGGTCGAGCGGCTGGCAGAACTGGGCGTGGAAATCCGTTACGAGACAGGCGTCTCCGCGCTGGTCGTGGAGGACGACCGGGTCGTCGGGGCAACCTGGAAGCACTTCGGCGAGACCGGCGTCGTGCGGGCGAAATCCGTCGTCCTGACCACTGGTGGATTCGTGATGAACCGGGAGATGCTGGCGCAGCATCTCCCACAACTGGCCGACGAGCGTGTTTTCGCCTTGGGCAGCAGCTACGACGACGGCATCGGTATCCGGATGGGGCAATCCGTCGGCGCCGCAACAAAATACCTGGATCAGGCGTTCATGACCGCGCCGGTGTATCCGCCCGCCAAGCTGCTCACCGGCCTCATCGTGAACCGCAACGGGGACCGGTTCGTCGCCGAAGACTCCTATCACGCAAGGACTTCCGCATTCACTCTCGAACAACCCGATAGTGTCGCGTACCTCGTCGTCGACTCCGGGCACGTCGAGATGCCGGCAATGCCGCTGGTCCAGCTGATCGACGGTTGGGAAGATGTCGCCGAGATGGAAACGGCACTCGGCATCCCGGCCGGCCGGCTGCAGTCCTCCCTCGATAGGTACAACGCGAACGCGGCCGTTGGCGAAGACCCCGACTTCCACAAGGCCGCAACGTATCTGGAGCCTCAGGACGTCGGTCCATGGGCGGCATTCGATCTGAGTCTGGGCAAGGCGTTCTACAGCGGCTTCACCCTTGGGGGCCTGGCGATCTCGGCCGACGGTGAAGTGCTTCGTGACGACGGCAGTGCCATCTCCGGGCTCTACGCCGCCGGCGCCTGCGCCTCCACCATTGCGCAGGACGCCAAGGGATACTCCAGTGGCACACAGCTGGGTGCCGGTTCGTTCTTCGGGCGGCGGGCGGGACGCGCCGCTGCCGCAGCGGCGTCCGGAGCGGAATCCCGGTAGCGTTGACCGCACGATGACCCGATCAGCTGACCTGCCCGCCCTCATGCCGGCTGCGTTCATCGGACACGGCAGTCCGATGAACGCCGTGGAACGCAACCGGTATACGGCCGCCTGGACGGAGTTCGGCCAGTCCGTGCCCCGCCCCCGGGCAATCCTGGTGATCAGCGCGCACTGGTACATCAACGCCACCGCGGTCACGGCCATGGCGCGGCCTCGCACCATCCACGACTTCTACGGCTTCCCACAGGAGTTGTTCGATGTGCAGTACCCGGCGCCGGGACTGCCCGAGCTGGCCGACGAGATCGCCGAGACCGTCAAACCGACCTGGGTCGGGGCCGACCGGGACAGCTGGGGTATCGACCACGGCACGTGGTCGGTGTTGGTACATGCCTTTCCCGACGCCTCGATCCCGGTGGTGCAGTTGTCGATCGACGCTGAGAAACCCCTGGAGGCACACGTCGCACTCGGCGCGCAATTGGCCGAGCTGCGCAGCCGGGGTGTCCTGATCGTCGGCAGCGGCAACATCGTGCACAACCTACGGGCCATGAACACGCGGCTCGCCGACAGCGGATTCGATTGGGCCACAAGGTTCGACGATGCCGCAGCCGATCTGCTGACCCGTGCCCCCGACCAAATCGTGCGGCTGCGGGACCATCCCGACTTCGCCGCCGCCGCGCCGACACCGGACCATTTCATTCCGATGCTCTACCTCGCCGGATTGTGTTCGGCGGCCGACACTCCCGCGAATGTGCTCGTCGACGGCTATACGTACGGGTCGCTGTCGATGACCTCCTACACCCTGACCTGAAATCCGCTCAGCACGCGCTACTGGCGTCAACCTCCGTCGCCCCAGCAGGTTTCAGCGCCTCAGCGCGCGTCACGTAGGCATGGCGGTGGTTGAGCAGCTGGCGGTGCGCATTTTCGCCGACCAGGGTCCGCACCTCGCTCAGCACCGCGCGCCTGCCCTGGTGCTGATGACGTAAGAGCCGTCCAGCCGAGCCGAAGAGTCGAGCCGGGCTCAGCACCTTCGAGGGCTTCTCCCGGTGCGTGAAGAGGTCGAGGAATCGCCCGATCTGCCCCTTGTCGTGCAGGTCCGCAACCATCTGCGGGAACACCGCCGGGACTCGGCCCGCCTTGCCCAGATCGTTGGCGAACCAATAGTGGTCGGAGAATTCGTGGTCGCGCCACCTGCCCCACCGCGCCAACGCCGCGTCCTGCGCTTCCGGGGAACCGCCGAGGCCTTCGACGATCTCCGGTACCGCCGCGTCGACCTGTGAGAACGCGTCGCCGATCCCCCGCCCCGGCGACGGGTCCTTGAAGTGGCCGGCGTCGCCGACGAGCACCCAGCCCGGACCGCACGGTTCACGGAAGAAGCCGGTGTAATGCACCATCCCCAACAACTTGCCGACCCGCCGAGCGCCCTCCAACGCCTCCGCCACCGGCTCGCAGCTGAGCGCGTGCTCCATGAAACTGCTCTCGAGATTGGTACGGAATCGCGGTAGCTCGCTCAACTCGGGGATCACGATCACCTGGTACAGCCCGTTGTCGGCTGCGGCACCGATCACGAACTTGTCAGCCCACCGGTGGAAGACATTCGTCGGCTCGGCAGGCATGTTCGCCCCTTCGAAGAACGCCCAGTACGCGAACCGCTGATTCGGCACGATGTTGTACTTGCGCGCGGCAACAAGATTCGCGACGGTCGAGTTCCGCCCATCCGCGCCGACGACCAGGCGCGCACGAAGTTCAGCCTCATGGCCGTGAGTCCTGACGCGCACACCGGTGACCCGATTGCCGTCGTGCACCAGTCCGGTGACGTCGGTGGCCATCCGCACCTCTGCCCCCGCCTCTTCGGCAGCACCGACCAGAATCGGGTCGAGCAACGTGCGTCGGACGGAGGCACTACCGCCCACATCACCGGCGCGTTGCGGCCATGCGGCGTTGAACTGAAAATCCTCGGCGCGGGAATTGGACCGCGTCATGAACGGCGCACCGGTGGCGCGCAGCTGGTCCGTCACGCCGAGCCGGTCGAGGAACGCCAACCCATCTGCCTCGAAGATGTGTGTCGACAGGGTGTCTCGTGGAAACGTCGCTCGTTCCACTACAGCTACATTTGCTCCCTGCCGGGCCAGCATCGCGGCCAGCGGCGAGCCGGCGCATCGAGCACCGACGATGACGACATCAAATCCCTGGGCCAACATGGTTGCTCCCGAAGTTCGCACTGCGCCGAGGCAGGCCGCACCCGGCGCAGCTCAAAAAAGCGTACGCCGCACGAAGCGCCGCGTACAGCAATTCTTCAGGAATTAGCCATGCTCACGCGGAGCGGGTTTCCGGCGGTTTTATCACGACCGCGTAAATGCCACGGCGCGCTAGACCCCTTGTTCCACAGCAACTCTGGTGCGCCCGCGCTTGCGCGCGTCGGTCGTGTAGTCATAGCTGTCGAGATCAAATGTCTTGCTGGCCAACCAAAGAGACACCCCGGATACCGGCCGCACAAACGGTGCGTCGCCATGGCGGTCGAAGTAGTAGCTGTTCGCCTGGGCGCAGCTGGGTTGCACGAAAACCGTGTGGGCGGCCTTCTTTCGCATGCTGCGCATGTACTCGTCGTGGGGTTCCTGCTTGACCGCCACACGAGTGGCTCCGCGGCGACGGGCCTCCCGAAGACAGCGCACGATGTGGCGGCACCCCGCTTCGATGATCGAGAACCACGAGGCACCCGTCACCGACCACGGCCCGTTCATCAACCAGAAGTTCGGTGCGATCGGCGTCGAGACGCCCTCGTAGTTCTGATAGCGATTCTCGTCCCAGAACGCACCCAGCTCCACGCCGCCGAGCCCGACGACCGGGAACGCCGGCATGGCACCGAGCTGCAGAATATTGAAACCTGTTGCCAGCACCAGGGTATCGACAGCATGCTCGATTTCGCGCCGTGCGCCGGTCTGCGGATCCTGCGTCTCGGTGATGATCCCGCGTTCGGTGATCCTGGCGATGGGATCGGTGACCAGATCGACGTCGTCCCGGTTGAACGTACTGAGGTAGGTGTTGGAGAACGACGGCCGCTTGCAACCGAATGCATATGCTGGAGTGAGCTTTTCGCGGAGCTCGCGATCCTTGACCTGATTTGCGAGGTGCCGGCGGCAGACCTGCTCGATGCCGCGGACCAGGAACGGCAGCCGCGTGTGGTAGACCACGCCGGCAGTGAAGATGAAGTCGGAGAGCACCGTCGTGACCATGCTGACCGCGTCCTGCGTGAACGGCACGGCCTCGAACATCCCCTGCACCCATTCCGGGATGGCGCCATCGAACTTCGGCACCACCCAGATGGGGGTGCGCTGGTAGACGTCCAGGTGCGCGGCCCGCTCGGCCAGCTGCGGCACGAGTTGTAGTGCGGTGGCGCCGGTTCCGATGACCGCAACCCGCTTGCCGTCGATTTCGACCGCGTCATCCCACCGCGCGGTGTGCACCAACTCTCCGCGGAAATCGTCGATGCCCTTGATGTCCGGATTCTTCGGCTGGTCGAGTGGGCCGACCGCACCGATCAGAAACCGGGCGATGATCAGGCCGCGGTCGGTGTGGACGTGCCACACGTTCTCGCGCTCGTCGAACACCGCTCGGTCGACCTTGGTGCGCAACTGAATATGCGGTCGCAGCCCGTACTTGTCCACGCAACTCTCGGCGTACTGCCGCAGTTCGGCGCCGGGTGCGAAGAGCCGCGACCAGGAGGGATTGCTCTCGAACGAGTACGAGTACGTGGTCGACGGAATGTCAACGGCGACACCGGGGTACCGATTGTGGTGCCAGACTCCCCCGATACCGTCGGCGGCATCCAGGATCCGGAAATCCTCGAAGCCGGCCTTCTTGAGCTGAATCCCCAGTCCGATACCGGAGAATCCGGCGCCGACAACGACGATCTCGTGATCCACCATGACGGTCCTTCTCCCCTTGAGGCGACGGCAAATGTGGTACATATTCGTACCAGGTGGTGCGGTACACGAACGTACCACGGCCGTGGGGAAAGATGTCAAGAGTGCAAGAACGTCCGGCGCCGACTGCCGAAACCGATGCCAAGGGGCACCGGCGACGCCTACTCGATGCGATGGCCGACTGCATCGTCGAGACCGGCTTCGCCCGCGTCACCGTCGCCGACGTGGTGCGGGTGGCCGCCACCTCACGGCGGACCTTCTATCAGCACTTCACCGACATCGAAGACTGCCTGAAGGCGCTCTACTCGGAGAGCGTGCGGATCATCATCGACGCAATTCAGCAGGCCATCGACCCGGCGGCCTCGAGCGAAGACCAGGTCCGTGCCGCCGTCGAGGCCTGGATCGGCGTATGCGACCAGCGGCCAGCGCTGACCAGTGCGCTGACCCGAGATTTCGCCGCGCTCGGCCCCAAGAGCTGGACCTTGCATTTTCAGTACGCCGAGGCCTACCGCGTACTCATCCAGAACCTCACCGAGACCGAGCAATTGCGCGAAACAGGCGGCGCCCCGGTGTCGTTGCTTCGGGTCGTCATGCTGCTCGGCGCGTTGAACGAGCTACTGACCTTTGCCGTCCATCGGAGAATTCCACTGCGGGAAATCAGTGACGAAGCCGTCAAGGTGGCACTGATGATGTTGACGCAACAGGTCCCCTGATTCTCGTCTGTCACAACGGCAATCGCGACAACCCAGTTGTGGGAGGATGATTGGGAATCCGTCTGATGCGACGAGGGAGGGTTCGGAATGCACCTGAAACGAACATTGAACTCACTCTGCTTGGCAACCGCGGCGGCATCGGTGGTTGCGACCACAGCATCAGCGCACGCCGACCCACTCGGCGACGTCGACGACTACGTCGGCCGGTCAGCGCAAGCGGTATGCAATCGGCTGGCGGCCGCCGCGGACAAAGACGGCCTGACCACCGGGTTGACAGCGATCGTCGACGACAGCCATACCAATGCCGCGCGGCCGTTCAGTTACAACGAAGCCCAGTACGTCATGGCGAGCGCCGTCAACAACAGTTGTCCCAATTTCGAGCCGTTACTGAAGTCCAATGGCGTCACGCAAGCGGCGGACGACTACGCGAGGGCACAGCTGGCGGCACGCCACGCCGGGGTGTCGACACCTGCCGACCTACCCGGCCTCGGCCACGCCACCCGGGGCCAGTCCTGCACCAACACAATCACATTCGTGTTCGCGCTCGCGCCCGACGGCCAAACACTGGCATGTCTGGCAAGCGCCGCACCATCGTACGGATTGAGCGCTCCGGTGGTCGGCGTGCGGACGCTGGGCACCCCATGCCCCGACACCGGCCAACTCGCCCAGTCAACCGACGGTGAACCGATGATGTGTCTGGGCACGCCCGCGGCGTGGACGGTATACCGGGACCTCTGATCACCCGTTCCGGGACGAATCAGTAGATGTAGACGCGCGCGTTCTTGCCGCCGGCGCAGGTTATCCACTCCTGGTCGTTCTGGGCGGCACAGTTCAACACGAAGTTGTTGCCAGAGCATTCAGCGCCCGTCGATCGGCACGCCACCGTTCCCGCGGCGGTGATGCGCTTGGGGTCCTTCGTCGGCATCCCGACCTGCTCCCAGTAGGCCTCGAGCACCTTGCTCGCGAAAGCGCATGAGGTCTCCCTTGATCCCCGGACAGAGTGGGTGCCGAATCCCTTGCGGCCCTTCACATGAAATCCCTCAGCACACCGCTGACCGGTACCGTCGGGATCAGGCGCCGCGGCCGGAGTACCTGACTTCCCCGTCGAGGCCGACGTCGAGGCCGAGGCTGACGACGTCGACGTCGGTTGAGCTGACTTCGATGACGAGGCAAACGGATCACCACCGCCGCTCAGACCGGTTGAGGAGTCCTGCCGCATGAATGTCGCCCACACGATGGCACCGATCAGCACGATGACGCCGGCCACCGCGAGTCCGATCAGCAACGTGGCGTTGGGAGGTCGTCGGGACCGTTTCGCCGGCGCCTCCCACGGGATCGCCTCGGAGGACGACTCGTGGTGGGGTTCGCGCTCATGGTGTGGCGGAAGCTGCGTGGCGGACGCCGCATAGGTGGCCTCCGACCACGCCGCGCCGTCACCCGCGCGTGCGATCAGTGGATCGGTTTCGTCGTGCGTTGGCTCATCGCGATACGTCATGTTCGGTGTCCTGTCCGGGTCCGTGGGAGGGCGGTGACTGAGCCGGCACGTTCACCCTCCCGGCGGGGGCTCGCCACCGGGACCAGGAGGCACGTCCGGACCGGGTGGTGGAGGCGGCGGCTCCATCCAAGGTGGCGGAGGCGGCGGGGGTGGGGGTTCGCCGGCACCACCGATCGCACTCGACGGGAAGTAGGCCCACTGCGTGAATTGCTTGTGATTCCACGGTGTTGCGCCCGGTCCGACCTTGATCGGGACACCTTCGGTCTGCGCTTCGAAGCTCGTGCCGTCCGGCAGGGTGCCCGAGGTGTGGTGGTCGTTCCACCCCACGGCCAGGGTGCCCGGCGGCACCTCGGACGGGCTGTTCACCAGGATCGCGCCCCGCGCCTGCAGCCAGCTTCCTTCGTTGGGAGTTGCCATCCGGTCCTGGGTCGGAGGCGCCCCGGTGAATGCGTTGACAACCATCGAGACAAGTCCTGAACAATCGGCACCACCGTCACCGTGGCCTCCCCAGATGTAGGGTTTGCCCGCCATCGAATGAGCCATGTCGTTCGCCGCCGCCACCGCAGGCGAATTAGGCTGCCCACCAAAAGGATCGGGAGTTACCGCCGCCGCCTTGACCACATTCGCCACGCCGTCCACGACCGCGTTGGTCACGTCTTTCGCGGCGTTCGCGAGCTGATCGATCACAGCGTTGGCGCCGGCACTCGGCGGCACGAAAGTGTTCGGCCAGGCTCCTGGCCCTTGCTGCTTGAGCGTCTCCTCGGCCACCATCATCTGCTGCTGTGGCGTCGCCAGATCCGCCCGCGGCGCGAACTTCAGACCACCACTGGCCTCCCACGTCGACTGGGTGAACTGCAGACCGCCGTAGAATCCGTTGCCGGTGTTGATGGACCAGTTGCCACTGGATTCCTTCTGCGCCATGGCCGCCCAGTCCGCATTCCACTGATGTGGCGCCGCCGACGGCGGGTTGGTAGTCACCGCGGCAGCGGGCGCGACGGCGGGCGCCGGACTACGCGTGGCGGCGGCCGGTTGGCTGTGCCTGCTGACGGCATCGGACACGGACGACCCTGAACGAGGCACCACGCCGTGGTCCGCGGGTGTGGTCGCCGTCGCTCCCCCGACGGGCTCGACGACCACGGGACCATGCGACCCCGCAGCGGCAGTCGGCGTCGGTGTGGCGGGAGACGCAGCAGGTCCGGTCTCGTGCCCGACGGGTTCCACCTCCACTTGCGCATTCACCCCCGGCCCCGCGGCAGGAGCCGAGCCCCATGCGGCGCTGCCGGCGGCGCCGGCGAATTGAGGGTGCCCGCGGACGGCATCACCAGCGGACGGTGATCCCGACGCATGGTCGGCCGGACCCGGTGCGCCCGGAATGATGAGCCGCTGACCGTCGACGATCAAGTTCGGATTGGTAATCCCATTGGCCGCAGCGATTCTGGTGTACGCAGTTGGGTCTCCGTAGACGCGTTCGGCAATGCTCCACATGGTTTCGCCGCGTTGGACCACATGGGTGCTTCCCGCGTTGCCGTCGTCGAACTCAGCGGCGAGATACGTCTGTGCGATGGGCGCGTGAGCGTTCAGCGAAACAGGTACCACCACCGGGCCAGGAGTCGTCACGCCGTGCCGAGTGATCGGCTGATCGGTCACCAACAATTGGTTCTCGCCCGCGGCCCACGCCTGTTTGAAGTCTTCAAGGGGAACGACTTCCTTGTTGCCGTTGGGATTTCCGGGGTCAGACAGAATGACCCGACCGCGGGCCTCGTCGATGCCGGTGATCAGCAGGGCGTGGTTGGCGCGGCCGGTCGGGTTGGCTGCCGTGTTGTGGCCATGCCAGATTTCATCCGCGTTGACACCGACGACGATCGCCCGACCGTCGTCGAGAAAACGCTCGAGATCGTCCATGTTCGCGTTGGATGCGACGTGCGACTGCACGCCGAACGACTCCAGCACCTTCACCGCATCCGTGAGCGTTTCTCCTTGTGCCGTAACGGGTTTACCCATGTCGGAGAATCGTTGAGCGACGACGGATTCGTCACCGAACCGGTGCCCGGTGATTTGGGAGAGCACTTCGGTGAGTGCGGCGGGAACGCAGTATCCGCTGCTGCGCTGTAAGAACCAGTCGTCGCTGAGAGTCGAGGGATCGCCGTGTGCGAGTCCCGATTGGGGGTCGGTGCCGACCTGCGGCAATGGCAGATCAGACAGCGGTCCCTGCCCACCGGCATTCCAGTCATCAGTGTGGTGCAAGTCAGCGTAGTGAACGTCGGGGGTCGACGGCGCATCGTGCAGGTCCGCGGAGTGAATGTCGTGCGAATCCATGAATTCGGTCATTGACGCACCTCTTCGGCATTTTCGGAGTTCGCGAAGGTGAAGAAAGCAATACCGTTGCGGAACAAGCGATCAGGGTGTCAGCCGGCTCCTGAAATGGGGCCTGCCAGCAGCGCCTTACGCCGGACTCGTGACGCCTCCCGCAGGGGATCGAGTTGAGTTCTCACCTTGTTGAGGCGGAGCAGATCTGCGGCCGCACGATCACGCGCCCGGCCCAAATCCTTCCGGGCGTCAGTTGCCGTCTGAAGAGCATCCGCCATGGCAGTCGCGATCGTTTCCTGAAGGGTATAAGAAGCCTGTCGGAAAATGCGGTCCAAATCAAGGGATATTTCGCCGTTTGCGCTGTTGAGACATTCGTTTATCCACCCGCGCAAGCTGATGACGTCACTTGCCCTTTCACGGAACTTCTTTTGCAGTCGCCACCACACGACGCCGACCGGCAATGCCGCGACAGCACCGACGCCCACGGCGAGAATGCCACCGGCTGATACCGAAAGCGCGGCCGCCAGACTTGGGGTGATCAACATGCGCGCCGTGTTCGTGCCCATCATCGCCGTCGTCAGCCCCATCATCGTCGCCGACGGGTCCTGAGGGGGCCCGGTGCGTTCCCGCAGAAACTCCGCGGCGGTCTCGCCACGAGCGGGCAACTGATCGACGACGGTGGCGGCGGCATCGTCACCGCCGGTGATACCGGCAAGGAGATGGCGCGTGATCTCCTCGATGTGTTCCCGCACGGCGCCGTCGATCTCGTCCTGCAAGGCACACAGATCGGCGACGATGGTCGTTTCGATCTCCGGGATCATGGCCGGCTTGATCTTCTCCTGCATCCTGGCGTCGTAGCGGTCGCGCAGTTGGTTCAGACGCCGACGCAACCGGGTACGCGACTCGTCGCGCGCGGTATCGATCGCCCGCGCCAACTCCATCCGCCACGCTGAATTGGCCTCGGTGAGCAAGGTGATCTGACGAGTGACGGCGGCCAGTTGTTCGTCATCCTCCGGCACTGATTGGAGGGTCTGCTGGCGGTCGGCCAGGATGACTTCCGCGTCGTCGATGGCGCTGGCAATCGCCCGCAGGGTGTTGAGTTCATCTAGTTCACGGTGCATCGCCGAGATTCGCAGCAGCTGTGTCCAGAGCTCGTCGATGCCGCTGATCCGAGCAAGTGTGAGGTTGCCGCGTGCCGCTGCCATGTGCGCCAGCCGCGCGCTGATGGGGACGAACGTCACGTCGTCGAAGCGTCCCGGCGGGAACCGGTGGAAGTCGCCACGGATCGTGTCGACGTTTTCGGCAAGCACCTGCTCCCAGTCGGCGTACTTGTCAGTTTTGGACAGCACGAACACGATCTGATCGATGCGGCTCGCTGCTTCGGCGAGGAATTTGCGTTCTGCGATAGAGATTTTCGCGGCCGCAGAGCAGACGAACACCAACGCCGTCGCCTGCTGTACCGCCGTCAGCGTCAGTTGAGCCAGTGCCGAGTCGGTTCCGCCGACGCCCGGCGTATCGAACAGTGTCAGCCCGGCCAGTCGCGGTTCGGTCACTGTCAGTTCGACGCGCTCGGGCCGCTCGTCGGCGTCTTCTGCGAGCAGCGCCGCCAGATGTGTCTCGTCCCCGCTGGTCGTCCGACCGTCGCCGTAATGCGCTCGCACCGAGGAGGTTCGGTCGCCGCCTACCGCGATGTAGGACGCCGTCGGACGTACCGGCAGCAGGTCGGAACGCCCGAGCAGCGCGTTGATCATCGACGTCTTGCCGGTGCTCGGTTCACCGACCACCACGATGTTGGCCCGGCTTTCCGCAGCTGCCCCGGCACCGGTGGTCAACCGCTGGAGTGCCGCGCCGGCACCGACGTCGGGAAGCAGCGACTGCAGCGATTGGCGCAGCGCCGCCAGATCCAAGTCAGCCGGCGCGGTCATGATCGCCCCGAAGTTCAGTGCCCAACAAGTAGGTCGACCAGTGCGCGGTGTCGGCTACCTGGCGCGCAAGAGCACTCGAGGCGGTGTTGGCGTACGCCCGCCACCATCTGCTGGCTTCCAACGCCATCCGTGCCAGCTCCTCACGTGGAGTCACCGCCGGCGCGCCGAGTCGGGCAGCCGGCTCGGTTTCCTCCCAGAGGTTCAGCGCTGTCTGGGTGGTATGGATGTCGGGCAGAACGCACCGCCCCGAGTACAGCGCGGCCAGGCACCGAAGCTCGGTCAGGGCGTGCATGGCCGGGTGGTCTCGCAGAGTTCGAATCCGTTGCCGCACTTGCTGTTTCTGCGGCTTGGCCAAATCGGCAGTGGCGACCAGGCGTTCCAACTCGGCCAACACCAACGTCGCCTTGAGGACCGCGGCAGGCCGCACGTACAGCACCTCGATCCGGCGCCACAGCGCGGCGATACCGGAGACGGACCGCAACTTGTCGTACATGGTGGCCGCCGACGTTGCCGGGCCGGTGGATTCCGTCAGGACCCGGACACCGAAGAGATCGAGACGGTCGAGCAGAACCCGCGCGGCCCCGGGCGGCAGCGAGTCGATGGCTTCGAACGCGCCCACCCACAGCAGGGCCGTGGCCAGCTCTTCCTCGTCAAGTGCGACCAGCGCACGAATCGAGTCGGATTGCGTTTCATCGAACGCGCCCGTTTCCGTCGTCTCGGCGATCTTTCCCATGACTGGCAGGACGCCGGCCAGGTCGGCGGCCAAATCACCGGCGTGCCGGGTGGCTGTTGAAACGGCGATGGGCCAGGGATCATCACCGTCGCCGTACTGATCGGCACGGCTCAAGATGCCCATGGCGTTCGGGAAGTCAAAAGCGAAGCGGTATTTGGCGCGAAAGTCGCTGACGATCTTGGCTTCGTCGGCGTGCACGACCTCGCCGAAAACGAACAGCATCACGTCGACCTCGCCCGACGCGAGCAGGCGTTCGGTTTGGTCGGCGAGCCCGTCGTCCCCCGACAGGCCAGGGGTATCGATCATGATCACCTGTCGCAGGGGCGCGTGCGACAGCGATACCTCCAAACGGTCGATCTCCTCGGGCGGCACATCGAGTTCGTCGGGTAACTCGCCTTGCGGCCCGGTGTAGACGGGCACTGACGTGCCGTCTCGGCGGATCACCCTGGCCTGTTTGGCGCCGTACCGGTACCACGTGATCACCCGCGTGCATTCCGTCGACCGCGTGGGCGCGACCTGCGCACCGATCAAGGCGTTCACCAAAGTCGATTTGCCGGCGTTGGTGCGGCCGACGACCGCGATCCTCAGCGGCTGCAGAGAGCGTCGCCCGAGGGCGTGGATGCGGTCTTTCGCGGCGCCGCCAAGTTGTACCGCAACGTCGGCCAGCAGGCCACCGAGCTGCGCCAGCAGATCTGCCTGCACGTCGTCTCCCCCGACGACGCCCATCCCCTGCGTTGCAGCACCGCTAACGCCGGCCACGACATTCACCGCACATGATCGGGTTCATGGGCACGTTGCCTCGAACTTGAAATCCTTCTTCACCACTTGTCTGGTGGACGGGTCCGTGCCCTGCGCGGTCCCCTCGATGCTGTACGAATTACCGGATTTGCGCCCTTGCGCCGATCCACCGCTGGTGCGGACCTGCATCCGCACTCCGTCGACGACGCCGAAATCCATTTTCACCACGCTGAAGTTCTCGTCTGACGTCACTTCGGCGGTGTATTCGCTGTCCGGGCCGACTTTGATGGTGCGAATGCCAGTGGTGTCGTCAGTGCACTGCACCGGACCTTTCGCAGTCAGCACGCTGTCCCCGACGATCACTTTGGGCGCCGATGCCACGGCGGTGGTGCTGGTCGTCGTGGTGGACGTGCTGCTGGACGTCGGCGGTGTGGTCGTCTCGGTCGTGGTGGTCGTCGTCGTGGTGGTCGTCTCGGTCGTGGTGGTCGTCGTCGTAGTGGTCGTGCTCGACTCCGTCGAAGCTGTCGTCGTCGGAGTGCTGCTTGAAGTGGAGGCGGCGGTCGCTGACGACACCGGCGTGAGCGAAGGCATCTGTGGCGGTGGCATCGACTGCGTACACGAGGTCGTCATGCCGGCAGCGGAGACGACGGCGACGACCAACATCGACAGGTTGCTCGCACGCCTTGGGTCTGGCATCCGTCCGCCTCCTGTTGCTCCCGGGAACACACCAGCGTCAGCGCGATTATCGGTGACGGCATCTGCGCAGGACGCCGAAACGTTCGATACTCGCCCGAACGCGCAATCAATTACTGCCAATTCAATAGCTAAAAGAATAGGACTTACCAGAGCGATTCCGCAGACGACTGATACCAGGAATTTGGCATCAGAACAGTCGAGATACCCCGAGGGCGTTGTCCGAGCCCTCAAGGTCGGTTCGCGCACTGTTCCCTGCCGGCAACTGCAGTCCCGTACGTCCCACGCCGAACCAAAGATGGGCAATTTCTCCCCATGCTTTCGACTCTGCCCGCGGTTGATAATTACGCGCTGGGACACTGCGACGGTCCCGCAACTGCTGGCACCTGCTCACGGAAGGATGCCTGGTACGTGTCAGCACCGCATCGACCGCCGCTGCCCCGGTTACTGCGATGCCGCAAATATTCTGTTAGCAGTCAATGCTTTATCTGCCATGACGAGGTTAATGCATACGAACAACCAGCCGTCGGGGGCTACGCATGGCGTTGAGGAATTCGCGCGAGCATCACCTGGATCACCGCGCTCGGAGCGCTGAACCGACAATCAGTGACGACGAAGCGGGCCTGCCGTGACCGTCCGAACACTGCGGGGCCGCCACGCGAAATGGCCGTAGACACAGTCCTTCAGGAGAAACTGCGCGCTCCGGATGCGCGTGGTTTGGCGCGAGAGCGACTTGAGCAGCCACTCTTATCCGAAACTCCTGGAGGCCTGAATGTGGTTGTCGCTCCAGCGGGTTCAGGCAAGACCACACTGCTGGCCCGGGTCGCCGCACAGGTTGCGGTGCCAGTCGGTTGGTACCGGGTAACCGCAGACGACGCCTCCGAAGAACGCCTCGTCGCCCACCTGCGGCAGGCCGTTGCACCGATCACAGAATTGGCCGACGCCACGTCCATGACGGAAATCCTGACCGGGCTGGACCGGTGGGACGGGCCGGCGGGTGCCCTGATTCTCGACGATCTGCACGAGATTGCCGACACCCCCGCGGAACGCGCGCTCGAACGTCTGGTGTCATTGCGTCCACCGAGATTGCAGCTCATTCTGGGTTCACGCCGAATGCCTGGCGTGAACATCCCGCGCATCAGGGTTTCGGGCTCGATCCAAGAAATCGGCAGTGACGATCTCCGATTCCGCTCGTGGGAAGTCGAAGAACTGTTCGCTTCCATCTACAACCAACCGCTACGCCCCGAAGCTGCGGCGGCGCTGACTCGGCGCACAGGTGGATGGGCCGCCGGTTTACAGCTGTTCCACTTATCGACCGTAGGCCGCACGGTCGCCGAGCGGCACCAGGCGGTACACGACCTCGCCGGCCGCTCGAAACTCGTGCGCTCCTATCTGACCCGCAACGTGCTGGCCGAGCTCGCCGAAGATCGTCGCGAATTTCTGGTGAAAACTTGCACTCTGGGCCGACTTTCGGGCGCGACATGCGACGAGCTGTTGAATACCACCGGCAGTCACCGGATTCTCGAGCAGCTCGAGGATTCCCAGCTGTTCACCTCCACCGATGACGGCGGTTCGTTCTACCGCTACCACGAGATCCTCCAAACCCATCTCGAACTCGCCCTGGTGGAGGATTTCGGCATCGATGAGGCCCGTGCGCTGTATCACCGCAGCGGTCAGGTGCTCGAGGCCGCCGGGGACTTGCGAGCGGCGGCCCGCGCCTACGCGAAAGCCGGCGACTGGGCAGCGCTGAGCGAGTTGGTCGGCAGCGGTATCGATGCCTCGCACATGGACGACGATCATCTGCTGCCCGCAAGCACCTGGCATCACGATCCGTGGCTGGCTTTGGCGAACGCACGGCGACTCGTCAGGGAAGGCGCCCTCGAAGCTGCCGCCGATGCCTACCAGCACGCGCAAAGCCTGTACGAGGAACCGAATTTTCATCAACTCTGCCGCAGCGAGCACAAGGTCGTGACCATGTGGCTGCCCGGCGACGGCGGTCCCGGCAGGATTGACCGAATACCCGCGCAGGCCCACTGGAGCGCGTCGCTGCGAGACGCGATCAGACACCTGCCGGCTTTCGCGACGATCGTCGAACCTGCGCCGGGCCGCGAGCCGGGAGCCCGCTTGTGCTACGCCTTGGTCGCCATCCTCTCCGGCGAATTCGACTGTGCCCGATCGGTTCTACTGATGCTTCGCGAGAAAACTCCCGGAGACTCACTGGCAGCCATCAGCGCTGAGCTGGCGCTCACCGTACTCGGACTTCTCGACGACGAACCCGAACTTTCGGCGTCCGGATTCAGCGAGATCGCCACCAAGGCCGAGCAGCAGGGTCTCCCCTGGATCGCCCGGTTGGCCAACGGGTTTCACCGGGCTGCGTCCATCTCACCGGAGAATGCAGCCTGGTGGTCCAGAAGCTGTCGCGGCACCGTCGCCCATTGCGAAGACATCGGTGACGTGTGGGGTGCGGCACTGCTCAGGGTGGCCGTCGCGATCAGCGGACAGCACTGCGGACATCCCGAGGCACGCGGCGAGTTCGACGCGGCGGCAACGCGGTTCCGTGAACTGGGCGCACCACTTCTTCAGCTCTGGTGTGAACTGCTGCGCCGGCGCGACACCCACGACGAGAACGACCTGCAACAGCTCATCCAGAACAGCAGTGCGCTGGACACGCCGGCTGCTCGAAAGCTGGCGTCAGCATTGGTACCGCGCCGGACGACGACGGGCACCGCGGCATCGGCGCGGACCGCAGCCGATGAACCGGTTGATGCAGCAATCAGCATCACGTGTTTCGGCAGTTTCCGGCTGCATGTCGACGGTCAGCCGCTCGACCTGGCCGCGCTACGCCCGCAAGCCCGTAACGTCTTGCAACTGCTGTCGCTGGCGCCGAATCACGACCACCGGTGCGAATTCCTGGAAGACGTGCTGTGGCCCGGCGTCGCGCATTCAGTTGCCACCCATCGTCTCCAAGTGGCGATATCGAGTGTGCGGACCGCCATCGATGGCCACGGGATCAGCATCGAGCGCACCGGCGACAGATACCGAATGTCCCTGCCCGCCAGCGCAGAAGTGGACGTCACCGAGTTCGACAACTTGCTGTCGAAAGCGTCCGTCAGTGCTGCGCAAGGCGACATCGAGGGTCGGATCGCCGCGCGCGAGCAGGTGCTCAGCCTCTACACGGATGATCTGTTGGCCGATTTCCCGTCCACCGACCACGTCGACGCCGAGCGACGCAGGTATCGGCGCAGTGCGGCGGCCGCCGCCTCGGCTTTGGCATCGGACTACCACGGATTGGGTGAGAGTGACCTCGCGATGAAAGTCGCGCGCCGGTCCGTGGACCTCAACCCCGAGGATGAGATGTCCTGGCTCATCATCGCCGATCTCCATGACGCCGCCGGTGATCACGTTGGCGCCGAACATGTTCGGCGCGAGCGTGCGCAGATACAGGCCGAGTTGGGGGCTTGAGCAGCAGATCACCCCGAGCTCTCAGGAGCGTCGCTTTGAGGCGGGACGATCTCGATCCGGTGCGGGACATGGGCGGGCTTGGCAGCGCGAATCACCTCATCGAGGCGACGGCGATCAATGCTGTCGGGCTCATCGGTGACGATCACGACCAGCAGATCCGGAACCTCCTCGCCTGCTGGTGCGGAGTCGGGGTTGGTCGACCAGGACGTCGCACCCGACTCGATGATCTCGGTCTCGACGTTGAACGCTGTTCTGACCGCCTCACGGATGCTGCGCGCCGTACCTCGCAGCGGTAGTACCGCGGCACCGATGGCGATGGAGGCGCGCTTGCGCGTTGCGCCGCCTTGATTGTCCAACGTCAACCCGATCCAACCGGCCAGCCAGTCGAGCATGTCCTCGGGTGCCGTGCCTGCGTCCAAATAGGCCGGAAAACAATCCAGAATGGCGAAGATCGGTGCCAGCACATCATCGAACGCAGCACACAACTGTTGGGCGAAATCGTCGCCGAGGTACAGCGCCGGCAGAGTGTCGCCGAGCGGATGCGGAGTGGCCAGACCGGCGGGCGAGTTACTCATGCGAGGCGCAATGACGGTTTGAGGCAATACACCAGGCCATTTCGGGGCAGCATCAACCGAGGCACGGGTTGGGCTGCCGTCGCGCCGGATACATCGGCTTCGAAGAGTTTGAGGTCGACTTCCTCGCTGAGATCGACTCCGGCGACCCAAGCCAAAGCCGCGGACACCTCGTGCGGTTGCACCGCCCGACCAAGCGGCCACCCCCGGCCTTCGAGGCCACCCTTGAGGGGATGGAACAGCAGACTCAGCGCACGGATAACGTTGTCACGCAGCTTGTCCCGGTCGGCTCCCGGCAGGGCGCTCAGTCTGACGGCGATCTTGAGGCCGCGGTAGGCCGGTGGCTCGACGGCCACCCGGGTCGCGACGACCCGGCGCTCATCGAGGTATTCGGCGATCCGTCGGACGGTATCGGACGACGGGATGAGGTCCTCGCGACGTACCTGCTCGTATTCGTCGCTGGCGACATTGGGAACGATCAGCACGCGCACCAACCCAGCGTTACTTTCGTGGCTCGCGGTCAAGCACTCGGCGCGGCCGATCTCGGGGGCAACCTGCAGAGCGAGCTGCTGAAAGTCCTCTGCTGTCACGGCTTTTCCCCGGGTCCGCAGCAACAACGGACCACGTGCCTTGACCTCGTCGAGCGTCTCTGCGTCCGCGCCGCCAACCGCGGCCCGACGATTCTGCACCCGCGATACGTAGGGCACACTGGTCTTGAGTACGCGGATCTGGCCGACGGTGACGTTGCCCTTGCGGCCACCGCCGGTCCGGTACGCGGACATGCGCAGGATCGCCCCTTTCGGCGGGACGTCGCCGTATTGCTTTACCGTGCCATCACTTTCGCGCACGGCCGGGCCGAACTGCACCTCGCCAGAGACTGAGTTGATGTTGAAGCATGGCGTGGATTCGTCGGCTGATGCGAAGCTGTCGACATGGTGCCATTCGGTGGCGGTGTCCCCGTCGACCACGGTCAGCATGTTGCCCGGCCAGGGCAGCGCGGGCCGCTGCTGTAGGGAAAACCGTTGCCCCGGAGTGTTGTCCGAGCTACCCAGCACCTCGTCACGAACGACACGCGCGTGGATGATCTTGGCGGTGCCGCCGATCGTGCAGGCTGTGATGGACGTGATGACCGGAGATTCCCGATACGACGGGCGGTCAGGTGACGACTCCAAAAGGCGGCACCGCAGCCACCCCTTGGGCTGACCGCTTAATCCGGCGGGTGTGCCGTGACTGTGGCCACGGGGCACGTGCAGGACCACATCGCCCGGGTGATTGAACGCGCGGGTTTCGTCGCGCTCGACCTCACAGCGTTCCCAGGTCGCCCCTCCGGTCCACGCTTCCCACTCGTACGGCGGGTTATTCGGGTCGACACCGACACCCGACACCCGACAGTCGACGCGCAACAGCACAGCACATGACGGCACCGCGGCGCTCAACCCGACCAACATCGCGTCACCTGGCGTCGGCAGCGCCGAGAAACTGGAGAACGGCTTGCCGGTGCCATCGCTGCGGCGTTCTTCGGGAGCGCCGCCTTGCGCGACGGTCACCACCCGCCCCGCCTCGAGTGAACACGGCACGATGTCCAACTGTTCCGTCGTCGAAAACACTATGGGCTCTTCGATATCCGTGCGGTCGGTGCTCACCTCGGTTTCGGCACGAACGACCACCGTCTGCGGCTGCGGCGCCGACAGCCAGAAGGTGACCTCGGCTTGCGCGGCCCCCGGCGGCCGCAATTGCAGGCCCAACAGATCGAGAAATTTGATGTAGTGCCGGTCCGGCACCCGGTTCAGCCGATAGATCAACTGGTCGACCATCATGGCGAACGTCTCGATCAACGTGATCCCGGGATCAGAGATGTTGTGATCAGACCATTCGGGGCAGCGCTGCCGCACCAACCGGCGAGCATCGTCGACCAGCCCCTGGAACGTGCGGTCATCCAGATTCGGCGCCTCCAAGAACATGTCAGCTCCCTCCCCCACTCAGCATCGAAACCTGTTCGACAGCAAGCTGCTTGGGCTCGTCTGGGATCACATAGAACGGGAAGACCAGATTGCGTTCGTCGTTGTCTCCGCGGATCACATAGACCACGTCGATGTAGAACGTGCCAAGTTCGGCCTGATCGAAGCCGACGCGGACGTCCTCGACGTCGATACGGGGTTCCCACAGGTCAAGAGCGGCACGGACGTCGGTCGCGATCGCCGCCGCGGTCGCTCCATTGGTAGGTGAGAACAGGTGATCCTGTATGCGGCAACCAAATTCGGGGCGCATGGGGCGTTCGCCCGGCGAGGTGCGCAGGATGATCTCGATGGCCTGTTCGATGTCTCGCGCCTGGGTCGCGAGCGCCATTCGACTGGTCGCGTCCACACTCAGCGGAAAATTCCACCCAGCCCCGATGAAATCTGCGGGCATATCGTCAACCCCCGATCAGAACCGTTGGCGCCCCTGGGGGCAGGATGATGGCGCCACAACCGGCGAGGTCACCGACCCTGGCCGCGGGCAACCCTCCGATCAACACAGTCGGGCATCCCGGCGGCACGATCACCGTCGGAGGATGCACGGCCGGCGGCGGGAAAGAGCAGATGTGCGGGGTGCTCACCGTGGCCGCGGGCATGCCGCAGATCAGCACGGTCGGTATCCCGGGCGGCCCGATGACCCCGGGATGGTTGGTCATATCCCCGACCCTGGCTGCTGGTGGCATCGTCCGGCGCCCTTCAGTTGATCTTCACCGGTGCACCGGTGATGACGTTGGGGCCGGTGGCCTGGAATTGGGCCGACGCCGTAGCGGCAACCTTGACTGTGGTGCCGTCCACCGTCACGGGCCCGGTGGTCTTGAGCTCGAGCAGTCCGGTGCCTCCGGTCACCGAGACGCCTTGCTGCGCAGTCATCTTGATCTGCCTGCCCTTGAGTTCCAGGTTGCCCGACGACGACTCGATGACCACACCGTTCTTCCCGTCGATCTGCACGGTGCCGTCACTGTGCACCGTGATCTTCGTGGCCACCGAGTCCAACGCGATCCGCAGCTTGCCGTCTCCCGTCTGGACGTCGATGCCCTCCGTCTTTCCGGTGTCGTCGAGAATGTCGACCCGGTGTCCGTTGCGGGAAATGAACGACCGACGGTTGATGGCACCCGACCCGGTATCGACGACCGGGATGCCGCCGCTCTTGGGTTTGTCGATGCCGTTGAACAGGCCGCCGATAACGTAGGGCCGCGAAGGATCCTGTTGCTCGAACGCCACCAGTACCTCGTCCCCGACCTCGGGCACCACCATCGCGCCACGGTCCTTGCCGGCCCCGGACTGAACGGTGCGGGCCCAATCACTGACATAGTCGTCGGACATCCACGGAAAGGTCAGCTTCACCCGCCCTTGATGTTCGGGATCGTTGACATCGCTGACCTGCGCGATGACCACCCCGCCACCCGTGCGCTCCTTGCCCCCCGCCCCAGTCAAGCCATAAAGGCTGCGCTCCTGGCGACCGGTGACGGCGAAAGCCGTGGTGTAGCCCGTCGTCGGCTCGTAACGATGCCGCACCGTCGTGAGCGTGTACTTGCCGTCGAAGGGCTTCCCCGCATGCTCGATGCTGATCGCGACGTCGGGGCGGAGCTTCGGATTGCCCCGCGCCACCGCATCGATCTCGGCGAACGAGCTGCCGATCTCTTCGACCAGCGCCTTGGCCGCGGAGTCGGCCTCCGATTGCGTGCGGTACGCCACCGCGGAGGCCACGTACTTCGGGTTGCCGAACGGCTTGGCCATCGCGGCCGGGTTCGCCGTGGCCAGTTGGACGGTCTTGGTGCCCGCCGGCGCGTTACTGACGATCTTCCGCTTCTGGGCGATGTCCCAGCCCCGGACCTCCACATTGCCGACCTGCTCGGCCGCGGTGATCACCGAGCGAAACCGGAGAATGTCCGAACCAAGCTGCAGCACAAGCGGATTGGCGCTGGGACCGCCGGAGGGCGACGGTGCCGTGTCTGCGGTCTTGCGGGGTCCGAAGTCGAGCTTGTTTTCGCGGACAGCAACCTCGTATCCGATCCGCTTGGCCATGCCGTCGAGAAATTCCCAGTCGGTCTGCCCGCACTGTCCGATGTGGTCGTACACCGTCGAGCTGGACTTCACGTCACCCGGCGACAAGCCCACCCGCTGCGCAACCTTCTTGGCGGCGTCCGACGCCGTGGCCTGGGTGTAGGACGCGGTATGCCGACCGCGGAACAGCCTGTGCGCGGGGTCATATCCCCTGATGATGGTGAATGATCCGGTGCTGTCGACTTCCGCCTCCAGCGACGTCACTTCCGCCTGAATGAGTTTCTCCGGCGTCGGGGACGCATCGGTTGTCACCGATATCTCGAGTTTCGCGCCGATGGTCACCCCGGACTTCTCCACCACGATGCGGCCAGGGTCGCGGAACCGGAGCATGAAGGCGTCCGGTAACCGCAGACTGCAGTCGACGTAGGCCGATACCAGCAGTGCTGCCGCCTCACCGGACAGGTCACTGCCGTTCAACTTGACCAGAAAGTTTGCGCTGCTTGGCATTCGAGTTACCCGCCCTACCCAGCCAGTACTTCGGCGTTGGGCAACAGAATCTGGGAGCCGTTGTCGATGCGCATCGGATCGTCGATGTTGTTGTAGCTGGCCAGCGGTCGCCACAATGCGGGATCGCCGTACTCGCGGTAGGCGACCAGCGCCAGCGTGTCCCCGGCAATCATGGTGTGCGCCCGATCCACCGCCAGGACGCCGGACGTCGGATTCTGCTTGGCGGCCTCCGACGGCATTTCTTCGAGGTTCACGGTGCACACCGCGCGAATCGGGATGCCGTTGGAGGCGAATCGGGTGTACTTCGCATTCACTTGAGTGATCACCGCCGGAAAGCTGCTGACGCCACCCCATTTGAACACCACCATCGGCGGCATCGGGCTCTTCGGCAGCGTCTTCGCGAGCGGCACAAGGCAACTGAACAACTTCTCGACGGCGTCCACGACGCTCAGGTCTGATTTGAGGGCCGCGTCGAAGAACATCTCCACCGTCATCTTGCAGGGATCGGCGCCCTTGTACTGCGGTGGTCCTGCCTTCTTGGCACTGCTGGCGTTCTTGCGCTCCCACTTCGCGGACTTGCTGATCGTGACTTCTTTGGGGTTGAACTGAAAACTGATCTTGCCCAACGACGATCCGGTCTTGCTGCCACCCTGGGCCGATTGTGGCTCATACATTTCCAGGCAGGCGTGGTCGTGCGCCGCTCCGGCGTTGAGAATGCTCGTGGACGTCTGCTCGGCGGGGCTACCCGAGCTGGTCAGCGCGATGGCCGTACCCACGGCTAAGCCCCGCCCTCAAGGAATCCGTGGTGGGCGATTTCCAATGTCTCGGTGAACACCTTGGGCGAATCCAAGTTCAGCGACGGACCCGTCCAACGCACCGGCACCACGCCGTTGAGCGACCATTTCGCCACCGGTTTGCCGTCGGCGGTCAGCGCCGAGATGACGGCAGTGATCGGCTGAACACTGTGCAGCGCCTTGGTGATCCAGGCCGTCAACTTCTGGCTGTCCGGACCGATGGGTCGGGTGAGCTTGATGTTGCTGTACTTCATCCGGGTCGGCAGCTGCCAGACCATCATGTTGTTGCCGCCCTCTTCACGTTGCTCGAGCACCACTTCCAGGCCCAAACCTTCGCAGCTGTTGAACATGCCGATCGAGGTCTTGTCGAGCTCGACCGCAAAGGCAACGCCCACCGGCGAATCATCATCGGCCATCGCGTTCCCCAATCATCGGTGCAGATCCATCAACGCGCCGGCCCGCTCTCGGTCCAGCCACAATTCGGCCCGCAGCCGGGCCGCCAACGGCTCGTACAGTCGACCGACCAACGCATCCACGTCGGCAGGCGATGGTGCGGCGCCATGGGCGGCGGCAGGTGCGGCCCCGGCGGGCACGGATGGTGCGGGCTCGGGCTCTGTCTGCTCGGATACCGCCTGCGCGACAGGAATCAGTTCCGGTTCCGCGGTAGCTTCCCGCTGCGCGGTCGGTTCGTCGGAGGTCAGGGTCTGTACGGTGGCGGGCTCACCCTGCGCCCTGGTCGGAACGATGTCCGGGCCCGTGGTCGGTCGAGCGAAATCGCCGAACATGCGCTGCAACGACATTGGCCGGCTGCTGTCGGCGAGAACCTCCCGAGTTCGGCCCGCAGGCTCACTCGCCTCGGTCCGGACCGGTGGTAGCAACACGATGCGGCCCGGCGACGACGGACCGTCGACCGGCCGAGACGGCATGTGCGAAGTCGTGCTGAATGGTGCTGGCACGGTATCGGATTCAACGTCCATGTCGCGCTGGACGACTGGGAGGGCCATGATCGGCGGCACTGGATTGGCACCGCGCGCTTCGGGCACCGCGGTCCGCTGCGCGGTAGGCAGCGCGGTACCCCGCGGCAGACCAACCGGCGCAGCCGCCGCGGGTGGACTCGCTGGTGTGCCGCTGCGCAGCGCTCGTTGGGCGGTCGGGGTGTCAGGGCGGGCGATCGGTGACTCGAACACCGTTGGTGTCCAATGTGGTCCCGCACCAACCGGATCAATCGCCGCGTGCTGGGGTGACGACACGGTCGAGAAAGCACGGTGGGTGCTGCCTTGCCCAGCATCGACGTGGACGGATGATCGCTGAACCGCAACCAGCGCACTGAAGTCAGCCGGCGATGCCGCACCGGGAAACTCGACTGCTGGTACGAACGAAGTCAGGCTGGTCCGTGGGCCGTCGTCGGCCAGGGGCGCGGCGGGCCGGATGCTGCCCGCAGCCTCACCGGGACCACCGGAAACAGCTCGCTGCAGCACGCTGATAACCGGTCCACCCGATAGCGGCTGGGTCCCAGACGACGCTGAGCCGCCGACTTGCGGCGCCAACCGCTCGGCGACCACCGGCAGGTGCGCGCCCTCCGCGGTTGCCGCGCCCGCACTGATCGCGGCGCGCTGCACCGGCTCGGGTGTCACGGATGTGGCTACCTGCGCGTCCCCGTCGCCGGCGCCAACAGCGCTGCGTTGCAGTGCATTCACGGCCGGATGCGAGCTCGCTGTCACCGGGATGGACCCCGACGCCGGGGCTACGAGGAGTGCCGGTGGCGACGCAGCCGAGACCGCGTCGTCCACGGTACGTTGAAGCGGGCTCGCAACCGGTTGCACACCAACGTGTCTCGCGACGGCCGAGGCACGGGCCGCGGTGTCGCTCGCCGGCGACGCACCGAGGGTGGTCTCGGTGATGGTGGACAGGGGTGCACCCCCAGGCGGGCCGAATTCGACGACCGGGACGGCCCGCAGTGCGCTGGGTGAGTCGGGTGTGGCGGGGTCTGCAGTGACAGCATCGTCGACGACCGTCCGCTGAACCGCACTCACCACCGGAGCGTCGCGGGTCGGCGCGACCATCGGCACGTCTGCCGCCACCTGTCGGTCGGGTTGGGCGGATGTCGTTGGCGCGGTTGGTTCAACCGCCCGCTGAACCGCGGGCTCGCGGCGGAAGTCAGCCACGGCAAGCGATGGCCGGCTGGGCTCGACGTGGTCGACCACGGGTACGGGGCGCGGCTCGTCGGGGTCGGGGGCGTCGACGAAAGAGGCTGACGGCGTGTCGATGTACGGCTCGATCGCGTCGCTCGACATCAAGGGAGGCGCGGGCTGCGGCGCCGATTCGCCGGTGCCCAGTCCGGCACGCTGGATGTTCAACGGTGGCATCCACTGGCGCGACGGAGGCGCGGGAGGCGACGGCGTGTGTTGCGCGGTAACGGGATCGGATTGCGTCTCCGCCATCCGCAAGACGGAAACCGAGGATCCCGTGGTGAGCAGCGTCGGCCGGTTGGCCGAAATCAGTGCGGGATCCTGGGCGGTAGCCAACGAAGACGTGAAACTGCGTGGCGGCGCGGTCAGTTCGATTGCGCCGATGGTTCTCTGGACGGGCGGCAGAGACCGCCAACCGGGATCCGCGGGCGCCGATGGAACCGATGCCCCCGCCGGCGCGGAGGACTGTTCCTCCACCGATGAGCCAGATCGGCGCCCCAGCCAATTGATTGAAGGCCACTTGATCGCCATCGCTCAGCCAGCCCTTCCGCCCAGTGCAAACTCCTTGACCAGCCGCAGGTAACGCCGGCGATCGGTGTGCTCGAGATCGAGCAGATCGTTCAGCGACCAGTGGAGGTGAAATGCCAGGTACGAGACCTCTTCATGGAGGCGGTCGGCCCCGTACGTCATGATTCCCCCAGGCGACTCCCGGCGAAGTCGACGGCGAACTCGCTGCCGCAGTTCGGGCAGGCCACCCTGGCGTGGGTGTGCCCGTCGAGATTGATGCGACGGTAAAGATCTTGCAGGAAAGCAAGATCCGAGGCGAACAGGTTCTCGATGATGCCAGCGTGAATGTCGTCGAGGCCACCGAGTTCCGTCACGACCCGGCCGATCAAGACCACCGACAGGTAGTCGGCGTTCTCCCGAACCCGGTCATCGCGCTGCGACACGAGCTCGTCACGCGCCGTGGCCAGCCGCATCACCCCTTCGCGGTGCACGGCGCCTGCCGCGTCGACGTAACCGCGTGGCAGCACGAACCGAAACGCCGTCTCCAGCCGCGGCGCCGGTGTCGAGTCGTCATCCTGCGGCTCGGCGAGGGCCGCCGMGCCGCGGACATGACCTCTACGCACCCTCGGGCTCGATTCGCTCGTAGGTGAGTGTCAGCTTCTCGGTCAGTACGCTGGTGTCGCCGGCCTTGAGGCTGCTCAGCTCGAGACTCTTTGGCCAAGCGGCAGTGATCTTGTATCGCTTGACGGGCTTGCCTTCGTAGTCGAAGACGATGATCGCGCCGCCCTTACGCACTTCGCCCATCTTGCCGAATTGTGAGTCCTTGACCCATTTGTCGAAGCTGTGGTCTTCGGTCAGCGGGCGCGTGAGCGTGCACTCTCCAGCCTTCCAGCGGCCGGGCAACTTCTTGATGGTGTACTTGCCGTCAGGCCCATTCGACTTGTACTCGATGACGTCCTGCTCCATCTTCAGGCCGCTGACTTCGGTAATGCTCTTGATCTGGATCCCGTCGAACTCCAGGCCGAAAGAGTGGCCGACCGAGCTGTCATGTTCGGGAAGTGCCATGACCTACCTACTTTCTCAAGTGTTCGTGGTGTTATTCGGCGACCAAGCTGGTGCCGCCGGAGAACTGCGACAGGCGGAAGATGACAAACTCAGCCGGCTTCACCGGCGCGACGCCAATGAGGCAGCACACTTCACCGGCGTCGATGCCCTCGGCCGGGTTTGTCTCGTCATCGCATTTGACGAAGAACGCGTCATCGGGGGTCAGCCCGAAGAGCGCACCCTTGCGCCACTCGTTCACCAGGAACGCGCTAATGGTGCGGCGAATCTTGGCCCACAACGCCTGATCATTCGGCTCGAACACCACCCAGTCGGTGTTCTGCAGGATCGACTCCTCCAGATAGTTGAACAGCCGACGGATGTTGACGTACCGCCAGGCCGGGTCGGACGACAACGTGCGTGCACCCCACACCCGGATGCCGCGCCCCGGGAACGCCCGAATGCAGTTGATCCCAACGGGATTCAGCAGATCATGCTCCTTGCGGGTGATCTGCGTCTCCAATGCGATTGCGCCACGCACGATCTCATTGGCCGGTGCTTTGTGAACGCCGCGGGTGTCGTCGTTACGGCCCCAGATACCGGCCACGAACCCCGACGGCGGGAGGTAGTTGTCGCCGCCCTTGGTGCTCACCCACGGCCAGTAGAGCGTCGCGTACTTGGAGTCGTACCGGGCCTTGTCGACCCGCCACTCCTTGATCTGCTGAGCGTTCATGCCGGGCGGCGGGTCCAGGATGGCCATGCGGTCGCCCATGAGTTCGCAGTGGGCGATCATCGCCGTCTGGACCGATTGCACGATGTCCAGGTCGATGGCCCCGCGCTGGTAGGCCGTCATCAGGTCCGGCATGCAGACCATCGTGATCTCGTCGATGGCTTCGAGTCCCGAGACGCCGGTCCGGTCGGCGGCATCGCCGATGTAGTCATCGCTGGTCATCCGGGCGGGCGGGGGTGTCGCCACATCGGCGGGGGCTGCGAGCACAACCTCCATGCCGGCCTGCAGGTCCGAAGCGGTGCGTCCCGCGATCTGCTCGAGCTTGATCACCCGCGATTCGGCGTTGACCACGTTGACCACGTTGGTCTTGCCGCGCGCCGTCGTGACGTCCAGGTGTTCCTCGACAACCTGCCCGTCCCGGGACACCACGAGCTTGATGGCCTTTGTGGGCTCCTGCCCCTCGCCGGCGTCCTTGTCGTACTCGACGACATCGACTTTGATGCTGTCGGCAGGCGCACCCGAGTCCAGCGCCAGCACGCGGAGGTTGGCAAGCACACCCTGCGGTGCCGCCGCGATGGCCTTCGGCGGCGCACCGTTGTTGGTGGCCGTATCGCCGATACGGACGATGTAGGAGTTGCCGCCACCGTTCTGGAAGTAGGCGAACACCGATTCCGCGAGGCAGGCGCCCTCGACGAATCCGCCGAATGTGGTGGTGAATTGCGTCCAGTTGCTGATCAACGTCGGACGGTTGAACGGGCCTTTTTGCGCCAGACCGATGAACGCCGCCACAGCGGTTCCGACACCTTCGATCGGCCGCGACCCGGAATCGATCTCCTCGACATAAACACCCGGTGACAGATACGTCGGCATGTGGCCTCCTCGGTAGGCACGATGAGCTTCGTGGGCTGCTTCGATGCTCCGCCTTCTGGCCATTGCGCGGGAGGGACGCTAGGACTGCCGGTCGGGCATCAATTCGTGCCCGTTGGGGCAATGGCGGGATGTCCCAACCGCATCAGCCGGTCACTTACGAGAGCTGCACTCTCCCAACGCATACAGGACTGTTTGTGTTCTGACGACGCGGACAGCAAGCTGCTACAGCGACAGCACGGCACGCGGTCAACGTTTGGGAATCTGCGCTTGTTTGCCTCGCTGCCCTATCTCGATCGCGAGCGCGTCAAGTTGCACAGCGTTAAGCCCGACCGAGCTGACGCCCGTTTTGATTCCCTCGTTATCAGTGATGTCGGACGCCAACTTGGCGGCATCAACGTCAGATGGGGCGAATGCACGGCCTTGCACCGTTCCACGGTTGCCCGCAAACTTCGTCGGTGAACTGGCGTCGGCGGGCACTCCCTTCCCTTCCCACGCTGGGTTGAGCTTGCCGTCCTTGACGATTCGCGGGGGTGAGTTCTCCACGATCTTCCCGCCGAATTGACCGAAACGTTCGAGGTCCTTGGACAACTGACCTCCCTCGGGGAGCGGGAGCAATTTCTTGGACTCTTCGAGTTTGTGGGGAAATCTGGCGCCGAACTCCGACGTTCCCATTTTTCGGACATCGTTAGCCAAAGCAGTCTTACCCTCAGCTTCAAGCTGTTTGACCCATCTGACTTGCGTGTCCTCGAGCGCCACACGCGGCCAGTCACCAAAGCTCTCGACCTTCTGCAACGCTTCTTCGACGGCCGCCTTGTGGGTCTGCCGAAACTTTGACGGCGCCATGTCTCGAATCGTGTCCATTGCAGCGGTGTCGCCCTTTGCCGCTGCGGCCCGCATCAGCTTGAACCGCGCGCTATGAATCGCGCGCAACTCGGTGTCGCCCACCCGCAGGCCTTCGGCCGCCCAGAGGCCTGCCTTGCTTTCGACGATTGTGACGATGTGGAAAACGTCACCCTCCCAATAGCCGACGATGCCGTCGGTTAGCTGTCGCCCCATTTCGTCGCGAAGCTGCCAGCCCGGGTAGTACTTGAGGTCCTTAGCCGCAAATTCTCCGGCTAGCCGCGAACGGCCACCGGCAGTCTTCAACATCTGTTCGATAGAGGAGCCACCCAACTCCTCGAGCAGTTGGCCCTTGAGACCAGCCGGCCTCGGCCCCTTGTCGAGGATGCGCAGGACCGCGGCCGCATCAAGTTTCTTGTCAGCAAGGCCGGGATAGCGTGCTCCCTGTCCACCCAGCCATTCGGCCACCTCTTCCGCCTTCGCGTACCGCTGGCACTCGTTTTCGAACGTTGTTGCCAGATCAGCCAGTCGTTTCTGGACGGCCTTCCTAGATTGCTCTTTGAGGTTCGGAAGCGCATCCATCGCCTCCTTCTCGACGGCTTCGACAGCCGTCGCACGTGACTTCAGAGTTGGATTCCGTTCAACAAGCGGCGCATAAAACGCCTTGATTTCTGTGCAGGTCGAGCAACGGAACACCTGGCCGCTCTTGCTTACGACAATTTTGTGCCCGCCAGGCAGAGGCACCTCGAAATTCTTCGCGATTGTAGTTTCGGCCACCCCTTTGCCCGCATCCTCTGAGCGACGAGCGGTCGTGGCTAGTTGCTCCACGCGCTTCGCTGCATCCTCGGCCCTCGTCGCAGCCTTGTCTGCCAGCCGCGCCGCGGAGGGGTCGCCACCGACCTTGGCTTCGTTCGCGTACTTGCGTGCGTCGGCGGCCAGTTGCCTCGCGTTCTTTGCCTCCGTCTCAGCCTCCGACGCCGACACCTTGCCAAGAAGCTTCGACTCCAATTTGAGTGTCTCTTCGGACCTCGCGATCGCCTTCGCTGCCTGCGCTCCGGGCATCGCCGCGAGCTTGCCAGCCTGAACTACCGCGCGGATTTCGGCACCAACCATCAGCGCGTCGAGAACAGCGAATGCCGTCGCAACGATCATGTCGATCTTCGCGGATTCCGCCTGCTCAGCGGTGGCCAGTTTGGATCCGGGAGTTGCATTCGATTGTGCTGCAGCGCTGATTATTTCACTCTTGCCGGCAGCCATCGCCGCCTCAAGCCCGCCCTTGATCGCCATCGCGGCGGCGAATCCCACACCGCCAGTGGCGATGCCGACGATGAGCCACATCGCAGCCTCTGCGGTGGCCATCCCAATCGACGCATACCACGGTGGCGGCTTGTTGTATTCGGTGTACGCATCCGCCGCAGCTCTCCAGACCGGGTCTGTATTCCAGTTGCGCGTGGGCTTCTTGGGGCTGGTGGCGTTGCCTGCCTTGAGCTGTTCGTGAATCGGCGTGAACTCTGCTGCGATGTGCTTGCCGAGCATCGGCTTCACTCTGACGATGTTCTTCAAAGTGCTCGCCAGCTCGACAGCAATCAGATCGCGTGATTTGGATTTGCCGGGCGTCGTATCCGCGACCACTTGCGCCGTGCGCGTAGTGTCCTCAAGCTTGTCCCGCACCAGCAGGTACAGATTCGGATTGGCCGACAGCACCCGACGCACGGCGTGGACGCCCTCGTCGTAGCCGGCCTTGATGGATTCCCAGCGCTGTGTGGGGCTCTGTCCGCCGGGCAGTGCATCAACCGGCGGGGCGGAAGGCTTACTCTCCGGGTCGAACTTCACCGGTGTGGTCGCACGGCTGGTCTTCCCGTTCGGAAGCAAGATCGGTGCACCGAATTGCGTACCAACATCTAATGTTCGAGTCGCGGCAAGCTTCTTTTGGAGGGCAAGTACGTCCTCCGCCGCCTCTTGGTCAACAACGCTGTCGCGGGCCTTCTGCTGCTCCGCGGTCGGTGGCCCGACTTTGGCCTTACCGTCGAGGTCGTAGAACATGTTCTCCAGCGAAGACGAACAGTACTTCTCATTGAGATCCAAGTACCCGCGCGCGACCTCCTCCGTATCGAACAGAAACGAGTCGAGCAGATTCTTGAAGAAATAGCCCTTAATCCATTGGGTCTGCATGACTCCGAGGCTTCGCCTCCACTCCGTGGGATGTGCTCGGGCCAAGCTCTCCCAACTCGCGGTACGGAACCAAATCTCGTCGATGGCCGTGGCAGCGGAATCCCCACCGACCAAAAGACAGGCGTTGATCAGACCGATTCGTTCTTCGGGTGTCGCCTTGCTGAGCCATTCACCGTGGTCGGCAATGATCTTTCCGGGCACCTGATCTTGCGGAGTATCAGCTAGCAAGGTCTTCGCGGTCGGGCTCGAGTACTCCTTCCGCTGAACGACCACCGTTCCCGTTTGCCGTTGAACCGACGGGCGCCCGTCCTCCGTTTTCTCGCCGTCGCCGTCTCCCGCGCATGGGCACCCGGCATCGCAGTCGCCTCCGCACCGTTGGATGGCCAGCGCGTCGGGTTCGGTACGGTGAGCAAGCAAGTCGCTATCAACAGTTCTGCTCATCAGTTCATTGACGGCCCTATTGCCCGCCTGGCTCTGCATCTGTAGCAAGCGTGCCGCCGTCGATGCTCCTTCAGTGCGCCGAGACAGTGGCGTAGCAACGGCGGCCATGCTCTGTTTCGGACGAAATGGGGCTTTCACGACGTTCGACCTATCGGACGGATTGGCACGGCACTCCCCCATCGGATGCCCCGCACATCCATGTTAGGCACACCGCCGCGCTGCGGAATGCTTCGTGGGGCAGCCAAATGCGCACGAACGTTGCCTGATCGGGCAGAGAATCACCACGATGGACGACGGCCCACTACTACCCGCAATTCACGGTGGCGGGGCGTCCCCACACTCACCGCGCCCACATCCTCCGCCGCAACGCCGTGGGCATCGAATCAGCCTGCGCCGCCATAAATCCCGAACGCAGGAAGCGGAATCATTAGTTCAAAACACCGTTTCCAAGCTGGGAGGCCCACCGTCGCCGCAGCGGCCCGCAACACCGTGAAGCGAATCGTGTTGGCCAACAACGGTGCGTGGCTTAGCACCAGTCGGGCCGGGGATAGATCTGCGGGCACAGCCCTCCTCCCTGGATAGTCGGGAGCCTGCGCGAATCTGCTGCAGCATTGTCGCTCGCGGCCTGGGCTCGCACATCGGGCGTCACGCAAACATGATCGTCGGGATAGGCCTCGCGCCAAACAAATCCCTGCTTGCAGGTGTCAGGACCGTACGGACCCCCGTTCGGCTCACGCCGCTCACCAGCAAGAGCATTCTCCTGCGCGGTACGGTCGCGAACACCAGGCGTGACACACACGAAGTCACCTGGGCGCGCCTCACGCCAGACATAACCCTGAAAGCAGGTTTCAGGCCCAAAACCCAAGGGGCTGTTCAGTAGTTTGCGTGACCCGGCAGCGGCATTGTCGCTGGCCGCCTGGGCTCGCACATCAGGCGTCACGCAAACATGATCGTCGGGATAGGCCTCGCGCCAAACAAATCCCTGCTTGCAGGTGTCAGGACCGTACGGACCCCCGTTCGGCTCACGCCGCTCACCAGCAAGGGCATTGTCCTGCGCAGTCTCTGTACGCACACTCACCATCACACATACGTGATCGTTCGGGTTGGCTTCGCGCCACACATAGTTTTGAACACAAGTGTCGTCCCCATACGGCAAGGGATACGTCGGATCCGCCAGCGCAGGCGGGCCGACCGTGACCGCGGCGCCCGTGAGAAACGCTGCGGACAGCAGCGCCGCACGAACCGTCACGCCAAGCGCGTAGATTGCCGGTATTTCGCGTTTGTGTGTGGCACTCATGGTGTGCTCCTTATCGCCATCTACGGATTTCGCTCACGCGATACTTATGCAAGAGTCGTGCGAACTACATTCAGCATCAAGCGATTTGGTTGGTCGATGACCGAGCCGATCTTTGATGCCGGCCTTCGGCATCAAACATCAATCAGTAAACGGTGTCCATGCTGGTCGATGTCCCGTTGTCGCAATTGACGGTGATGCGGAAACTCGAACCCGTGGCCGGTCCGTTGCTGCTACCGGCCGGAATTCGCGCTTCCTGACCGCCCGTCAACGAGAAGTCGTTATCCGCCGCCCAGCCGACCGCGGCGGCGGTACCCGACGTCGCAACGGTGTTCATGTGGCACCCGACCGTGGACCCGGGAGGATTGTTCGCCATCGACACGAAGGCGGCCGTGATCGGGTTGTCGAGCCTGATGCTCAGCTGAGGCGGTGGTGGTGGCGGAGGCGCCGGCGGCGGGACGTATTGCGGCGCGTACTGCCGCGCGGGCGGTTCATAGGCCGGAGCGGCAGGCGCCGCCGGCGCCGCGGGCGGCGGCGGGGGCGGTGGCGCAGCGGTTTGCGGGTCAGGAGCCCATGGATCTGCCGTGACGAGGATGTATCCCACCGACCACGTGGCGTGGGGCGCCGCCGCGTCGATGTTCACGGAATCCTGGTCGCTGGGCCCCATCACCGCGATACTCACGCCAGCGGTAATCGCCGCGGCCGCAACCAAAACCCCGGGGCGCCGAATCCAAGATGAAGTTGTCTTCGCATCCATCTGCTCATCCTTCGATCGCAGTAGCCGAGACACTTAGAAGTGTGACCTGAAGATGCAATGCGGGCATGAGTAGCTGACTACCCAAGATCCCGGACGGTAGCACATTTCACACCGTGATTTTGGTCTTCTGCGCGAACACTTTGGCGGCCGCCAACACCGCCCCGCCGTCGGCGTCCGGGCTGTCCGTACTGATTCGCATCAGATAGGTGCCATCGCTTCCCGGGATCACGACAACGTACTGCGCGACCATCCGCGGCTGGTCCCCCTTGGTGTAGTGACCGACGAATCGAGCCCCGGGGAAGTCGCTGAGCGCGGCCCGCACCGGAGGATCGCCCTTGTAGCCCGGCAGCTGCTGCGCCGCACCTGCTGCCAGCCCGAGAATCTTCTCCGTATCGACGTTGCCCACCAGCTTGTCGACGTTCACCACGAAGCGCGGGGCGTCGTCGGGCTTGGCCGGTGCGTCGAAGACAACCGCAAAGTAGTTGCCGCCCGCGCCTTCTGGCATGCGGGTCCAACCTGGCGGCACAGGAAGTTCGATGTGCGGTGCGCCCGGCGTCGACGGGGCAACGGCCACCGATTGGATACCGTTCGCCTTGAGGTAGTCGTCAATGGTGTTGATCGGACGCGGTGCCTCCGAGGACGCCCCCAGCGACGGCAACGACGACCCGGCGTCCGCTGCATTCGAGTCTGAACTGTTCGACGAATTCGAATCCTGCCCGGAGAAGATCGCAACTGTCACACCGACAACGACGACCGCAGCCGCCACAGCGCCGCCCACGATGACTGGCCGACTGAGCCCGCGAGACGCTGTGGTGCCACGAGATTCACGAGGCTCAGCAGTGCCGCGAGGCCCGGTAGTGGGCACAGGTCCCGTCGTGGGCACAGGCCCCGTAACGAGCCGAGGCGCTTCGACCGGCGGTGGCGGCGGCGGGGCAGCCGGCGGGATGGCCGATACCCGTTCACTTCCCGTCGTTTCATCCAGCTTTTGGGCCGCACCGATCAACGCCGACGTGTCGCGGTAGCCGGGTTCTTCGTCCTCGATTTCCACAAATGTCCGAATTGCGTCCTTCCATTGCGCCCTGTGCAGCAGATCGACTCCACGGGCATAACGATCGGCAAGATGAGCCTGACGCAGCTTCTCCCGTGCGTCGGCGACCATCCCGCCCGGATCCGGATCGCCGGGATCCAGTCGGGCCAGCTCATCCGCTTTGGCCACGACCTCCTGCCATTTACCGGACCGGTGCAGCAAGGTCACGGCATTCACGAGTATCTCTTTGGGCGTGAGCATGGGCTGCGTATCCACAACCTTGGGTGCGGCCGCCTCCACCGAATCAACCGACTCCGCCGAATCAATCGCCGCACCAAGTGCAACGACGGTCTTCGGGTGATCGACCACGTGGACCGGGCGCTGAAACTGATCGAGGAGATTGCCGACCAACGGGATCCGCGACGAGCCGCCGATCCGGTAGATCCCGGCCAACTGATCCGGCGTCAGCCCGGCCCGGGCCAATGTCGCCTCGAGCTCAGCGATGGTCGCCTGAAGGTCACTCCTGATGAGGTTTTCAAACTCGGCCCGCGTGACCAGAACCGGTTCCGCCAGCCCGGGCAGACGGACCGTTCGCTGCGTGTGCCCGGACAGGTCTTCCTTCACCTGACGGACGGTGGCATCAAGAAAACGCCGCCGCATGCCACTGTCGGGATCATCGGGATCCGGATGGGCAAGCGCCTGCCACATGCTCGGGCCGATTTTCTTGTAGTGCATCTGCCCCAGATAATTGAACAGCCGATTGTCGAACTCGAATCCGCCGAGCGGGTCGATCCCTCCGGTGGCCAGGATCTCGAACCCACTCGACGAGCGTGACAACACCGTGGCATCGAACGTGCCCCCGCCGAGGTCGTATACCGCGAAATACTCCTCGTCGTCCCCATCGCCGGAGGGCACCGCTGCCGAATCTGTTGCGGCACCAATTCGCGCCGCACGCTCGTCATCGGATGCTTCCAGACGCGCGTAATACGTCGCCGCGGCAACTGGTTCCGGCACAAAAAGCGGTGCAGGGAGCGAAATCTCGAGCTGAGTACCGGCCAGCATCACCGCTTCGCGCAGAACATCGAGGCGTCTGTCCGTCCAATCAACCGGATGCGTCAATACCAGCTGCTGAGGCGGGACGTGATTGTGCTGGCGCACCGCCTCGCCGATGACCGCCGCATACACCGCGGCGACCAAAGTCGGCGGCCGGAATTCCGCGTCACCCAGCAATACGGTGGCCCGACCGACGTCCCGCTTCGGCGTCGGCTCGTAACGGTCGAGGCTGTATCCCGCTGCGCTGTCAGCCTTGGTACCGACCAGCAGACCGTTGGGGTCCGCGAGTACCGAGGACGGCGTCGTCACCGTCCCGTCAGACAGCACCAGCCCACTGACTCGTCCGTCTGCTTCGCGCACGGCCGCGGCCGTCGCGGTCGTGCCGAAATCGACTGCCAGTGCCCAACCAGAACCGAGGACCGTCCGACCGCTCATCACCGCACCTCGCCATCCCGAGTTACATGCAGCAGCAACCACCACGAACAGGCAACCCGAGACCGATTCGGGAAGCCGACATCCGTTGACCTTAGCAATTTCTGCGACCCGAAAACGGAAACATAGACGCTGATATTTGCCCCCGGCTTCATCGATACCGACGACAAGCCATGACTGCCCGAATGGGCACCGCGATGTGCCCCAACGCGTAGACGCTCGTCTCTTCCGTCCCCCGCCCGCTCCGAGGATGCTGGAGACGGGACGGACACCGGCAAGCGAGGGAAGAACATGCATACCCATGACGGCTTCGACCAAGAATCAAGCCTGCGCCCCAAGGCATCCCGGCTCGAAGATGCCGAATCGGCGGTCGCGCTCAAAGCGGCGATGTCTGGGCGGCTCGACGCCGCGGGTGCCCCCGGGATGATGGGGCTGCAGCGGGCAATCGGCAATGCCGGCACCACCGAGTTGATCGAACAGGAGCGCTCCCCCGTTCACGATGTGATCG
Source organism: Mycolicibacterium sp. P4_G11 (assembly GCF_056555145.1). Lineage (NCBI taxonomy): Bacteria > Bacillati > Actinomycetota > Actinomycetes > Mycobacteriales > Mycobacteriaceae > Mycobacterium > Mycolicibacterium sp. P4_G11. The sequence continues at coordinate 71,269 of NZ_JBFUJW010000007.1, forward strand.
GGTCCGGGGGCTCCCCCATGGAACCGGCGCTGCGCGCCGACATGGAAAGCCGGCTGGGCCACGACTTCGGCGACGTCAGAATTCACAGCGACGCGGCGGCACACAACTCGGCCAAATCCGTGAACGCCCAGGCGTACACCGTCGGCTCCGACATCGTCTTCCAACAAGGCAAGTACGAACCCGAATCCCAAGCCGGCCAACACATGCTCGCCCATGAACTGACTCACGTTGTGCAACAACGCAATGGGCCGGTCGACGGGACCGATGCCGGTGGCGGCGTGAAGGTCAGCAGCCCCTCCGACCGATTTGAACGCGAAGCCGTTGCCAACGCTGATCGCGTCATGTCGTCAGCCCAGCCGGCAACACATGACGTCCAGCGGTCGGCCGAAGGCGCGGCGGTGCCGATGGTGCAGCGCGAAGAGGGTGAAGAAGAAGAGGAAGACGGTAAAGCCGCTGCCGCACAGACATATGTCCAGCGACACGAGGACTGTGCCGAACACGATTCCTAGTAGGACAGGCGATAAACAGTGATGGTGGAAGCCCGTCGGAGGACCGCAAAGCCGGGATATAGTCCCGCTCAGCACGGTGACGTTTCTACCCTCGCGGACGGGTGATGACCGAACACGTATGTAATGACTGCGGCACACCGAACGCCGCAGACGCTCGCTTCTGCGTCGGATGCGACGAGTACCTCGGCTGGGACTCGGCAGCCAACCGGCCCGATCCCGACGCGACGGTGGCGGCACCGGCCCAATCGCCAGGGACGCCGGGGCGAGGCGGCGGACGAGCGACGATCACCGAGACCAGCACCGCGAGCCCGGCCCAGGCACCTGAGGTGGAAATCTCCCATGCCGAGGCCGTGCTCGAACCGGAGGCCACGGTCGAGGTGCAGATCCGGAATCCGTCGACCATCGTCGACGCGTATCAACTGAAGCTGATCGGGGCGCCGCCCTGGCTGACGCTGAGCCATCCCGAGATCACCCTGATGCCGGGCACGACGGAACTCATCACCGCCACCTTCGGCACCACCGCCGGAACGCTGATTCCCGCGCAGACCATCAGGGTCGGAGTGCGCGTGTGTTCGCAACGCGATGCGGCGCGGTTCACCGAGCTTCCCGTCAGCCTCACCGTCCCGCAGTCCGGGCCGGCGATCAAGATGACCACCCGGCCGACGGCGGTACGTCTGGTCGACGACACCTCGGGCACTGTCGAAGTCCTGCTCGACAACAGCAGTAACCATCCACGTCATGTGGCGCTGTCCGGGGCAGACCCCGAGGGCAAGGTCAGATTCACCTTCTCGCCCCCGTGGCTGGTCCTCGAACCCGGGGTATCCGCAACGGCGCTCGCCGAATTCACTGTGCCCGAGATCCGGGCCGGGGAAACGCAGGTTCGCCAGCTGACGATCGCGGCGACCGAAGACGGCAACGCCATCGAGGCATCCGTGATCGTCAACCAAGAGCGCACGGTGGCGGCAGCACTGCGCCTGCGAATCGATCCCAGTTCGCCGCACGTACGGGACTCCGAATTCGCCGATGTCGCACTGATTGTCGACAACCGCGGATCGAACATGACACGCACAGTCCGATTCGAGGGACGCGATCCCGAAGGGGCGGTGCGCTTTTCATTCGGGCACCCGCGACTGTCGGTGCCGGCCGACCGGGCGGTGACCACGTCGGTACGGGTCAGCACGCCGCCACCCCCACCGGGCAAGGAATCATCCAAGCCGTTCTCGATCGTGGCCACCTATGGCGACGGCGAAGTCGAAGCAACCGGCACACTCGTCCAGTCGACGTCGGTGACGGCCTACTCCGTGTCACGACTGACGGTGACGCCCGAGACCCTGCGCGCCGACGATCCAAGGGGCGAGCTGCAGTTCTGCATCGAGAACCGGCATCAGACGCAATGGCTGCAGGCCGGCATGTCCGGAACCGATGCGGAAGGCGTGGTGCAGTTCGAATTCTCGCCGCCCGGTTTCGACGTCCCGCCCGGCGGAGTGGCGTGGGGCTCGATCACGGTGACCGCGCCCAACCCCGCCAAGCGTGGCGAGGAAGCGACGCGTCAGTTGGAAGTCACCGCCTCCGACAACCACGAATCCCTCTCGACGAAGGCCACATTCATTCATTCCGGCTGGGACTGGATCCCCATCGCCCAAGTGGCCCTCATTGTGTTCGGCGGCTTGTTCGTGATGTGGGGTGCGGCGGAGCAGTGGGCGTCGGGTGTGCGGTTGTTCAATGCCAGATGGCTTTTCGAATCGAGCTGGTGGTCAAACTCCGACAAGACCGGGCTGCTCGACGGACTCAGTCAGCACGGGGTGATATTCCTGTGGCATCAAACCCCTGACCAGTTCGTGGTTTTTTCCCAACCGCCCGAACGGCTTTCCATCTTCATACTAGCCATCGCATTGATCGTGACGGCCTTTGTCAGCCCCGGGAAATGGGGCATCCGCCTGGCCGCCTTGATTGCGCTGGCGGCTGTCGGGTACTGGCTGCTGCTGCTCATTTCGCTGGCCTGGCAACATGTTTCGGCCGGCCTCCCCAGCTACGGGATGATTCTGATCCTGCTCGGCTCAGCCTTGGCAGCGGCCGGCGGATTGTGGTCCCGCGTGCACTAGTGCGTAGCCCGGGCCGTCTCAGCTGTCGCAGTCGAGGTCGATCGGCCTGTTGAACGGATCGATGGCCGCCGACAGCGCATCGGCATCGCCATGACGCTGTGCCTCTTCGGTGTCGTGGATCCCCTGCAGATGCTCCTGCAGTGCGGCAGTCCCGCATCCGGTGAAGTCGATGGGATGCGTCGTCGTGCCGTTGTAGGTGCGGAACCGCCGGGCATGCTCGTTCTCGTGCGGACGGAGCACGTCGCGCAGGAACGCGCGGACGCGGCGCTGCTGGCATTCGGTCAGCCCGTCCGGAACGTCCGGCATCTTGATGGTCACCTTCGCGTTGTAGGTGACCTTGAATGTGCCGACCGCATGCAGGCACGGATTGTCGTCGGGACAGTCGGTGCAACTCTTCGCACGCTTCATCGACCTCGGCGCCCAGTTCGAGATTCCACCGTCGTACTCGGCCGAGGTGTCACCGTGCAGGGAGACGCTGGGACCACCGCCGTGCACGGTCGGGCTGGAGCGGGGCGGCTCGGTCACGAGCTGCGAAGCGGCGGCATTGCCGATCGAGCGCTGGAGATCGAGCATCATTCGCGCACGCGTGGTGGGGTTGGTCTGCCGAAGCAGCGACGGAAGATCCGGTTGCCAGGTGACAGTCCACGGCTGCCGGGACCGACGTGGCGCGGGGTGCGCAAGGGCCAGCAACGGCGATGACTTCCGTCTTGTGCTCACAGTTCAAGTGGACAGCGGTTCGTCCGGGATGTCCAGCAATCGAGTTTTCGGGATCGCGACGATGCGAACCGGCTTAGCCCACCCTCGGGCACGGATTCAAGTCACAGTCGCTAACCAGGCCGACGTCGCTGGTTGATGTTTTCTACCTTCTCCCGAACCTCGTCGCGATGCTGCAGCTCTTCTGCAACCAGTACCTCGATGTCACCCATCTGGGTCCGCGACGCCGCCTCGATCTGGCCATCCGTCGGCGTCGGTGGCTCGTTACCACGCCGCTGGCCGTTAGATTTCGATTTGCCGCTTTCAATCATTTGATTCTCGGCTCGCACCGCATCTTTCGTCCGTGCCACTGCGTCCTGGCGAATCTCCTCGAGGTACGAGCGGACTTTCGCCTCGGCATCGGTTGCCTCGGATGATGTTTGACCCGTGTTGTCTGCTCGCGCGATGGTGCGGGCAAGCCCCGATGCTTCCAGAATCGCTTTGAACCCATAGCTGCGCGCGTTGTCGGCCGGCGTCTTAATCCTAGCCGCTCCGAAATACAGCATGATCGTCGTCTGCGCATTGTCTTCGCGACTACCTCGCCACGGCAAATAGAGTGACAGCGCCCGCCACAACGACTTTCCGGCCGCGAAGGGAATGATGTGTTCAGACTCCAGCCAATGCAGTCGATGCCCGCTCCGCAGACTGGAGGGTTTCTCGCCGTGGCGCCCAACCACACCGACATTCGCAGCGCTACGCGGCGGCCGAAGCTCGCCGCGAGTCCTTTGGTCGCCCTGGAGGTGATCTCGCGAAGCTGCCGCCAGCCGGACCACGATCTGCTCCGCGCGTTGGTGAAGGGCTTGCCCGCGCGATCGAGCCGAAGGGTCAGTGTCGGCGTTGGCTGCCGCTGCGATGTACTGCGCCATGACGGCTCTGAACTCGTCGTCGAGTCGTTTCACCTCCGACGTCGGGGCGGCTTGGGCGCTGGGCATTTCGGTTGACGCTGTGTAGAGGACTCCAGGGCTGCCCTTCTTCGTGTACACGCTGTGTTTCTCGCCATCCACTTCGAAAGTCTTGCGGAACGTTACGCCCAGCAATTTGTCACGGATTCCGCTTAGCGCCGCAGCACCTGCCTTTGCTTTCCCCTTGACCCATTGCTTCCCGGCCTCGGCTTTCCCCTTCACCCACGCCTTGCCCGCGGCCACCTTGGCCTTGACCTTGCCGCTGATCCCCTTGAGCCCGCGGATGATTGGGCCGGCGAGCTTGAGTCCGGTCTTGATCACGAAGTCGATGGCCTTGGTGACGGGCTTCTGCAATTTCTCGATGATCTCGCGGACCTTCTGACCGATACCGCCGATACCGATCACGCTGGCGAGGAAGCCGATCAGGATCGGCACCAACGAGCCGAGTGCCTCCTCGATCTTCGTCACGACACCGCCGATGTTGCCGCGGACGATGTCGACCGCCGAGTCGATCACGGTGTTGACGAACTTCAGAATCCGCTCGGCGTTGTTGACGAAGAACATGATGATGTCGTAGATCAGCTTGCAGGCCTTGATGAATGCCGCGGCCGGGTTGAGCAATCCGATCAGCCAGGTGATGCCTGCGGTGATGATCTTGGTGATCACGAAGTCCTTGACCTGCTCGAGGATCATCTCCTTGATGTCGCCGAGCTTCTCCATCAGCATCTGCCACAGCGCGCCGACTCCACCGGAGGCGAGGAGCTTGAAGACCTCGACGCCCTTTTCGATCGCGGCCATCGCCGGCTCGCCGATCTGTTTCACCAAGCGGTTGCGGATGTTTCGCCACGTCAGCCCGAAGATCGACGCCAGCAGCTTGATGATGCCCTGCAGGTCGAACTTGTCGGGCAGCTCGACACCGCCTTCCGCCAAGGCACCGAACAGCCAGGTCATGAGTCCCTTGCGCAGGTGCGTCAGGATGTTGTCCTTGAACCTGATGATCCCGCCCTTGATGCCCTCGACCAGGTTGCCCAGGAACCGCACCGGATGCTTGATGATGTCGCCGACCACCTGCGCAACCCGGGAGAGCGTGTCCATCAACATCGCGGCCAGCTTGCGAATCGTGTTGATGACGGCCTTGATTGCGCCGATCGCCTTGTCGACCAGACCCTTGTTCTCAGCCTGCAGCTCTTCGATGCGCTCATCGAGACCCTTGCGGGCTTCGACGTACTTGGCGGCAAGCGTGTCGACGACGGCGTCCTGCTTGGATTTGACGTCGTCTTCCAGCTGTTCGAACTTGTCGTTGATCTCCTTCGACGCCTCGGCGCCCAGCTTCTGCAGGCCGGCCGGCAGACTCTTCACGTACGAAGCGATCTCCGTCTTGCCCGCGGCGATTCGCTTCTTCGCCGCGGTCAGGTCGTTGCCGACTATGTCGGCGACCCGCGAGATGACGATGTCCATCTGCTTGAGGTACAGCTCGCGGCCGGCCTCGTAGAACTCGTTGACCTTGGACGGCATGCCGAGCAATTTGTCTTTGGCCCAACGGAATCCGCCGAGCCAGCCGCCGTAGCGATCCTTCTTGTAGGCGGCCATCTTCGCGGAGACGTACGCCTCGAAGGCCTTCCGCGCGACGGCCTCGCCCTGGTCGAACTCCTTCTCCACCTTCGGATCGATGCCGTCGAGGATCTTCTTCACGTCGGCTTCGGTCGCGGCGAAGATCGATTGAATCTTGGCCGTGACCTCAGCCCGCTTCTGTTCGTCCTTCGACTTCGTCTTGCCCTTGTCCGCCACCAGTTTGGCCAGCGCGGTCGCCTTGGAGCCTTGCATCCCGGCGACGCCCGCCTTGGTCTCGGCGGCCGCTTCCGTGTGGGCTTGCGAGATGGTGTCCTGTTCCTGCTTGCGGTACGCGGCCGGCGCCGTATCGGCCTGCGCCGCAGCCTCTTTCTTGTCGGCGAGCGCCTGGTTGAACTCGGGCTCGTTGGATTCGGCGAGCTGCTTCTCGTCGACGTTGCCGTCGGCCATTTCCTGGTTGGCCTGCTGCTTGCCCGCTTCGAGGTTGAGCTGTTCCGGCGGAGCCGGTTTGGGCACCGCGCCGTCGGCGGGAATCGCCGGTGCGGGACCCTGCTGTTCGGGTCCCATCGGGGTCACCGGTTTGGGTACTGCCTTGGACGCGTCGGGCGCGGCCTCGGTGGCGGTCTTGATGTCGTGCGTCTCACCGTCTTTGTCTTTGGCTACCAGGCCTTTGACGTCGCCCTTGACCTCACCGGCCTTGCCGGACTTGGCGTAGTTGTCGGCTTCCTTCAACGTCTTCGGGGACTTTGCCTCAATGGCCGCCTTGACCGCGGCGATGAATGCCTTCTTGTCGAACGACCCGGCTTGCTGGGCATCCATGGTGTCGACCTTGGCGGCCTTCGCCTGCCCGGCAACATCGTCGGTCGGTGCGAGGGCGGCGTCCTGGGCCTCCTTGGCCTTGGACGCGGCCGGCGGGTGCGCGCGCTTGTCCTTGGCGAACGTCCCGACCTTGTGGGTGACGGCAGTGAACGCCGGATCCTCGTGTGGCGCGGTGGATTGGGGCGCGACCGGTGGCTGCAGCAGCTGATCGGCCGACAGCGGAGTCGCAGCGCCACCCGGCGCACTGGTCGGAGGCGCCACAGCCGGCTGCGGGCCCGCGGCTCCCCCAGCTCCACCCGACCGCTTCGCGGGCTTGGCCGCGGCAGCGCCAAGCCGGCTTTTCGCCGGCACCGGTTTGGGCGGCGGCACCGGCTTCTTGGGCGCAACCACGTTGGGCCCGAATCCGGTGATGTTCACCGCGAGCGCCGACGCGGGCGGCTTCGGCCCCTCCAGATCGACGGGAACCCCGACGGATTTGGCTGCCTTCAAACCCTTTTCGACAATATCTACCGCCGGTTCGTCGTGCCGCATCTCCCGCAGCGCCGCTTCGATTTCCCCTTTGCCAGGGGCCCTGAGTTTCCCCAGCATCAGCGCATTGACCGCGGCATTGCCGGCGGCACGCTGCAGACCCATCAGGGCGGCTGGTGTTTCGGCCTGGCGCGCACGCTCCGTCCGCCGGCGGCCCTCGGCCAACGCATCGTTGACCGGTCGCGCCGAATGCGCCGGCTCGGTCATGATCCGGTTGTCGGCAACAGCCGGCCCTGCTTGCGGTATTCACGATGGATGGCGGCGGTCAGATGCTCCACATCGACGTCGCGGCCCGATCCCGCAGCCATGTATGCGGCAGTGATCGCCGCCGACCGAATATTGCCCCCGGCCAACGGAAATGCGTCGGCGAAGACGTCGAGCTGCAGGTCCGCCGACGCCGGGACCGGGCCATCCAGGCAGCGCTGCCACAGTGCCAATCGGGCCTGCTCGTCCGGCATCGGGAAGTCGACGACCATGTCCAACCGCCGAGTGAACGCATCATCCAGATTGGCCCGCAGGTTGGTCGCCAAAATCGCGACGCCGTCGAACGACTCCATCCGTTGCAGCAGGTAGGCGCTCTCGATGTTGGCGTACCGATCGTGAGCGTCGCGGACCTCACTGCGCTTGCCAAAGATCGCGTCGGCTTCGTCGAACAGCAGCACAGCTGAAACGTTCGAGGCTTCGGTGAATATCCGCTCCAGGTTCTTCTCTGTTTCACCGATGTATTTGTCGACGACGGTCGCGAGGTCCACCGCGTACAGATCCAGGCCCAGATCACCGGCGATCACTTCGGCAGCCATCGTCTTGCCGGTACCCGAATCTCCGGCGAAAAGTGCTGTGACACCACTGCCCCGGCCCCCGCCCGGTCGCATCTGCCAGTCCCGCAACACCTTTTCCCGGTGCCGCGCTCGCACCGTCAACTCTCGGAGTTGATCGAGCGTGCCGTCCGGCAGAACCAGGTCGTGCCATGAAACACCGGGCATCACGCGCCGCGAAAGCCGCTCGAGCCCCGCCGCATTCTGCAGCCGGGCGCCACGGCGCAGCTCCGCGTTGGTCGGTGTGCCGCCATCGAGGCGTGCCGATGCGTGCGCCGAATCGATCGCCGCCGCAACCTCTTTGGGACCGAACGCGAACTGCGAGGCCAGATCATCGACATCGACGGCATCGGCGAGTGGTCCGAGTTGACGCTTCCACAGGTCCGTCCGCTCCGATGTGGTCAACCGGGCGGTCTCGACGACGAGGGGAACATCGTCAGACCATGCGGGATCCCATGCTGACGTCCCGACGAGCACCACCGGCACCGGTAACCGACCCAGCAGCAGCATGACGCGGGCGGAATGCTCCGCCAACGGCTCAACCGGCGAGATCACCAGGCCCGCATCGAGTAAGACCGCCTCCCGCCCCAGCACGGCGACCGACGTCGCGGGATCGCCGACCGCGACCAAACGTCGCGCGTCACACAACAGCACCGGCCGAGCGGCTTTGGACAAACCGTCGGCGGCTATGGCGGCTCCGGAGCACCCTCCGGTCTCGCGCAGATAGCAGAACCGTTGCCCCGCAACGAGAGCCTTTGCCAGTGCGGTCGATTGGTCCGTGACGTTGCGATGCGGTTCGGTCAGCAACCCGGCAAGGGCCGAATCGGGTTTGTCGTCGCCGAGCAGATGGGCGGTGACCCGATCGGGGACCCGCAGACCACGGGTGAGGAACGGCCGGTCCGGTTCCTCGATCAGCACCAACGCGAGATCCACCAGCGGTGCGCCCGGCGACAATCGCGCACGCGCCGCAGCATCCAACGGTGAGAGGTCACCAAGCTCGAGGGCCAATCCGACGGTCGCTCGCCGACGCGTGACGTCGTCATTGAGGTAGCCGTAGAAGCGCTCGAATCGCGCGTCCAGGTCGGGGAGCAACGCGATGACCAACAGATCGACATCGTCAGCTGTCAGGCCCGCCGTGCGGGCCAGTGCCCGTAGCCGCAGGATACTTCCCGCGGCTTCGGCGGCATCTGCGTTGCTCTCCAACATGTTTCGACGCACCGAGTCGAACAGCGGCGGTTCCTGCGGCTCGCCCAACAGGGCATCGACCGTGGCGTCGCTGATGTAGAGGCCACGGAACTGGTCGTCGGGCGAGGGGTCGACACTCCTTCGGTGCGCGACAAGTGTGCGGACCCGTTCTTCGATCACGGCTGCCCGGCCGAGCAGATATCCCCGACTGCCGAGCGCCGGGGTCGCCGGCGGCGTCACTGCGCCGTCCCACCGGACTTCGGACGGCGCTTGCGGATTCGGATCGACGTGTCTGACGATTCGGCCGTCGATTTACCCGCGCCGGCCGCTGCTCGATCGGCGCCGTCGGCCCCGGCGGCCTCGAACGCGATCCCGGTCAGCCCGTGCGGCAGGGTTTCCGGCGGCGCACTCCCGTCGATGCCTTCCAACGTGAGGGTGGGCGCCCACTTGACCGGCGGGCCCGCCAGGAACGATCGACCGGAGTCGATGGGCGCCGTCACCACGACATCCAGTGACGGCTTCAACTCACCGCCCAGCGCCGTCCACACATCGGCGAATGATCGATCCTCAGGGGGCGGCAGCGCGACGGTCATCGGCACCGGTAGGCCGAGCTGTTCGAGTGATCCGCCGAGCACGTCCTCGGGCAGTGCCTCGTAACGCAGGAAACACCGCAGCAGTGCGGCCAGTAGACGATGCTCATCCTCGGGACGCTGCGTCCACGCGGCGACCAGATAGGACAACTTGAAATGCCTTGGGGGCAAATGCCGTGACACGACGATGTTGTCTCGGTACTCGTTGATCATGCCCCGCTGCCGCCGGCGCAGATCCTCGCGAATGTCATACAAATACACATCGATGGTGGGTCCGCTGCGGCGCGCGGCCCAATCCTTGGTCGGCGCGTCGAAGACCACCTCGACATCCCCCTGGTCGACCGCCTCCCGGGTGATCAGCTTCTTCAGCGCCTCATCGACGTCAGAAATCACAACCATCACCGTCGCGCGAAGGAGGGAAAGGCGGAACGAGCAGTCGTCCCGCCATGAGGGCAGGAAACCTTGCCCGAAAGGGCAATTCGGCGTTCAGATCAGCCCAGCCCTGACGGCGTAGGCGACCGCATGCGACCGGTTGCGCAGCTGCAGCCGCGTCGTCACGTCGTGCAGGACGTTCTTCACCGTGCGTTGGCTGTAGCACAGCTCCTGTGCGATCTCGTTGGTGTCATGGCCATCGGCGATCAGGCGCAGGACCGCGGTCTCACGATCCGTCAGCCCCGAGAACGTCAACCCCTGCGGTGACAGGAGCTGACGCTGCAGCCGCCCGACCTGACCCAGTAGCGTCCCGAGCAGGTCAGAAGGCAGCACCCCGTCGCCGTTGGCCACCTGCTGAATGGTCCGCACCAGCACATCCGGTGTCGCATCCGACCGCCGCAACAGGCCACTCACACCGACCTCGGCCGCGCTGACCACGGTGGTGTCATCAACGGCGCTGGTAACCAGAACGGTGTGCTCAATGTCGGCCCGCTGCAAGGCCTGTAGGACACGCAGCGTCTGCGCGTCGAGCGAGTCCGCGACCACGACGGCGACATCTGCTCGACTCAACTCCGCTGCGACGATGTCGATCTCCGGCCTCAGCCGAAGCTGGCTGACCACGCCGGCCTGCAGAATCGGATCGTCGGCGTATACGTAGGTACATACTCGCTGCTGCATCGATCAACCTTCGACTAGAGCGGTCTGCGTCGACACTCACTATCCGCAGTCGGCTCAACGGCGGCTCAACGCTTGTTCAATTCCGCTCAACAAGCGATCAACAAACGGTCAACGTCCAGTTCTCTGATCCGGCCGCAAGATGGCCCGGACGGCACTGCGATTCGTGACACCGAGTTTGGCGAGTATCGATGCGACGTGGTGGCTCACGGTCTTTCGGCTGATCACCAGTACGTCGGCAATCTGCTTGTCCGTGAGGCGGTCGGCGAGCATCTCGGCGATCTGTTGTTCACGGCTGGTCAGGCCGAAGGGTCTGTCTTGAGGCGAGCGGCGCGGCTGGTGGCGACGAACATGGCAAGCGCTCGAGTGAATCGCGTACTCACCATCTCGCACGGATTGGCCCCTGGCTTCCAGCAGCCTTTGACGTGCCGCCACGCGGGTAGGCACATCGAGCTTGGTCAGAATCGCCGACACATGATGGCCGGCGGTCTTGGGGGTAATCAACAACGCGTCGGCGATTTCACGGTCGGTGCACTGCGCGACGAGCAACTCGGCAACCTGCCACTGCCGGCTGCTGAGTCTGAACACCAGCGGTGCGACACCTTCATTCGGCGCTGTCGGGCGCCTCAGCACGGTCACGATAAGCGGTCAATGCTCATGTTCAAGGCTCGGCGTCGGGCCCGGATGGCAACGGTCGTGATTCAGCGCATTCATCCGTACACACGACCTTCCTGCCACACGGCGACGACTTTCGCAGGCACGTACGGCCCGCTCAGGCACAGGGAACGCAAAGCGAGTTCACATTATCCCCCCATGACGAACGGCCCCGCACGATTCGCAAAACCGCGCATTCGGCGAACCACGAGTGGCTCATTCGTCGCACCAGTTTCAGCAGTATCGCCGAATTCGGTAGCCGAAATCGCCAGCCACGTGCCTTTATCGCGGCAGCGTTAGGTCAATGCAGGACCGGGAGACGGCGATGTCGGCGCAGACACCGGCGGAACCGAACTGGGAGGCTGCAATCCGTAGCCCGTCTGCGGGCCGGGCGGTGTGCCGTAGGTCTGCGGAGGTCCGGGCGGCGTGCCGTAGGCCGGCGGCGGCCCCGGCAACGCACCATAACCAGCCTGCGGACCAGGCCCGGGCTGCGGGCCATACGCCGGGAACTGCGAGCCGTAGCCGGGCAGGGTCCGAGCGGTCCCGGCAAGAAGCGCAGATGCAACGAAAGACGCCGCCTGGTCGGTGTACTCGGGAACGTAGCCCTGCGTATGCCCGCTCCAGGAGTTGCCCGCACCCGCGTGACAAATCGGGTCTGCAGGGTTGCACAGATCGATCGCCTTGGCGCTGAGCGGTGTTTTCTGGGTCGGTGGCGCACCGTCGGTACGGTCAGCCTGATTGCCGAAAGTAGCAACCGCCGCAATGTTTTTCACGTACTCCGACGGCAGCGGATCACCCCAGTTGATACCGGAGAAGCCGGCCACAATATTGACCACACTCGCGCCTTGCGAGTAACCACCCAGCACGATCTTGGTGTTGGGGCACTCGGCCACGGTGGACTTGACGCGAGCAATCGCGTCCTTGGCACCCTCGCCACTGTGCCGCTGCGTGATCGTGGCCTTGTAGTTCACCGCGTAGGACCTGATGACCAAGCCGCTGGTCTTGCTACGGAGCGAATCGACGAGAGCATCACCGACGCGGCCCATGCCCACCGGCTCGTCGGTGCCGCGCGCGAAGATGACTTCAGCGTCGGGGCAGTCGTCGGCAGCCGCCACACTCGGGATGACGAGCGGGGCCGCGACGGTGAGCAGAACCGAGGCACCCAGGCCGGCCCAGCGAAGCACAGCAGACGCGCCAGCAACGCCTGAGCTACGTACGTGGCGAAACAGCATCCTTGCATCTTACCCGCACGCAGGAAAGGAAGACAAACCCCTGACCAGCAAATACATGTCGTGCAGCAATCAAGGCACCGACGGCGCATCGCTCCGCAGCGCGTTTCCGGCAAATCCCGAGGGCGGGATTCTGCCCTCAGGCACCGAGGGCGCGCGAGGAGCTGACCGGTATAGTCGGCCGCGTGGGTGCTCGTTCTGACCAGGTTCCCGCACCCATGGTGCGGGTGTACTCGTCGTGCGCCCCGTCTTTTCTCTCCTCGATCTGGAACCGCGCCCGCCTGGCGCCGTTGAACAAATTCGCGCGCTGATTCTCGCTGCCCGAACGTTCACCCTTCCAGTTCTTGTGATGAAAAATGAAGCCATCTCTCTACGCCGTTGCGGCGTCGCTGTACCTCGCTGAGTACACCCTCTATTCGAATTCCTCGGCGACCGTTCTGCTGAACGCGTCGATCTCGGACTACTTCCACCTGCCCTACGGCGTGACCGCCAACGTCGGCGTCGCCTTCCTCGCCGGGTTCTGTGCGACCCTGCTGCCGGCCGGCCTGCTGCTGCACCGCTGCCGGCCCGTCACGACGTTCTACGTCAGTTCGGCAGCGCTCGCCGTACTCGGCATCGCCGCGAGCCTCAGCCCGGCCTTCTGGGTGCTCATCGTCATCCGATTCCTGCAGGGCGCGACATCGGCATTGTTGGCGCCGCAGCTGTTCCGGATCGCGCGGCAACAGTTCTACCCGGATCACCACACGGCATTCCTCGGAACATGGGGGCTCGTGGTGTCGGCGTCGGCGCTGTGTTCGCCGTTGATCACCGCGGTGCTCAACGACGCGTGGGGGTGGCGTGCCTTCCCGTACGAGACGGTCCTGACCACCGCCGCGTCGATCCCGCTGTTGGCGTGGGGCGCACGCGCGCAGGCACCCGAGCCCGACGCTGAGCCCGAGAGGTCGCGCCGAGGTGCGACGTTGATCGTCGGCTTCGGGCTGGTGCAGGTCGTCATCTTCCTCGCGGCCGGGACGACAACCGAGCTGACGACCAAGGTGCTGTTGGGCGCGCTGGCGACGGTGCTGGGCGTCGGGGTGATCGGCGCCTGCCGCTGGTCGGGCGGCGACGGAGCCCGGCGGCCGATTCTGTACCGCAGCTTTCTGATCGTCTTCGTCGCGGGCATCGCGACCAACGTCTTCACGTTGGTGGTGATCTACGTCCTGCAACGGGTGCAGTTGTTCAGCTCCTACCGCGCGGCGCTGGTGCTGCTGCCGATGGCGGTCGTCGCGGGCCTCCTGCCGATCACCAAGTTCGGTCGCCCCGGCGAGGACGCGAAGAACACCCGGTTGGTGAGTTACGGGGCGGCTTGCCTGACACTGGCCGGCTTCGGTGTCGCGGTGGCGGCAGATCACGTCGGCTCGCTGCTGATCTGCGCCACCGTGATGGGCGGCGCCATGGGCCTTCTGTGGAGCTCGCTGGCCACGAACGTGCTCACCAATTCCGGCCGGGTCACGTTCGATTCCGCTGTCTACCACTATCTGCGTGCGTTGGGTGCGGCGATCGGTGTATCGGTCGGCGCGACGGCGATCGGCGGCTTCGATAGCCCGCACCGCTTGTTCGTTTTCTCCGGAGTACTGATTGCCGTCGTCGGCCTCGTCGCGTCCGCCGCGGCGCGACCGGCGGTCTCCACTCAAGCCGGAGTCGCCCAGTGACGCACGACATCAGCTTCGCCTGGCCGCCCGGGCAACTCACCGTCGACCCTCGCCTGGCCTACAACGGCATCTCGAAAACCTATGCGCGACAGGTGTTCGAGAGCCTCGTAGACATCGACCCCGTGACCGCGCAGCTGCGGCCGTGGCTGGCCTCGTCGTGGTCTCGTCCCGATCCACTGACGGTGGAGCTGACGATCCCGGCCGGTCGGCACTTCTCCGATGGTGTGCCGCTCACTGCCGATCTGGTCCGAAACAGCTTCTGCGACATCGTCAATGACCTTTCAGGGGTTACTCCCCTACCATCGGCGATTGCCAGTCTGGCCGGATTGTCCGGTGTGGAGTCGCGCGGCGAGGCGGTCGTGTTCCGGTTCGATCGGCACAACGCCGCGTTCCTGCACAGCCTGGCCGGCGTGAACTTGGCGGTGAGCAAACCGTCAGCGGGTGGGATGCGCTTGGGCACCGGGTCGTGGGTGCCCGCCGGCGCGGGGTGCCTCACCGATGGCAGGCGCCGCCTCTTGTTCACCGCGGGTGACGACGGACTCGCCGATGTGCACGCGGGGCCGGCAGCCGACTTCCGGACCGCACAACTCCACAATCCGGGGATCAGTTATGGACTGTGCCCCAACGTCTCTCGCGGGCCACTGACCGATCGCCGAATCCGGCGCGCGCTATCGCTGCTGATCGATCGCGAGCGACTGCGGCCGATTCTGGATTCGTGCGGCTACACCGTGGCCGGCTCGGTGCTCACGCCGACCGCGCTGCACTACCGCGACTTCTCAGCGCAGCTGGCGCACGATCCGGCAGCGGCCCGGCGACTACTCGATGCGGCCGGAGCCGACGGGTTGCGGTTCGAGGTGGTGTTCAACAGCTCGTTCTCCCCCGTCGACGCCGACCTGCTGTCCGCGGTGGCCGACCAGTGGGCCGGACATGGCATCGAGCTGGTGCTCCACAACGTCGACTTCGGCGAACTCCGGTCGCGGCAGCAGTCCGGAGCCTACGATTTCCGGTTCTTCTATTACACCGCACTAGATCCCGATGCGCTGCGGTATCAGTTCGCGGTCGACCAGCGCAACGCGATGTGTCGCGCGGAACGCGATCGGCTCGACGATCTGTTCGACGGTCAATTGCACTGCTCCGACCCCGCTGGACGCCGAAAGCTGGTGCACGACATACAGCAATTGATCATCCACGACGGACTGTGGCTGCCGATCTGCAATGTGCGCACCGTCGTCAACCACCGACCGGAGGCGGTGCCCCGGCTTGCCCTCGACGCCGAGGGCCTGGCGCGCTTCACTCATCCCGGAACCTGAAAGGCACTCATTCGTGTCCGATCACAACACCGCCGCACCCATCGTCGTCGGCGCGGGCCTCGGCGGCCTCGCCGCAGCGATTGCGTTGCGCCACAACGGCCACCACGCCATCGTGGTGGACAAGACCCGCGAACTCGGCGAGGTCGGCGGCCCACTCGGGATCTCGCCGCCGACGCTGCGGTTGTTCGAAGAATGGGGAATGCTCGACGAGTTCAACCAGATATCGTCGGCAACAAGATATTTCGAGACCCACGATCAGGCCGGTCACGTGGAATCTGTGGCCGACTACGCCGCCACCCCGAACATCGGTTCCGAGCACGGACGGTTCGGGTACGCCGACGCCGAGCTGTCACCGCGCACCGTCCACCGGGCTGATCTGCACGCCCTCATGGTGGCCCATCTCGGCCGGGACCAGGTTCGCCTACGGCATAGACTGACCAGGCTCGTCGAGCACGACGAGCACGTCGCGCTCACGTTCGCCGACGGCGCCGTCCTGCGGACACCGCTGGTGATCGGCGCCGACGGGCTGCGCTCCACGGTGCGAACGCTGTTCAGCGATGACGAAATCAACTACTGCGGTTCGGTGATCTTCCGCGCGGTCAGCCCGGTGGACTGCCTGGACGGCCGGCCGAATGACCGTCTGCGCTCGTGGCATTCGGCCGACTACGCCAAACACGTCATCGCGATGCCGGTGCGCGCGGGCCGCCAGGTGGCGGTCGATGCGACCCTCGGCGTCGACGAACCACCGCTGCACCTGTGGTCGGCGCGTGCGGATCTGGCGGCGCTGGCCCGGCAGTTCGACGATTTCGAGCCCGTGGTGGGCCGGCTGATCCGCGGCGCAGCCGGGCCGGTGTACATGCACCCGGTCTACGACCGGGACCCCATCGCACGCTGGACCACCGCCCGCATCGCGCTGCTCGGCGATGCCGCACACCCGATGACGCCCTTCGGCGGACAGGGCGCCAATCAGGCGATCCAGGATGGTGCGGAACTCGCTCGCCAGCTCGCCGATGCTGAGGACGGTGACGTCGCCGGGGCGCTCCTGCGGTATCAGGCTGTCCGGACGAAACAGACGGCGGAGATCCAGCGCTCGGCGCGACAGCTCGCGTCGCGGAGAGCGACCATCGCGCTGCGGCTGACCGACGTTCTGGTCGACAGCTCTTCGTAGTTGACACCGAAAAATGCAGCGGCGGTGACGTTCTCGAATCGAACGTCACCGCCGCTGCTTCTAGATCGGCGCTTCGTCCTAGACCGCCGTCGTGCTACCGATCGACACATACGGTGCGGTGCGCAGCGTGTACCCGCTCTGCCGTTCAGCGATCTGCTGGGCGCGCTGAGCCTCGGTGACGTAGACCGTCGTGCTGGGCAGCACGGACTTCAGCTGGTCCAGCGTCACGACCTGCGTCGTCAGCGTCGGTTGAACCGTGGCGTTCGGATCCAGGCCCTGCCAGCGAGCGAAGATCGTGCCCTGGTTCAGACCACCCGTGGACACCCAGTTCGCCAGACCCGGGTCGGTCTTGGAGACGACGAGGGTGTACGAACCGTCCGGATTCGCGATGGCCTGCGCATTGTTGAGGCTGGTCGGGGCACCAGTGGTGTAATCCGGAGAGAGGGTCCAGGCGTTGGTGACCGGCACGTTGAAGTACTTGGCAGTGCCCGGAGTCAGCGTGATGACCAGCGCCTCGTTGTCAGCCAGGTTGAAGTGTCCGATGCTCTGCTTCTGTGTGGACAACGTCTGAGAACCCGCGTTAGCCGGCGCCGGCAGCGTGTTGACCGGGTGCTGGCCCGCCAACGGCAGCCAGGCGTCCGAGGTGACGTTGACAGCCTGCATCATGACGCCGTTGGCGATGTTGGTGATCGCGGCCGACGACAATGTCGTGTTGGTACCGGAGGTCTGCTCGATGGTCAGGCTCAGACCCTGGTTGGTGTTCCAGTCGGTGACCGTGTTGCGCACAAAGATCTGACCGGCGTTCGTCCCCGCGGGGCCGTTGCCCAAGAACAGATAGTTCGCGGTGCCTGCCAGCGCCGGGTCGCGGCCCGCCGTGATCGTGAACGTCCCGTCGGCATTGACCTGTATCTGATCGCCGGTGATGATCGCCGACGACTGCCCGGTCGCGCCGATCTGCGCGGTGATGTTGACGTCGGGCGGCATCTGGCCGTTGACCTTGCCGTTGATGACGTAGCTCGTGCCATCACTGATGAACGCCATGCGGTACAGCGTGTCGGGGTTGTCGTAGAGCACCTGATTACCGGGTGAGGTCACACCGCCGATGGTGTGCGGCGGCGTGGCGATCCAGTTGAAGGAGGGGTTACCCGCCGCGTTGTCCCCGATATTCACCGCCGCCATCGCGGCGTACATGGCGTACTGCCGCACCGCGGCATCGAGCTGCGCCATGTTCTGTGCGTCGACTCCGCCAGGGACGTCCGAGAACGTCACCGCTTGAGTATTGATCCATTTCTGCTTCAGCGCCGCCATCGCGCCGTCCATCGCGCCCGAATTGAGGATCGCGAGAGCTCGCTGCTCGGTGCTGATTTCGGTGGCAGTCGCCAGCGGACTGGTCTGCGCGACCGTGTTGACGGTGATCACCTTGGTGGTGGTGTGGGGCGCAGGTGACATGACGTTGAGGCCCAGCGGGTCGCCTTTGAGATCACTTGCGGTCACGGTGAAGCTGTCCGGCCCGCCGTTGACCAACGTGGCCGTGTTGGGCACGTACTTGAAAGAACCATCCGAGAACAGCGTCACGGTGCCGTTGGTCGGGCCCGTCGACACTCGGAGTTTCACGGTGTCGCCGTTGGGGTCCGATGTGGTGATCTGGCCGAGGATGGCGCCGTTCATCTGCAGGGTCTGCGACGAGTCGTAGTTGATCGTCGGCGGCTTGCTTCTGAACAAGGAATCCAGCTCGCGGCGCACCAATGAGAGGAAGGCTGCCAACGACCCCGGTCGCGCGGGCGCGGTCGGAGAATTGCCCGCGAACGGGGCCAGCAGGTTCGAGACGGTCGACGCGATTCCGGACACCGCCGCCGTGAGGAAATGCGCCGGTGACGTTGCCACCGTCGATACCACCGACCGGGTGGTTGCGACCAACGGTGCCGGCGACGACAGCGTCGAGAGGTTCGCGACTTGTGCTGCGACTGCGGCCGACACAGCTGCGGTCGCGCGGGCGGGGACCGCCTCATTGGCGATCTGGCTCGTTGCGCGCGTCGTGGCCGGCGCCGAACCGGCGGCCGCGGGCGTCGAACCGGAAGCGCCGTTCGACGCGGTTGACTGTTGTGCAGCAACAACTTTCGACGGCGGCTTGACGGGTGATTTGTTCTTGCTTCGCGGCGCCTGCTTCACGACCGAGGCGTCGCCGACCGACGGGGTCGCGCCACTGTCGGACGACGTGGATTCGCTGTCGCCTTCCCGTCCGCCGGTGGCATCGTCGTTCGGCGACGAGCCCGGCTTTGGCTTTGCTGACTTGCCTTTGGCCTTGCCTTTGGCGCCGGTCGACTTCGTGTCTCCGCCGGCATCCGCACCCGACTTTGACGAGGCGCCCGATGTCGACGACGCACTCGGAGAGTTCGAGTGGCCCTCCGACGACGAATTACTGCCGGCCTTGGCTCCCGATCCCGCGGAACCGTCGTCGGCCCAAGCCACCCCGTGTCCGGTGAGGACTGCAGTCCCAACACCCAGCGCAACTGCTAATCCCCCGACACGACCGATGCTCGATGCGGCACTCATCGCATTTCCTCTCCGTTGAGGTTCCGATTACGCGGAATCCGTTGATACGTATTGAGAAAGCCGGAGCCCTGCCACGACCACTCACCAACTAACAGCCCCGTACATGCGAGCACGCGCAGGCATTGCGATGCAGCTGCGGTTCCAATGAGCGGAACTACCCACTGCGCCAGCACTATTCGCGTACCAGTCGTGCACATCCTGGGCCGATCAATACACCGATTGCAATCGACGTATTCCGGCGGGTCGGCCTGAATACGCTCGCCAGATACGGGCTGCCGTCATCTGAACCGGCGTCGCCAACTGATGGTCGGACGCCATTCGATTCGCCGCACCACTCACCGATACTGCTGCGCAGATCTCGGCACCCCGTCCGATCGGTGCGGCCAAACAGGCTATCCCCATGGCTCTTTCGTCTCGCTCATCCGCATAGCCGCGAGCCCGGACCAATGCCAGCTCCTCGCGCAGCACACCCGGGCGGTCATGGACCGCGACTCGACCATTCGACATCGCCGCTTCGACCGCGGCCAGCCGGCCGGCCGGTGCGTGCGCGAGCATCGCCCGCCCGATTACTGAGCAATGCGCGGGGTGACGACGTCCCGCGCTGGTCGTTTCCATGATCGCCGCCCGATTCCCCACGGTGTCGAGATGTACGACGTCGAGACCGTCGAGAATGGCCAGGTTCACCACACACCCAGTGGTCTGATGCAGGTCCCAGAGGAACGGCATGGCCGCACGGTGCAACCGGTCCTGATGGATCGCCAGGTAACCCAACTCAGCCAATCGGTATCCGAGTTCGTAATCCCGCCCAGTGCGCCGCAGCCAGCCGAGCTCGACAAGGTGCTCCAGGATGCGGTGCACGGACGTTCGGGGCAGCCCCGTGCGCCGAACAATCTGAGTGAAGGTGAGTCTGCCGGGTCCGTCAAACGTGCCAAGAACGAGAGATGCACGTTCGAGAACTGCACTGGGCGGGCAGTTTTCGACCTCGACGCTCATGTCGGTTGCTCCTGATCTGCGTGTCCTGCTACGACTGCTGAAAGCCTGAAGCAGGCGACGCCATATCGCCAGAACTATTGCTAAGGTGGCGAATATGCGCCACTTCTTGGCAGCCAGAACCGTCGAGCGCCAGCCATGAGGGCGGACGACAACACCCCGCGCGTCGATTCGCCGCCAACTGAACGCGTCATGGCGGTGCTGGAGTTCATCGCCACCGAAGCAGACCCGGTCTCGGTGGCGGCCATGGCATCCCGCCTCGAGCTGAGCCGGTCGACGGTGACGTCGATCCTGGGGGCACTGGCGCGGGCGGGCTGGGTGTCCCGGCAGGCCGACCGTCGCTACCGGCTGGGCCCTGGCCTGCTACGGCTCGCCGATGCGGTGCAATCGCAACTGACACCGTCGCAGGCATTTTCCGGCGTGCTGGCCAATCTGGCGGACCGGGTCGGGTGCGCCGTCTCACTGGCCCGCGTCGACCAGTCTGAGATGACCATGGTCGGCATCGCTGTCGGTCCGGGCCAGGTTCCCGCCGGCGTGGACACCGGCGTTCGGCTGCCGATGACCGCGCCTTTGGGTGCCTCGGTCATGGCCCACCGCAGCAGGCAGTCGCAGCAGGACTGGATAGAAACCGCACCGGTGGCCCACCGACCGGTGCTCCAATCGCTTCTGCATCAAATCCGCCGGGGCGGCGTAGCGGTGTTCGGTGCCGACGGCGCCGCGCTCGAGATCATGGAGGTGATGGGCGAGGTCGTCGCGTTGTTGGCCGAGCACCCTCACAGTGGCGCGCTGAGGCAACGGCTGTTCCGGTTCTTGAACCGATTGAGCGCCCGTCCCTACACTGCCGAGGAACTGAACTCTGACGCAGAAATGTCGATCAGCTATCTCGCTGCCCCAGTATTCGATCGCGACGGCAACGCCGTCTACGAACTGCAGATCGGCTGCCTCAAACCGGCCGTCGCCCGGACCGAGCGGGACGACTATCTCCGTGAAATACGGTCCACCGCGGCAGAATTGACCAGACTCGCGGCACGCTGAGCACTTCAGATGAGGTTGGGTCACTGCGGGTCGAAGACCACCTGCAAGTGATCGGGGCCGCGCAGCTCCGTGCCGAGCCGTCCGGCGATCTGCACGCTCGACGGATCGGCGAGCCGCAAACCGGGCAGCCGTTCCAGCAGCACCTTCACCGCGATCTCCATCTGCGTGGTTGCCAGCGCCTGACCGAGGCAGACATGCGGACCGGTGCCGAAGCTCACCTGCGCACTGGCGTGCCGGCTGGTATCGAACACGTCGGGCTCCGGGTACACGGCGGGATCCCGGTTGGCGGCCGCAATGGCCAGCAGCAGCCAAGTGCCCGCCGGGATGTCGATGCCGTGCCAGGTCACGTCAGTGGCCGCGAAGCGCGGAATGATCGCCGGACCGGGCTCCCAACGTAACCCTTCTTGCACCGCCCACTTGGCCTGATCCGGATCATTGCGGACCCGATCGAGTTGATCCTGATGAATGAGCAGCGCCCACAGCGTGTTGCCGAGGCTCAAGTAGGTGGTGTCGACACCGGCCGGAAACAGCAGCCGGACAAAGGAATAGATCTCCTCGTCAGTCAGCCGGACACCGTCCACCTCGGTAGTGACGAGCTTCGACAACAGATCGTCGGTCGGGTTCTGCCGCTTGCCCTCGACCAGCGGCCGCAGGTAATCCGTGAAGGATTCGCGGGCGCGCATCGCGGCGTCCGGGTCGGTCGGGTAGAAGAACAAGTCGTGAGCCCACTTGGCGAACAGCGCGTAGTCGTCCACCGGCAGGCCCAACAGTTCATTGGTGATCCGGAACGGGAACTGCTGGGTGAATTCCGTCACCAGATCGGCCGAGCCCCTGGCCGCAAACTCGTCGACCAGAGCCTGCGCGATGGGTTCGAGCAGTTCGGCGCTGTAGGTCTTCATCAGGGCCCGCCGAAATGCCGGCGAGACGAGCGCGCGGTTGGTGCGGTGTTCCTGACCCGCCATGCATTGCAGAGTCTTGCCCATCGCCGGCCCCGTGGTCATGCCGTACATCGCCGCAGCCGGGAATGTCGCTTCGTCTTTGAAGAGGTCGGTGACCAGCTCGTCGCTGAGGATGATCAACGCGGGCATCCCATGGAACCGAGCCTCCGCGTACGGTGCACGCGCCCGTAGATCGCGCAGCACACCGTGCAGGTCGGCCAATTCCTCAGAACCGAAATCCACGACGTCGCCGCCCACTACCGCAGTCACAATCATCTCCTTCACGAGCCTGTCGGAAACGGCTCTCTTCTAGGAGGGTGCTCAGCGGGATACTTCGGCGCACTGCGAGTTTCGCTGACCGGAATCTTGATCTCGGCAATTTCCGCTGACCGGAACCGGCCTCTCACGCACGCGGCATACGGTGTATGACCGGCACCGGATGCCCAGAAATCCGGATCAGCGATAGCCCCAGAAAGCGTGCAGCCACAGCTGCTCGATGGCGTGCAATGCCCTCGGGAGATCGTCGGCCGATCGGACGAACGCCGTGTCGCCGCTGACGGCAAACCGCGTGGTGGCCGACAGGATGCGCACCAGTGCGGCTGTGTCGTCGACGATCGGCGCGGCGGTGCCGGCCGCGACTTCGGCCGCGATGTTCTTCTGCACCGCCGCGATCACTGAGTCACTGAGTGCGTCGGTAATCTCGCGAATCTCGGCATCGGTGTGCCGAGCAGCCTGACAAGCCGCCATCACCGGGTCATTGCGCGAGGTCACGGTGGCCAAGGTGCCGACCATTCTCGACACGAACATCTCGGGCGACTCCTGCTGACCCCTCGGCGCGAAGTGGTTTGTCATTTCGTCGAGCTCCGTGACGACCGCTCGCAGCATGGTCGCCAATACGGCATGTTTGGAATCGAAGTAGAAGTAGAAGCCCGATCGGGTAATGCCGGCGCGCGCGGTGATCGCGCTAACAGAGATACTCTCGAAACTGTTGGTGCTCAGTAGTTCCCGGGTGGCGTCGAGGATCGCATCCCGCTGCAGGTCTCCGCGCCGCACGGAGGAAGCGGCAGCACGGTAGGCACCGCGGCGTCCCTGACCAGTCCGGGCGGCATCAGCAGGGTCAGCCCGGTTCATGGACGCCACGAAGGGGTTCTGGACCGTAGAGGTCGTCAATGTCGTCAGCATATTTCTCGGCAACAACTTTGCGCTTGAGCTTCATGGTGAGCGTGAGCTCCTCGCCGCCGGGTTCCCAGAACGTTGGCAGGATGCGGAACCGCTTCACCTGCTCGACGCGGGCCAGCCGACCATTCCCGTCGGCGACTCCGGCGCAGATTTGTTTGATCACAACAGGATCAGCGACGAGCGCAGCAGCAGACGCATCAGGCAGGTTGCGCTGCGCAGCATAGGTTGATGCGCTCTCGGCATCGAGCACAACGAGCGCGGTGTTGTAGGGGCGGCCATCGCCGATGACAGCCATCGCTCCGATCAGTGGGGTCGCCGCTTTGATGGCGTTCTCGATATTGGTAGGTGACATGTTCTTGCCGGCCGAATTGATGATGAGTTCCTTCTTGCGGTCCACGATCCGGAGGAAGCCGTCGTCGTCGATGGTGACGACGTCACCGGTATGCAACCAACCATCGGCGTCGATGACCTCGGCGGTCTTGTCGGGCTCGCCACGGTAGCCCTTCATGACCAGCGGTCCTCGGACCAGCAACTCACCGTCCGCGGCGATGCGCCCCTGCATGCCCGGAACCAGCTTTCCGACGGTGCCCAGTTTGGCCTCCCGTGGGTGGGTGACACTGCAGATGCAGGAAAGCTCGGACATGCCCCAGATCTCGGCGATCGGAACACCGAGGCCGGCGAAGAAACCGAGCGTCTCAGGCGGGATCGGCGCCGCTCCCGACAATGCCCAACGAACCCGGTCCAGTCCCAGTTTCGCGCGGATTTTCGACAGCACCACCTCATCGGCACGTGCCCATTCGGCAGCGACGTCCGCAGGGACCGGCTGACCGGCCAGTACGTATCGGCTCCGGTTTGCGGCCACCTCGAGTCCCCACCGCAACCCTTGCCTACGCATTTCGTCCGACTCGCTGTCAACGCTGAGTTCGATTGCCGCCTTGAGCTTTTCCCATACTCGCGGCACCGCACCCCACACCGTCGGGTGCAACTCAGCCAGAGCCGGTGCGATCAGTTTGGCATCCGCAACAACAGTCACTTGGGTGCCCAGGACCTCCTGGACGTACAGCGCGGTCAACCGGTCGGCGATGTGCGCGGTCGGCATGAACGAGGTGATGGTGTCGCCGAATCGGAGTTCCAGGACCTCGTCGATTGCCTGGACCTGGAACACCAGATTCGCGTGGGTGGTCTCCACACCTTTGGGGCTGCCGGTGGTTCCCGAGGTGTAGATCAGTGTCGCCACATCGTCTGGTTGGACGGTGCGCCACGTCGCGTCGAAGTCGAAATCGTCGGCGCCACCGGCAAGCAACGCCGACATCGAGATTGTTCCGGCCGGCGCCTCGTCGACACATACGACGTGCTCGGGCGCTGCCCCACTGGCCCGGATCCGTTCCACGTACTGGGGTTCACAAATGACCACCCGCGCACCGGCGTTGCCCAACACATGGCCGAGTTGCTCAGCGGACAACGTGTTGTACACGGAGAACGACGTGGCGCCGAGATGCTGCGCACCAACCTCCAACGGGTAGAACTCGATTCGGTTGGCCATCATCAGGGCCACGGTGTCGCCTCGCCTGACTCCCAGCGCGGCCAGTCCGGCAGCGGCTCGGCGCACGAGTTCGGCATACTGCCGCCACGTCATGGTGTGGGTGTTTCCTGGCGTCCGCAGCGCCACCGCATCAGGGGCGACGGACGCGGTGTGCTGAAATGCGGCCGGCAGTGTGGTGATAGCTGTTTCAGACATGACTTCCTCAACTGTCGCGATGTCGAATCATGGTGGAATTTCAGGGAAGCGAGCGATACGGGAACCCCGGTGGTCACATCGCAGGTCGCTGCGAGGCCCCGGTGATCGCCGCCACGAATTGAGCGGCCGCGCGATAGGCCATACGCGATTCAGGCACCATGACGGGCAGCGCCTGAAAGACATGGATTTGATCGGGCCACATCTGCAATTCGCACGTGGCACCGGCACGGCGGAACCGATCCGCCAATTCAACCGCGTCACCGCCGAGCAGTTCGGTAGTACTGGCTTGAATCAGTGTCGGCGGCAACGATATTCCGGGCGCCGGCCGCAGGTCGTGCGGACCGGCGGCGCCGTCAAGGTAGTGCGCGACAGCGGCCCGCGCGACGGACATGGACAGGATGCCCTCATCGACGGCCCCGTCATGGACTTCCGCGATCGACAGGCTGAGATCGGCCATCGGCGAGAACAGCATCAGCGCCGCCGGCTCAGGGAGTCCTGCGCGGGCGTTGGCGATGACGAGGTCGGCCGCCAGGTAGCCGCCCGCCGAGTCGCCCGCGATCACGATCTGGTCAGGCCGGTAACCACAGCGCAGCAACCAACGATAGGCGGCCTCAAGGTCGTGCGGTGCGGCCGGAAAGGGGTGCTCGGGTGCCAGCCGATACGCGAGCCCGAACACCGGTGCGCGAAGCGCGGTCGAAAGCCGTGATGTCACACCGCGATACGCACGTGGCGACCCGGCGACGAAGCCGCCGCCGTGCACATACAGCACGACGATGTCGTCTCGGCTCGTTTTCGGGCCCCGGACCCATTCGCCGCGAACGTCGCCGTTATCCACCAGTTCGATCCGGGTACCGCCCAGAGTGGGAGCGGTGGCCCGCAGGCCGCGCTCCAGGAGCTGCCGCACAACCGGAACCGTGCCTGCATTCACCGGCGTTGCGGCGCCCACCCGCCGGATCGTCAGCGCCGACAACTCTCGCAGCGCTCGGGCGCGAACCGAACCACGCCTGGGCTCCGGCATGCGATGTTGTGGCCTACACATGGTCAGAGCCCAAGCGTTTTGGCAATGATGTCGCGCTGAATCTCGCTGGTGCCGCCCACGATCGTGCCCACGACAGTGGCGCGCAACATCTCCTCCATGCCGTATTCGGAGGCATAGCCGTAGCCGCCCATCATCTGCACACCCTCCAGGGCGGCCTGCTTGGCCAGCTCGGTGGTCTTCAACTTCACCATGGACGCCTCACGCGGCAGCAACTTGTTCGGGTCCTCGTCGACGCGTTGCGCTACGTCATAGACCAGCAGCCGGGCCGCTTCCAATTCCATTGCCAAATCAGCCAATCGGTGCGACAACGCCTGAAATGACCCAACCGGCTTGCCGAACTGGGTGCGTTGTTTGACGTACGCCAGGGTGTCATCGAAGGCGCGCTGAGCCAGACCCAGGAACATCGCGCCGATGATGATCCGCTCGATGTTGAGTCCGGCGACCAACTGCCCCCAGCCCTGACCCTCAACACCGACCAGCCGATCTTCAGGCACGAAGCAGTCGGTGAGGTAGATGTCGTTGACCTCCCGGCCACCCATCGTCTCGATCTGCCGGATCTCCATGCCCGGGCTGCCCGTCGGCACCGAAAACATCGAGATGCCTTCGTGTTTGGGACCACCGTGCGACGTGCGCGCAACCACGACCACGTAATCGGCGAGGTGCACGTTGGAGCACCACGTCTTCTGTCCATTCAGCACGTAGCCACCGTCGACCTTGTCGGCGCGGCACGTCAGCGACGCCACGTCCGAGCCCGATCCCGGTTCACTCATCGCGATGGAGGTGACCACGCCGGTGGTCACCCCGCCGAGGACCTGCGCTTTGAGGAAGTCGCTGCCGAACTTCAGATAGGTGTGGGAGACGATGAGGGTCACCGGGAAACTCGACAGTGGAGCCCGGCCCCGCGACATTGCCTCCACGAACAGACACGCGTCGAAAAGGCTGCCGCCGGAACCGCCGTACTCCTCGGGGATCGACAGTCCCAGCCATCCCAGCGCAGCCATGTCGCTGGCGATCTTATTGCTGTGCAGCTCTTTTCCGCCCTCGGTGAGCGCCAGCCGCTGCTCGCGGGTGTCGCAGTGCTTCTGGCAGAAATCCCGCACAGTCCGCACCAGGTCGTGCTGCTCTTCGGTGAGTTGCAGGCTCATTTCATCTCTTTCTTTCCAGGTCGTCGACCAACTCGCGCGCCGCGACATCCGGGGTGGGCAGGTGATCGATCACAGCGGAAACTTCATTGGCTGCCCAATTCGTATGAGCCTCGGTCGAATTACTCGGCTTCACGTACTTGGCTGTCCATCGTCGCGCAACCGCCATCTATAGGAAGCGTATGTTTCCTATAGAATTGACTGATGTCAAGCCAGGCGACCAGACCGTTGTTCACGTCCCGTCATGATGGCTGCGAAAATCAGCCGGTGAGCTCACCGACCGAGGACTTGTGGCGCGGCCAGTCGTCCGCCGCCCGCGCCGCCGAACGACGCGAACGGCTACTCGCGGCGGGGACGGAGTTGCTGGGCACCCTCGGCGCGCCGGAAACGACGGTCCGGGGCATATGCCGTGATGCCGGCGTGGGGCTGCGCTACTTCTACGAGAGCTTCCGTGACGTGGACGCGTTGCTGGTCGAGGTGTACGACCGCGTTGCGGATGCGCTGACCGCGAAGGTTCTCGAAGAGGTGCTCACGGCCCCTTCCGATCCACGGGCGCGGGCACGGGTGGCCTTCGGAGCGGCTCTCGCCTTCATCACCGACGATCCCCGGCGTGGGCGCATCCTGTTTCGCGAAACCGTGGCCAATGACGCACTGCGTGAGCACGGTGCCCAGACCGTGCCGCGGTTCGTCTCCCTCGTCGCCACCGCGGTGACCGATGAATCCGAGCGCGGAACGGCGGCTGACGACAGCCGCCGCGCGCTCCAGATCAGTGCGCTCTCCGGTGCATTGGTGAAGCTGTTTCTCGACTGGCTGTCGGGCCAGCTGAGTATCTCGCAGGACCAGCTCGTCGACTACTGCACTGAAGTGATGTGGTCGATCATCGGCAACTGATGATGTTCTTGCCGACCGCGGCACCGAGCGTCAGGGATTGATGATCGGCACCAGATAGGTGCGCGCAAATGCGCTGAGTTCTTCGTCGGATTCCAGCGGGATCAGGCCAGTGCGGGTCAAGATCGACGAATGGACGATCCGGCAGACGATCTCGGCGCGTGCCTGGATGTCTGGTGTCTCGGGTAGCAGTCCGTCGCGGATCGCTTGCGCGAACACCGCTTCGGTCACCGCGATCGCCATAGTGAAAGTCGGCGCACCGTCCGTGGTCAGTCGCGGCAGGACTCGCTCGGGCTCCAGCGTCAGCATTCGCGTGACGAGCGGATGGTTGCGCCACCGCGTGATGACCGTGACGAAGATGTCGGCCACCAGGTCGGCCAGGTTGTCGTGACGCGCGGGGATTACGGCCAGCTCGGCGAGGACGCGCGCGACCTCCCGGTCGTACACCGCCGCGACCACGTCGTCGCGTGAACCGACGCGGCGGTAAACGGTGACGCGGTCGACCCCGGCCTGCCGGGCAATGTCTTCGATGGTCGTCTTCTTGACACCGACCTTCTCGAACTGAACGAGCGCAGCATCAAGGATGCGGGCCCGTACAGAGTCGTCGGTCTCCGGCGCATCTGTCGAGGTGACAAGTGCCGAGGTCATGCCGCAACGGTAGCAAGAACCAGACCGGTGCAACATATCGAGGAAATTTGTAGCTGCAACATTGCAATCAATCTTGTTGCATCGTACAGTTCGATCATGGCTGAATCGGCCGGCGCGACGAGGCGCCGCTACCGCAAGGAAGAGCACGCGATCAACGCGCGCGACGTCCACTTCGACTTCGGCTCGGTGCCGATGCACTACATCCCCAATGAGGTCTTTGCCACCCACATCGTCAATGTCATGCACTTGGTGCTCCCCGAGGGCGAGCGCGCGATGGCCAAGTGTTTGGCCGAAGCGATGCCGTATATCGACGATGAGCGGCTGCGTGAAGAAGTAGCCGGTTTCGTCGGGCAGGAGTCGATGCACGCCAGCAGCCATGCCGGCGCTCGCGAGCATCTGCAGTCGATAGGCCTCGACGTCGACTCGATGGTGCGGACTTTCTCGTGGTTCGTCGATCGGATCCTCGGCGATCACGGTCTGTCCGGGCGCGCCAAGGAGGAATGGCTCAAGGAACGGCTCGGCCTGTTCGCCGGGATGGAGCACTACACCGCCGTCATCGGCGAGTGGATGCTGGAGAACGACAAGTTGGCAGAGCTCGGCATGGACCCGACGATGCTGGATCTGGTCAAGTGGCACGGCGCCGAAGAGGTCGAGCATCGCAGCGTGGTCTACGACGCCTACATGTATGTCGATGGCAGCTACGCACGCAAAGCACGGACTGCCGTTGTCGCCAGCGCCACCCTGCTGGCCACGTTCTTGCTGTCGTCGGTGTACCTGTACGCGAAGGACCCTGAGCCGGACAAGGGCCGTATGTGGCCGGTGCAGTTCGTAAGCGCGACGGTGCGCGGGATCGTGCCCAACTTCGCAACCTTCTTCACCGAGCTCCCGCGCTACCTGCGGCCGGGTTTTCACCCGTCGCAACTCGGCCCGATGGACTCGGCACTGCGCTACCTCGCGCATTCGCCGGCCGCGCGCGCGACCGGTCACTGATGGAAAGCCCCACGGTGACAGAGGAATTCACGCCGCCCGCACCCCTGCGCATGTTCGGTGCCGTGATGGACGTGTACAAGCAGGTGTTCGTCGGCCCGACCGCTCCCCTGTTCTCCCGCCCGAACCCCTTACAGCGCAATGGATTCGAGCTCGACGTCCGAATCGAGGCGGTGCAGGTCGAGGCACAGGACGTGGTGAGCCTGACACTGCGATCGGCCGACGACGCGCAGCTGCCGGCCTGGACGCCTGGCGCACATCTGGACGTGTTCCTGCCCTCAGGCAAGCAGCGGCAGTACTCGCTGTGCGGCAACCCGAACGACCGATCCCGGTACCGGATCGCCGTGCGCCGCCTTCCCGATGGCGGCGGCGGATCACTCGAGGTGCACGGCGCGCTTTCGGTGGGCGACGTGATTCGGGTGCGCGGCCCCCGCAACGCGTTCACCTTTGTCGAGGCCCCGTCCTACTTCTTCGTCGCAGGCGGCATCGGCATCACGCCCATCCTGCCGATGGTCAAGGCGGCCGACGCCGTGGGCGTGCCGTGGAAGATGGTCTACCTCGGCCGATCACGGACGACGATGCCGTTTCTGGACGAGCTGCAGGCCCTGACCGGCGGTGAACTCGATATCAGGCCAGACGACGAGTTCGGCGCTCCCGATATCAGCGTGCTGATCGGCAGAGCCGAAGCCGGTTCCGCGATGTACGTGTGTGGCCCGCCGCCGGTGCTCGACGCCGCGCAGCGCACCGCATTCACCGCCAACCCGTCCGGATCCCTACACGCCGAGCGGTTCTCGGCGCGGCCGGTCATCGACGGTAGGGAGTTCGACATCACGCTGGCACGCACCGGCGCGACCGTCCGAGTCGGCGCCGAGGAGACGGCACTGGCCGCCATCCGGCGCGAGCTGCCCGGTGCCGCCTACTCCTGTCAGCAAGGGTTCTGCGGCACGTGCAAGGTGAAAGTCCTTGCCGGTCAAGTGGACCACCGCGACCGAACGTTGCCCGACACCGAACGAGATGCCCACATGCTGACCTGCGTCTCGCGCGCGGCCGGCGACTCCCTCGTACTCGACCTCTGACCTAAGGACCAATAGTGGCCACGCTGACGAATGCCCGCACCAGACAAATGGTTTCGATGTTCGACGTCCGCAATCCGGCGACCGGAACGACGGTGGGCACGTATCCGGTGCACACCGTCGCCGAGGTGGATGCTGCCGTACACCGTGCACACCGGGCCGCCGACTGGTGGGGCGCACTGGGATTCGTGGAACGGGCCAAGTACCTCGACGCATGGCGCGCGGAGATCACCCGGGGCCGGGCCGACCTGGCCCAGGTCATGCATGACGAAATGGGCAAGCCGATCTCGGACGCCAAGCTCGAGATCGCAATGGCGCTCGAACACCTCAAGTGGGCGGCGCGCAACGCCGAGAAAGTGCTCGGCCGCAGGCCGGTGCCCTCCAGCCTGCTGACGATCAACCAGGCGGCATGGGTGGAGCACCGCCCGTTCGGCGTTGTCGGCGTGATCGGTCCGTGGAACTACCCGGTGTTCACCCCGCTCAGTTCGGTCGCGTTCGCGCTCGCCGCCGGCAACACTGTGGTGTTCAAGCCGAGCGAATACTCCCCCGGGGTCGGATTGTGGCTGGCCGCCGCATTCGCGAGAGTGTCGCCCCAACAATCGGTACTGCAGGTGGTGACAGGGCTCGGCGAGACGGGCGCAGCGCTCTGTCGCAGCAACGTCGGCAAGATCGGCTTCACCGGATCCACCGACACCGGCAAACGGGTCATGGCGGCATGCGCGGAACGGCTGACCCCGGTGCTGATGGAATGCGGCGGCAAGGACGCCCTGATCGTCGACGCCGACGCTGACCTCGACGCCGCAGCGGACGCCGCGGTGTGGGGCGGGATGTCCAACGCGGGCCAAACGTGCCTCGGCGTCGAGCGCGTCTACGTCCACGAAGCCGTCTATGCGGAATTCGTGGACAAGCTCATGGAGCTGGCCGTGGGGCTTCGGGCCGGCGGCGACGCCAAGATCGGCCCGATCACCATGCCCAAGCAGATCGACGTGATCCGGCGCCACATCGAGGATGCGATAGCGCGTGGCGCGACGGCACTGCTCGGCGGAATCGACGCGATCGACGGTCAGTTCATACAGCCCACCATCCTGGTCGACGTGCCCGAGGACGCCCTCGCTGTCACTGAGGAAACCTTCGGGCCCACGCTGACCGTCGCCAAGGTCGCCGACATGGACGAGGCGATCAAACGCGTCAACTCCGGGTCCTACGGGCTGGGCGGCACCGTGTTCTCCCGCCGCAACGGGCGCCAGATCGCGGACCGGATCCGCGCCGGCGGAACCTCGATCAACGCGTTCGTCGCCCACGCCACGATCCCGACCCTGCCGCTCGGCGGCGTCGGCGGCTCCGGCTTCGGCCGCGTGCACGGCCCCGACGGCCTCAAAGAATTCACCTACGCCAAGGCGACGACGCAGCAGCGTTTCCCCTCGCCTCTGGCACTGACCACATTCGCGCGCAGCACCACGATCGACGCCGTTGTCGACCGACTGGTTTCCGTGCTGCACGGAAGGAGCCGATAGTCATGGCCACACAAGCCGAACACAGACATGTCGCCATCGTCGGCGCCGGCTTCGGCGGCATCGGGCTCGCGATCAAGCTGCGCGAAGCGGGATTCGACGATCTGGTCATCCTGGAACGCGCAACCGACCTCGGTGGCACCTGGCAGGCGAACACCTACCCCGGCTGCGCCTGCGACGTGCCTTCACACCTCTACAGCTACTCGTTCGCGCCCAACCCGAACTGGTCGCGCACGTACGGCCAGCAGAAAGAGATACTCGAGTACATCCGATCTGTCGCGACGAAACACGATGTGGTGCGCCATATTCGATTCGGCGCGGAACTACTCGGCGCGCGTTGGGACGAATCGGAGTCGCTATGGCACATCGACACCGGTGCCGGCGCGCTCACCGCGGATTTCCTGATCTCCGCCACGGGTGCGTTCGCGGAGGCCAAGTACCCGTCGCTGCCGGGACTGGATACGTTCGCGGGCAAGGCCTTTCACTCGCTGCACTGGGACCACGAGCACGACCTGACCGGCGAGCGGGTTGCCGTGATCGGCACCGGCGCGTCGGCCGTACAGTTCGTACCGGAGATCCAGCCGAACGTCGCCGCACTCACCGTGTTCCAGCGCTCGGCTCCCTGGATCGTCCCGCGCATGGACCGAACCACAGCAGGCTTGGAACGCGCCCTGCTGCGCAATCTTCCGTTGACGGGCAAGGTTATTCGCGGAGCCTGGTACTCGGTGATCGAGGCGCTCGGGCTCGTCGGGTTTGTCGACACCCGGTTCCGCTACCCCTACGAGGCGCTCGGCCGATTCCAGTTGTTGCGGCAGGTCTCCGACCCGGAGCTGCGCAAGAAGCTGACACCGGACTACATGCTGGGCTGTAAGCGCGCGATCTTCGCCGATGCGTACCTGCCCGCCCTGGCCAAGGACAACGTCGAGGTCGTCACCGACGGCATTGCCGAGGTTCGACCGCACTCGATCGTGACCCGCGCCGGCGTCGAGATCCCGGTGGACACCATCATTTACGGCACCGGTTTCGAACCGATCCCCGCGGCATATGACCGCATCATCGGCCCCGAGGGCGTCTCGATCGGCGACCTGCAACGCAAACAGCGCCAGACCTATCTGGGCGCCACCGTCGCCGGTTTCCCGAACTTCTTCTGCACCCTCGGCCCGTTCGGCGCGGCGGGTAACCAGTCGGCGATCTTCATGATCGAGTCGCAGATCACCTACATCGTGGATGCGCTGACGACGATGCGCACCGCGGGCGCACACCGCGTCGAGGTACGCCAGGAGGCACAGGACGCCTTCCTCGATGAGATGGAACGCCGCAGCACCTCGACCGTGTGGCTGACCGGGGGCTGCCAGAGCTACTACACCACCCCGGATGGCCACAACTCGGGGCTCTACCCCAACTGGAGCTTCGAATACCGCAGCCGGACAAGCAAATTCGACGTGGACGCGTACGAGGTGACAGCGTAATGGATATCGGCCAGCTCAACCCGCTCAGCTGGGTATCGGGGACGACCTACGACGTCAGCGGCAAGACCGTGTTGATCACCGGCGCGGGTCAGGGCATCGGCTGGGAACTCGCGAAGCTGTTGTACCGCCGCGGTGCGCGGGTTGCCATCGTCGATGTCGACGAGAGCAGCGCGGAGGCCGCCGCCCGGCAGCTCGGGCCCTCTGCACTGGGGCTCGGGGCCGATGTCCGCGACCGCGAGCTCATGGAGAAGATCGCCACGCGAGTCGTCGAACACTTCGGCCGCCTCGACGTCGTCGTCGCCAACGCCGGCGTGACGCCCGAGCCGGCGACACTGCGCACCATGGACGCTCATGATTTCGACCGCGTCATGAACATCAACCTCACCGGGGTGTTCAACACGCTGCGCCCGGCACTCGACCACGTGATCGCGGCCAACGGACACGTCGTCGTCGTCTCCTCGTGCGCGGCATTCGCTCCGGGCATGGGCGGCGCGACGTACATGATGAGCAAAGCCGCAGTCGAACAGCTCGGACGCGCCCTGCGGGTCGAACTCGCCGCGGTCGGCGCGAGCGCCGGCATCGCCTACTTCGGCGTCGTAGAGACCGCGATGACGCATGACATGCTCGACAAAGACGATCTGGGCGTCGAACTCGGCAGTCTGTTGCCGTGGCCCCTGAACGTGCGCATCACCGCAGCACAGGCCGCGAAGGTGATCGCCGACGGGATCGGGCGCCGGGCTGCCCGCACCATCGCGCCCAGCGGCTGGGAGCCGTATGCGTTGCTGCGCGGCGCGATCAACGTGGGGCTCGACAGCTGGCTCGCGGGAAATGCGAAGGTGCAGGAGCTGATCCGCGCGGTCGAGCGCCGGGCCGGCCAAGTCTGACGACGTCCAACAACCGAACCAAGGAGCGTTGCGCATGTTCAATGAAGAACTGTTTCAGAAGGCTCTCGCCCAACCGCGGCTGCGGCAGCCGCTGCCCGAGTTCCTGGCCGGCAACCGATCAGGCGGCAGAGTACCCGTCCTGGGCGAGGACGAGCTCACGGCCATGACCCAGCGGTGGTTCGATGACTTCGAGCGAAAAGTCGCACACTACAAGAACTTCGGGATCGACGTCGCCTGGCTGATCGAATGGGCCAAGAAGTACTGGTGGAGCTGGCTGATGCGGGACATGTCGCTCAACGACGAGCTGTATACCCAGGACCTCCGCTACAAGGACCCCACCACCTTCGGCCGGACGCTGGTCGGGCTGGACGAGTTCGTGAAGTACAACTTCGCATTCTTCGACGCCATACCCGATTGGCGCTACGACCCGCTGCCGGGACAGGTCTACATCGACATCACACCCGAAGGTGAGACCCGAATCGTCATCCGGTACATCGGAAGTGGGCACTTCGACGGGTCGCTGCGGTTCTATCCGTACGACGAAACCGCGCCGACGGTCCATGGCATCGGAACCTTCGTTCAGTGCACCGCCGTCGACCGCTATCACTTCAACTCCGATGGGCTGATGTACGAGGGCGAGACGCTGTTCGATCTCCTCGACGCGCTGCAGTCAGCCGGCGTCGTACCCGCCGATGACAGTTGGCAGTTCAAGACACTCATGCAGGCGTCACGGGTGCCGGCCATCGTCCAGAAGCTGCGCCGCAGCGTTCCGATATTCGGTCGCTAAGCTCCGGCGACGGATGTTCGGGTGAACCAGTGACGGAAGCGCGCCCGCCTCGTGTGGTGCTCATCTCCGGTCACCTCGGTCCAGCACCCCGCGTCATAGCTCGTGGTCTTCGGAGCTCCGAGTCGGACGATCTCCAGCGATCCATCGGTGTGTTTGATGTAGCGGTCGGCGAAGCGGGAAAACTCGTCAATTGCCCCGCCGTCGCATGTTACGCGTACGGTCATGGTTGAAATCCAATCTATAAAAGATGTAGTTCTCGCAGCTCATTCCGCCTGCGAGTGAATTAGCTTGCGGCTGATCAGGTTTGGCGTCCCGGGATGTCGGATTATCGTCTGCCGTAACCGCATCGCACGTGATGCGGTACCGATTTGGTGCGCCCGACATCACTGCGGGAGGGTGGTGGCGTCATTGCGACGCTCCGATCTTGACCGCGAATCGGCCAGATTCTTCAACTCGGCGACGAAACGGCTTCGAACAGCCGTATGCGAAATACCGCCGATACCCTCACCCTACGCCCGAGTCCATCGCCGGAGTCCATCGCCGGAAGACTCGTAGGCTCCTGACCTCACCCGGGCCGATGACCGCGTCGTCGTAGACGACCGGGTGCACCCGGGCATATCCTGAATGTGACCCACATCATTCTCCCGCTGCGAGGAGGCGAATGATGGTCGCGAGCACGACGCATTTCGACAGGCAAAAGGCGCCCTGTGGCCACCTGGCTGAGGGCTATCACCACGTCGAATCCGACGACGACGGCCTCAGCTACGACGACCTGAGATATGCGTGCGGCTGCCGCGAAGTTCGCCATGTGTACCACGACGGCACCACGCGGAACCGCACGATCCGGCATGACGGGAAGGTGCTGAGGGACGAGCACTGCGGTGAACACACCACGTTCGAGGCGTAGGCCACGGCGATGACCGCCAATTACGACATCGTGGTGATCGGGGGCGGCGGCGCGGGTCTGCGCGCTGCGATCGCGGTCGCCGACACGAATCCCCGGCTGTCAGTGGCGATCGTCTCGAAGGTCTATCCGATGCGCAGTCATACGGTCTCGGCCGAGGGCGGCGCGGCAGGCGTGGTCGGCGACGATGACAGTCTCGACGAGCACGCGTACGACACGATCTCCGGTGGCGACTGGCTGTGCGACCAGGACGCGGTCGAGGCGTTCGTCGCCGAAGCACCCCGCGAACTGTTGCAGCTCGAACACTGGGGATGCCCGTGGAGCCGGAAACCGGACGGGCACATTGCCGTTCGCGCATTCGGCGGCATGAAGAAGTTGCGCACCTGGTTTGCCGCCGACAAGACGGGATTCCACTTGCTGCACACCCTGTTTCAGCGCGTCCTGGCATACCCCGACATCGTGCGCTACGACGAGTGGTTCGCCACAACGCTTCTCGTTGATGACGGCCGGGTGCGCGGAGTGGTCGCCATCGAGCTCGCCACCGGACGCATCGAAACCATCCTCGCCAACGCGGTCATCGTGTGCACCGGCGGGTGCGGCCGGGTGTTTCCGTTCACCACGAACGCCAATATCAAGACCGGCGACGGCATGGCGTTGGCGTTCCGGGCCGGCGCACCGCTCAAGGACATGGAGTTCGTTCAATACCACCCAACGGGCTTGCCGTTCACCGGAATCCTGATCACCGAGGCCGCCCGGGCGGAGGGCGGCTGGCTGGTGAACAAGGATGGCTACCGCTACCTGCAGGACTACGACCTCGGCAAGCCGACCCCGAAACCCCAGCTGCGCAGCATGGAACTCGGACCCCGCGACAGGGTGTCGCAGGCGTTCGTCCACGAGCAAGAGAAGGGCCGCACCGACGAAACCCCCTACGGTCCCGTGGTCTACCTCGACCTGCGACATCTCGGCGCCGAGCTGATCGATGCCAAACTGCCATTCGTCCGTGAGCTGTGCCGCGACTACCAGCACATCGACCCCGTCACCGAACTCGTCCCGGTGCGGCCGGTGGTGCACTACATGATGGGCGGCATCGACACCGACATCACTGGAGCCACAACACTTTCCGGTCTGTATGCAGCCGGGGAGACCGCATGCGTCAGCATCAACGGCGCCAACCGGCTCGGATCGAACTCATTGCCCGAACTGCTGGTCTTCGGTGCCCGCGCCGGCCGCGCCGCCGCGGAATACGTGCCCACCGCCGGTACCGCCTCGCCTTCCGTGCAGGCACAGGCGAGAGACGAAACGGACCGGCTGGAACATGAGCTCGCCCGTCGCCGCGAGGGCAGTGAACGGATCGCGGACATCCGCACCGCCATGCAAACCACTCTGGAAACAGCGGCGGGCATCTATCGCGACGGACCGACACTGGCCAAGGCCGTCGACCAGATCCGGGAACTGAAGGCGCGATTCGCGGTCGCCGGCCTCGACGATCACAGCCACACGTTCAACACCGAGCTGACGGCATTGCTCGAGCTGTCGGGGATGCTCGACATCGCAGAAACAATCCTGGAGTCCGGGTTGCATCGCGAGGAATCGCGCGGTGCGCATCAGCGCACCGACTTCCCCAAGCGCGACGACGAGCGGTTCCTGGCACACACCATGGTGCGTCGGCAATCCGACGGCACCTCACGGGTCGACTACCACCCGGTCACCATCACCCGGTGGCCCCCGGGTGAACGTGTCTACGGGCGATAGCCCGGACGAGACGGGAGACGATGAGCGATGGCGGATCGAATCGTCATGGAAGTCACCAGATATCGCCCGGAGGTGGACACCACACCGGTGTTCCAGTCCTACGAAGTTCCCCTCACCCGGGAATGGGCAATTCTGGACGGCCTGAACTACATCAAGGATCACCTCGACGGCACCCTGACATTCCGCTGGTCGTGCCGGATGGGTATCTGCGGCAGCTGCGGAATGACCGTCAACGGCGACCCGAAGCTGGCCTGCGCAACATTCCTCGTCGACTATCTGCCGGGTCCGGTTCGGGTTGAGCCGCTGCGCAATTTCCCGATAGTCCGCGATCTCGTCGTCGACATCAGCGACTTCATGGCCAAGCTGCCCAAGGTCAAGCCGTGGATCATCCGGGACGACGAGAAGTCGGTGGACGACGGCGAATACCTGCAAACCCCAGCCGAATTGGCCGAATACAAACAGTTCAGCATGTGTATCAACTGCATGCTGTGCTACTCGGCGTGCCCCGTGTACGCGCTGGACCCCGACTTTCTGGGCCCCGCGGCAATCGCTCTGGGACAACGCTACAACCTCGATTCGCGCGACGACGGCGCGGCGGACCGCAGGGACGTGCTCGCCGCCGCGGACGGCGCATGGGCCTGCACGTACGTCGGCGAGTGCTCGACCGCGTGCCCGAAGGGAGTCGACCCTGCGGGGGCGATTCAGCGCTACAAGCTCACGGCGGCAACACATTCGGTGAAGCGCCTGGTGTTCCCCAGGGGGACGCGATGACCACCTCCGCCCGCCCGTACCGTCAACCGGTGCCCAGGCTCTGGTGGGCAAAACGACGCTCGTACCTGCTGTTCATGCTCCGCGAACTGAGTTGCGTCTCCGTCGCGTGGTCTGTCG
Organism: Mycolicibacterium sp. P4_G11; assembly: GCF_056555145.1. Lineage (NCBI taxonomy): Bacteria > Bacillati > Actinomycetota > Actinomycetes > Mycobacteriales > Mycobacteriaceae > Mycobacterium > Mycolicibacterium sp. P4_G11. The sequence continues at coordinate 110,605 of NZ_JBFUJW010000007.1, forward strand.
GGTACCTGGTGCTGTCGGTGCGCGCGGTCGGCATGGGCGGCGATGCGTATCGCGACTTCCTGAGCACCGCCGCCACTCCCCCGGTCGTCGCGCTCAACGTCGTCGCGTTGGCGTTCCTGCTGTTGCACGCCGTCACCTGGTTCAGCCTGGCCCCACGGGCGATGGTGATCCATATACGGGGACAGCGGATTTCGGCCCGCACGGTTCTCGCGGCCCACTACGCGGCGTGGCTGGCCGTCACCGCGGTGATCGCATGGGTGGCATTGACATGAGCACCTCCGCGCACCGCCGCCCCTCACCCGAGCCGTTCCTCTGGCTGCTGTTCAGTGCGGGCGGGATGGCCGCCGCCCTCGTGCTGCCCGCGATCATGTTGCTGTTCGGCCTGCTGGTGCCACTCGGGGTGGTCGATGCGCCTACTCATCTGCCGGCCATCGTGCGTAGCCCGGTGACGAAGTTGGTTCTGACCGGCGTCGTCGTGCTGGCGCTGTGGCATGCCGCGCACCGCTTCCGGTTCACGTTCGAACATGCGCTCCAGCTGGGCAGGTTCGATCGCGCGATCGCGCTATGTTGTTATGGCGCAGCTCTATTGGGGTCGGTCGTCGCGATCTGGATTTTGGTATCGGTGTGAGGACTCAAGGCCAGCACGTAGATGGCGACCACCGCCGGCGGCGCGAGCAGCGGTAGCCACGGCAGGTCGAGATTCAACGTGGTGGCGAACGCCCCGGCGGCCGTGAACCCGAGCATGGCAACCAATGTCGGTCTGGTCATGGTGACCACACCGGAGCCGGCGGCATGCCGCATCAGCAGGTAGGTGGCCGCCGAAAGTCCCGACAGCGCCGCGACCACCGGAGCTGCGTCGGACAGGGCCAACGCCATCACGGTGAGCAGCACTGCTGCCGTGGCAGCCGCCCGAAACAGCAGTCCGGCTCCCACCGCCGCCAGCGCCGCGATCGAAGCGACCGCCGCCGGGCCGTGTGTCTCGACAGCTGCCGCAGCGACCATCAGGACGCCGAACCCGGTCGAAACGACCCGGGCACCCGGCTGGCTCCACCCGGCCTGCGCGGTGGTCGTCATCGCATCACCGTCTCGCTGTCCGTCGGCGAACCGGCATCAGCCGCAGCGCCTGATCCAGCGTGACGGCCGACGGCCACGGCACCACGTCCACTCCGACGATCCCCATGTCGCGGTACATCGCGTGCCGCTGCAAGGCCCACATGCGGGCCAGGGTCGAATCCTGCTCGGCGTCGAAGGGCGGCCCTTCGAGAACGTCGACGGCCACCACGGTGTGCCTGCGTCCACGCAACTCCGTCAGCGCCAGCGCGAACGGGGTATCCAACAAGGTCGAGAACGCGAACACGATCGCGCCTGAGGGCACGGCCGCGCGCGGCGCCAATGTGCCTGTCGTGGTTTCGTATTCACGCCCCACGGACAACGCGGCGTCGAGCACCCGATAGAACTGGCGCTGGCCGATGTCGGCGCCGATCCACCGCGGGCGCAGGCTGCCGAGCGCGACGATGCCAGCGCGGTCACCGTTTCGCAGGGCGCTCTGCACCACCTGGGCGGCGCCGAGCACGACCCGCTCCATCGCGGCGCTCGCCGGGCCGGGAGGCTGCATGCTGGTGTCGATGAGAACGACCACATCGGCAGCACGGTGGGTCAGCCGTTCGGTGACATGCAGCCGGCCCCGGCGAGCGCTGACCGGCCAGTTGATGGTGCGCAGCTGGTCGCCGGGAAGGTAGGCGCGAACGTCCGCGTACTCGACGCCCGGACCGATGTGCCGCGTGAGATGGGTGCCGAGCCGGTCAGGCAATTCGATCCGCGGTATCGGCGTCGATTGCGGCGGGGCAATGGGAAAGGCAAAGACTTCGGCGACGTCCACGGTGCCGGTCCCTGCCAGCAGCCCGCCGCCGGCCACGACGTCAACCGTGGCCCGGATCGGGTACCGGCCCCATCGTTCGGCCGACACCGCAACCGTCTTCAGCTGCGCGGAACTGCCCTCGAGAACCTCGATATCCATTCCGGATTCGACCGACACCGTGACCTCGGACGCGACGCTCGGCGCTGCCGTCGTCACCGACACCGACAGCCGGGTCTCGTCGTCCTCGAAGCATCGCGTCAAGGCCGGCTGCCCCTGGACAAGCACCTTGGCGGTCGGACGCTGCCAACTGATCGAGCACAGCACGCCCAGCAGCGGCGCCGCGAAGGCAATCAGCTGCCAGCGGGGGCCGAGCACCGCCGCGGCGAGGGCCACAGCCGCGCATGTCGCGATGGCCAATGTCAGCGGTGAGGCACGCCAACGCAATTCGACCTCGCGCGGCTCGGTCACGTTCGTCACGCCGGCCCGCCGCGAGTCCGCGGCACGGGCAGGCGCTGCAACAACTGCTCCACGATGTCGCTGCCGTGGACACTGCGCACCCACATCTCGGGTTTCAAGCTGATCCGGTGCGAAATCACCGGAATGGCGAGAGATTTGACGTCTTCGGGAATCACGTAGTCCCGGCCGAACAGCAGGGCACGTGCACGCGCGAGTTGAACGAGGTCGAGTTCGGCCCGCGGGCTGGCGCCCACGACCACCTGAGGGTGATTGCGGCTGGCGGCCGCCAACGACACCACATAGTGCAGGACGTCGTCATGCACCGTCACCTGCTCGACCGACTCGCGCATGGCGAGCAGGTCATGCGCGTCGACAATCTGTTTCACTATCGGTTCGGCCGACCCGCGTTCCAGACGCCGGCGCAGCATCACCGTTTCGTCCGCACCCGACAGGTATTTCAGTTCGATCCTGACCGCGAACCGGTCCAGCTGCGCCTCCGGTAGCGGGTACGTGCCTTCGTATTCGATGGGGTTGTCCGTGGCAAGAACGATGAAGGGCGTTGGCAGCCGGTGGGTTTCGCCGTCGATGCTCACCTGGCTTTCCGCCATCGCCTCCAGCAGCGCAGCCTGAGTCTTCGGCGGCGTGCGGTTGATCTCGTCGCCCAGCAGCAGATTGGTGAAGATCGGCCCGCGACGGAACTCGAACCGGCCCGACTGCATGTCGTAGATGGTCGAGCCGAGCAGATCGGCGGGCAGCAGGTCCGGGGTGAATTGCACGCGAGTGAAGCTCAGTCCCAGCGCCCGGGCAAAAGACTTCGCGATCAACGTCTTTCCCAGTCCGGGGAGATCCTCGATGAGCACGTGGCCACCCGCCAGCACGGAGGTCAAGATGAGGGTGAGCGCCGCGCGCTTCCCCACCACCACTCGTTCGATCTCGTCGAGCACCGCCTCGGCATGGGCCGTCGTCAACTCGGCCGGCATCGTCATAGCCGCTCCAATCGGTGCAGGATTTCGTCGAGCGTGGCCCGGCCAGGGCCCGGCTCCCCACGAGAGGAACGGAGGACGTTCTGCGGATCCACCCACTGCCACAACCGATCCCCGAAGACCATCCGGCCGGTGGCTTGCATCGCGGCCGGGTCCTTGGCCTGCTGCGCGCCGGTGGCCATGAAGAATTCGCGGGCCAGGGTGGGCCGCAAGTGGTGGTCCCAGTCCCCGCGCGTGGATTCCGACCACTGGATCAGCGTGTGGGTGCGAACCATCCAGTCCCGCAACGATTCCTCCGCGTCGTTCGCGATGGGTTCGGCCGGCGCCGGTCCACGGTCGGCCAGCCGGCGGCGGACGGCCAGCAATACGAGCGCCGCCGCAATGGCTGAAACCCACCCCACGACTCGGCGATCGCCGAGCAGCAGCGTGATCAGCTCCGCTCCCACCGCCAGTGAAATCCCTACGATCGCAAGCCGCTTCATGTCAGGCTCCGCAACTCGGCCAGCACCCGGCGAAGCGCCTCCGCGGCGATGTCGCGATGCCGTTCGGACATGACATGCGGGCTGAAACGTGCCTCGGCGAACAATGCCACGAGTTCGGTTGCGCTGCCGGCATGCAATGCGTGGTGTTCGACAGCTCGGGCCAGCACTTCGGAGGGCGTATCGGAATCCTGCGGTTCGGCGCCGGGGGCGTCCGCGAGGGCGCGCTCCATCGCCGCATAGCAGGCGATGATCGACTCACGCGGCCCTCGGCTGCGATCGCCGATCTCGGCAAGGCCGAATTCCGCCGCACGCGTGAGCGATTCCGGTGTGGACACGGCGACTGGCGGTTCGTCGGCGTGGTCGATCGGCGGCCGAGGTTCGTTGGTTTGCCGTCGTCTGCGGACGATGACGGCCGCACCCCAGAGCAGCAGCATCACCACCGTGGTGGCGAGCAGGTAGCCGAAGACACTGTGCTCGGGTTGCGGAGGCGGCACCGGCATCGGAGCCGGCGGCGGCACTGCGGTGGGCGGTGCGCCGCCCGGCGCCTTGTTCGGCGGGCCTTCCGAGATCGGGAGGTCGGGCAGCTGCAGCAGCTGCAGGTGGGAGAGCAGGACGACGAGCGCCAGCCACACCAGGAGTGCGCCGAGCCCGATCAGCAGTACCCTGCGCATCGGCTTCCACCCGAGCTTGCCCTCGAACGAGCCTGGCAGCGCGAAGGGGGCCGACGCGGTGGCCGGCCGTGGGCGCCGTAGCGACGAGATGACGCCGATCCCGACAATGACGACCGAGACGATGAGTAGCGTGTCCACGCCGACCACGCTCGCGGTGCTGTGCGTCGGCTCGTCTGGGTGTGGGTGACCAACACCAGGCAGATATCCGCGCAGCGCGACGGCGACAACGAACAGCAGTACGAGGACCGCGACCACGCGCCCCAACGCTTTGTCGATACCGCTCATCGGTACACCGCCCGATTGTTCGTTCCATGACCATCCTGGCACGTCATGTCGGATTCGTGGAGACAGTCGGCGCAGACGCCGTCGTAGGCAACGACTGCGCAGGCAGATAACTGTCAGCGCCCAGCGCGTGGGACTGCTTTGTCGCTGCAGCGGGCTCGGATGGTAGTCACGGCACCCGTCGTTCTCGGCTTCCGCGCAAGAGAACGACGGTGGATTTCGGCGGGTCCGACGGCTGCGTCTGCGGTTGACCCATTCCGCCCGTGGACCTGCACTCCACTACGAGTGCGTTGCAGAGTGCAGATCTCTTTCGGTCAGGGTTTCGGGTAAGTCGCTCGACGTAGCGCTCTACACCAGGGCAGCAACCGTGTCGTAATACACGCCCTTGGAAACCCCTGAGCTGTTTTTGATCCCGTAACCACCGCCATCGCCTGAGGTGTCCTGGTAACAGAAGAACCACGTGGGCGGGTTGGTCGGATCTTCATTGGCCAGTTGCCATGTCAGCCAATCGGACGCATCGGCCAGGGTCACTTTGGCCGGTGTGTCGTAGCCAACTTCAGTGAAGGCCATGCCGCGGGTATCACCCTTGGTCGCCTGCACCGCCTTGAGAGCGTTGATCTGCGCGATCCCGAACGGGTTTGTCCGCGGATCCGCCCACACCTGCTTATTGGTAAAGCTGTACGGGTGATAACCGAGTAGGTCGTAATCGCCAGTCTCACCGCCGGCGTACATGCCGTTGAGCCAGTCCACCGGAGAGTACGTCTTACCCACGATGGACGAATAGGTCGGAAACGCAGCCAATCCCGCTGAAATAACCTGTGCACCAACAGCTCTGATCTTCGGAGCAGCAGCCTTGAGATACTTGACATAGGTAGCCGGCGTACCGATGCTGAACGCGAGAAGGTTGGGCTCGTTCCACACCTCGTAAAACGGAATGCTGCCGAAGATATCCACACAGTTGCCCACGAAGCCTCCGAACGCCGTGGAGCTGTGGACGAACGGGTAGTGGATACCCAGACAGGGCATGGGAGTCAGGCCGCGCGCGACCAATGCGTTGTTCACCGCTGTCACGGGGGCGTAATTGGTCGAGCCCTGCGGGTTACTCAGCAGGCTCCAGTCGACCGCGAACCGCACAGAGGTAAAGCCCATCGCGGCAATGCCATCCAATGTGGTGGCCAGATTGGCCGCCGACAACTGACACAGGTTGCTCTGGTTGATACCGATGGTCATTTGAGTTCCCCCTCTTCGGTGTATCGCCCCGCCGTCTGGGCGATCGTTACAGCGAGCCCCACAAGGTTGTGGGGCTCGTCTGGTACTGCCAGCGCAGCAGGCTCCGCCAGAGCGGGCTCACTGCGTCGTCAACAAGGACCGCATCCTGCGCGGCGGTATCCATCACCCGACTTGCTTGCCTGCGGCCACGCCGCAGCGGCTCATCCACACCATGCAAGGCCGCCGTTGCCGACAAGCCGGCAACTCATCTGTCGATAAGAACGTTCACCAAAACTCAAGTGCCCCAGGTACTCACCCTCTCAGCAGCGAGCAATGGTTTAGTCCTGACGCTTGGGACCGGCGCGAGGACGACCGAACTTCCCGCATGTCAGGAACCGGCCGGATGTCCGGTGTGGTCCACCCATACGCAGCATTGCCGCCCCTTTGTGCGGAGACCGGGAAGGTCGCCAATAGTCCCGAGCAGCTGGCCCCCACCAGACGCGTAGCCCCGACAGAACAATATGGTCGTATTGCCAATACCGCCATATTGTTACACGCAATCGAGCCCTACCGCCATAGATCACCGGTTCTGCACGGCAGCGCGGCCCAGGCGCGCCGGAACCCATGGCATGGATGTTTGGTGGCGTAGGCGCGCAGCCAGGCCCGCAACTGGGCGTCCGGATCGGACGAGGTCTGGGCTTGTGGGAGCCGGCGGTAGGTGCAGCGGGCCAGCCCAACGGCTTTGCACGCCAACCGTTCCGACATGCACAGGGTGTCTTTGAGCATGTCGACGGCGCGGCGCTTGGCTGCTGGGCTCAGAATTTTCCCTTCGCGACCTCCCGCAGCGCGTCCTTCTCCAGCTCGGCTTCGGCCAGCAGACGCTTCAATCGGGCGTTCTGCTCGCGCAGCTCCTTGAGCTCTTTGGCGGCGTCGGTGTCCATGCCGCCGTAGGCGCGGCGCCAGTTGTACAACGTGGCCGGCGAGACCCCGAGATCGGTGGCGATCTCCTCACCGGTCTTGCCTTCGGCTGCCAGTTCATCGGCGCGGCGCAGTTTGCGCACGATGTCCTCCGCCGAATGGCGCTTGCGACCAGCCATGTGTTCATCGTCCCTTCCAGCCCGAACTCCGGCCACAGGACTCTAAAACTGGTCGGTCTCATTCACAGGGAACACGCCAGCTGCGCACGCCCTCCGTCTGCCGCCCAACCACGCCAAACATAATCATCCGTGCTTGTCAGAAACCGGGGACGACCGTGCTGTGAGAACTTTCTTTACTGGTATCGAGGCATGTGTCAGTAGTAGCGCAAGCATTCATCGATAAGTGTCCATATTGGTCGCGCTGATCGAGTCAGCTCGCCGCCGATCCACGTCCAGCCGACATCGAGGTTTGTCGAGACGTCAACGCAAACGCGGTTGTTGGCACCGTCTGAGCAAACCTCTATTAACTTGTCCAGCTCGGGCCATTCAGACTCAGGTAGGTACAGCTCGTCGTCATTGCCGTCAGAAAGATACTCGTAGTCATCTACGCTTCCGAAGTCTCCCGGCGTCCAGAAATGCTGAGAACGTCGTAGTCCGACGCTCCCAAACCCCGTATCGACCGTAAACCCATCATGGATGTTTTGGTAAAAATCGCGCAGCGAGTCCGGAAAGTTTAACCAGTATTCCGCATAGGACGCGGGGCATGGTAGACAGCCAATCCAGGCACGGAAAGGTTGCGGGCCCGAACCATCCTTAAGGCAGTACAACAAAACTAGCTCGGGTGTGTCTCGCTCAGATGTGTACAAGTTCGCTGCATACACACCGTGAAGCGTCTCAGACAAACGGCGGGACCAGACCGGCACCTCACCGCTGGCCAGCGGCTTCCAATACTGGTTGACGCACGACAGCGCTGCCTGATTCTCCAGGCCGGCGATGTCCCGCCAGTACTCAGGTAGGCCCTCATATCCGGGCTGGTCCTGCAGCTGTAGCGGTTCAACTTTCGCGCCAAGTGCGCCCGCCAGGTACTCAAAGAATTCGGCTCTGCCCATGGTTATCCCTTCGGCGCTCGGACTAGTGGCCGCGCACGAGCGCCACCGACTCGGTGAAAATCTCTTTAGCCAAGGCAGGATCGATCGGGCTAGACGACGGCGTCACGCTCGGGTCTGAGTTCACGATCAACGTAACAGCATGAAATCCGTCCAGCCACGTCTTGTAATAGTAGTTATCTATTACGCGCCCACCCCGCTTGCTCACGGTATGAGTCGCTTCCACCTTCAGTCCCGCTATCTGGGGCGCGTCGGAAGGGGTCGTGATCGCATAGCCGTCTGGGAAAGTGGCGTTCATATAGGAACAGTCCACGGCGGAATCTTGGTGGGGGCCCCCGCCAGAAGGCAACTGTTGTGCGGATATGACATAGAACAGCCCCTTGCCGTAGGCGTTGACCCCGTAGATCGTCTCGCCCAGAATTCCTTCGATCTGCTGCTTCGCGCATGCCGCCGGATGGACCTCGCCCGGTTTGGGCGCCTTGAACGAGTCGACAGTGACCTGGTTGATAACTCGCTGACCGCTGCGGGATTCGTAGCCCACGGGAAACTTCTGAACGATCTGCACCACGCGGGAGGGGTCAACATCGCGATCTGACGAGGTGTCGCGGAGCCAGTAAACGCCACCGACCACGGCCGCCGCCGTCAGTGAAATGACTGCTGCTGCGAGCAGACCGCGACCCCACATAGTCTTCGGTAGCACAGCATTGATCTTCGGTAGCACAGCATTGAATCGTGTCATGAAGTGTGTCCTCACCTGCTGCCCACGAGGTCGAGTATGAGTTCTTTGGTGCCTTCTCTCGCCGCGATACCGATTGCTCGATCAGCTATTGCGCCGGTCCCCAACGACTCAACGCAATCGAGTATGCAGCTGACGATAGTGACGGTCCATCCGACGCCGTCGGCGACGTTCCCTGCGTTGCGTTCCCACCACCCCGATTGTGGTGCAGGCGCCGCCGTCGAGGGCGGCGCTGGCGGCTGAGTCGGGACTACAGACGGGGCGACCGTTTCCGGAGCAGGCGGCTGCGCGGGCACTGTCACCGGTGCAGGCGCAGCCGGTGATTGCGGGGCTTGAACTGGCGGTGCGGTGTGGACCGGCGCGGCCTGCGACGCGGACGCGGACGCGGGGGGCTGAGTTCGAGATTTGGACTCAGCTAGTAAGCGCTCGGAGATTTGCTCTTCGACCATGTCGGTGGCCTTAGTCTCCTTGCCGCACCAATCTTGCAGGTAATCCTCAGGAACCTGCTGGCCTTTATAAAGAGTCCACTCGCTTGGCAGCTTGTCTTGTCGTGACCGATTGTATCCCTCAGGATTGGGGAACAAGTTATCCGGGTGATTTGCGATCGCAATCTGGTCGGCCCGATTAAGGTCCCTGAAGCCAGGAATTTCCCACAATCGCCGTAGCGGAATTATGTGGTCGACATCCCATTTTCCGGTGATTTCTCCATATTTCCCACCCGCACCGCCCTGAGTGAATCTAGTTCGAACAAATTGGTGACTCATGCGGCAAGATGATGCATCTGAGGTCGATTCAACCTGGTCGATCGTGTCGCCACCACGGCAACGACGACGGATCACTCCCCGGCTCCGAGTACGGGTCATCGAAGCGTATGAGTCTGGACAAACCAGTCGGCAAGTGGCGGAAACCTGTGGCGTCGGGCGATCAACAGTCCTGAAGATATTGAAGGAGGCCAGTGTGATGGTGCGACCTCAGAGGCAAAGCTACTAGCGGCAATCGCTCTCATGAGGGGAGCATCCCCGCTTCGGTGTATGGCAGCTTCGCATACGACGGTGGACTGACGAGTTCCAAAGGCACAAGGCGACGCTATCGCCGCTGCATCGCATGTGACCGAGCAGCGAACACAGCTGGTACAGAGCGGCGGAGAAGGCGATACCGCCTTGAGAAGTACTGCTTCTGTTCGGCTCTCCCGTTGAGCGGTATGTAGAAGTGTTGGTCGACGGCGTGACCAAACTCGAAGGTCAGTCCAACGTCACGTCGTCCAATCTCGGACGCGTCAATGTAGATGGTTGTTTCTGAGAAGCCACCGATTTCGCGCGTGACGGGCTCGTCAACGCCATGACCCGAGTTATTCAGTAGGCGGCCGGCGACACTAAACTGTGAGTCTCCCGTATACACAAGGATGTCGATCAGGTTGGTGCCCTCGCGGCCCTCGTTAGCCATGGACGCCGAGATCACTTTTCGCGGCAGGGCAGCAAATTTGTACTGATCGGTGAAGAACGGAAGCACCTTGACTTTGGGCATGACGCGGCGACGCTCGGCGCGGTTCATAGAGAACTGCAATCCACTAACCGTCAGCGCCAACAGGGAGATCGCTATCGGTACCCACGCGAACCACCCGGGAGTGCCAGGGGCAACAGGCGCCTGTGGCTGATCGGCAAGGAACAACAACACATCGATACCCCCTGATCAGCCGGCCTTCACCGAGGCTCAAAACCTCGCTTCCGCGACTAGGATGCGCCACAATTTCTCGGTGGTATGGCGGTTTCATTCGATGGAATGCGGTCAAGAAGCCCACAGTATGGTTCTCGATCCATGGTCGAAGCCTACGAAGCTGGGCAGACCAGCCTGGAAGTACTAGGCGCCGAGAATGTTGGGCGGCCAGGGTGAGGAATTTCACCTGGTCAGCGATGGGCGGAGATCGCATGGGGTGCTGAGGGCCGGGTGTCGCTGCGCCGCAATCGTTTTCCGGTGGTGCATCGGGTGGTTCACACTGCCAGGTGCACCGGTTTATGACGCGCTGGTCAGATTCACCGCTGCGATCGGTTTCGACGCGAACGTGCGGCCACCGCTCGACACCGTTGCAACGATTTGTTGTGGCGCGCCTTCAATCCGGTCCGCGCCGGCCTTGAGATTGGTCGCCGCGTCCAGGTACATGAAGAACGTCTGCTGCGCACCCGCCGGTATGTCGCACGGAACGACGGGCGATCCGATCTGTTCGCCGACGACGTTGAAGGAAGTGCCGCACGGGTCTGCGCGGATCGCCCACTCCGCGACATGGAACGACGCGCGCCCCGCGTTGACAACCTTCACGCCGACGATCGGCGGACCGGGCTGCAACTGCTTCGCGACGCTCACCAACGATTCACGAATGTCGCGGGTGGCGTCGCTGGTCACGATGCCGGAACCGCCTGCGGTCAACATACCGATAACTGGAGTCAGCTTGGGTCGTGCGCCCTGCATCAGGAACGTATAGACCTGCCACGTCAGTGATGCAATGCCAACGCCGAACCCGAGCACCCCCAGGACGAAAGCGGCGACAGTCACGGGGTGCCCGACGAGGACGGGCCAGGCGCTTCGTGGAGATCGCATTCGTCGCCCCACCGCGCAAGCAAGCTAAGCACGGGCAAACATTCGACGGCCTCCTGCTGGGTCATCTGCCCTGTGCCGTGTGCAGCAGGGTTGCGGATCGTGATTTGCGCACCCATCGCTCAGTTCAACCAACTTGTCGTACCTAAGTCGTACTTTACTTTCATGACTGTCTACTACTACGACTCACACGGCAAATGGATTGCATTCCGAACCACTGCCAACGGCCGCTACCTCTACAACAACAAGGCGCGATGGGTCGGGTGGTTTCCATGGGGCGACAACGACGCCGTGGATCAAAAAGGCAGGTATCTCGGGTCATTGGTAGGTAACCGCTTGCTACGGAAATCTCCGTATCCATATCGTGGTTATCCCGGCTACCCGGGGTACCCGGGTTATCCCGGCTACCCCGGATACCCCGGCTTCGCTGGCTCCATCGCAATGCCAGCCGGATTCACCAATGTTGCCGACGAGGCACTTAGTCCATAACGGCAGGCACACTCGCGTACAGACATACACCTGCTCCCATACAACACAGCACATCGGTACTGGCTATGGCATCTCCAAAGACCCGTGTCGCCACCATCCTTCGCGAGCAGGGTGTCACCATCCGCCGCCAAAGACTCACCGACGACCAAGTAGCCGCAGCAGCAAGGCTCTACGTAGAAGGCGAGTCACTGTTTGGTGTTGGCATCCGCTTCGGCGTCTCCCATACGACCATCGCCGCCGCCCTCCGCCAACAAGGCGTCCAGCACCAGCCGCGTCCACGACGGGGTTAGACCTCGGTCGAATTTGATCCAGTCCGCCAAGACTCAAAATTGGGGCGATTCTTCGCGGAGCATTCACAGCGGTGTGTCTGTGAACCAGGAGGCAGGTGTGCCTGCTTCACATTTCTTTAGGGATTTCCATACATCTGGACCGGCGCGCCGTCCACAAACATGTGCTCCATGGTCATAAGTTGCCGAGTTGAGGCCGCTATTGACCGGGGGGCCAACCGCGATTCGTCTACGGGTTTGAGTCCTACCAAGGTTCTCCACAAACCCCAAGGACGCCACGCAGAGGGGCAGATGTGGCTGTACTAGAAGCGGGCACGTTCAAGCCTGTCGAAGTGATCATGCACCCCGTCCCAAATGGACGAGGCACGGAAGACGACAGTCAGCTCGAATACTCCGAAGCCCCGATCGAACTCGACGCCGACGACACCGCCTTCCTTCAGCGACGGCTACGCCAGAGCCTGAGCAAGTACGCGCGCCCCGTGGTCGAGGACACGGACGTCGCATCGCAGGTTCCAGCTATGGTGCGCGAGCTCCTCGCATCCTCTGATGGCCTGATCGAGCACAGCCGCGTGATCGCCAGAAACCTGTATCTAAAGCAGAAGTGGAGCAGTCCCGGTGGTCTGGTGATGACCGTGATCGGCGAGCACTCGGGGGCTCGATGTGTGGTCATCGCGAAGATGGAGCATCAAGAAGGCATGCGCGTCGAGCAGACGAAGAACGCGGAAGGCCGACGCACGTACAAGGCCGAGCATCTGAAGGATCTTATTCTTGGCGACGGCACCCGGGTGTTCAAGCTCGGACTGTTCGTGGCGTCAGGCCAACACTTGCTGGATGGACATGTCGTCGACGATCAGCAGGGGTTTGGAGGCGTTGCCGACTACTTCATCGACTTCCTCGGATGTCAGTTCCGCCAGAAGCCCGACGTGGTGACCGAAAGGTTCTTCAAGACGGCACAGACTTTCATCGCAAACCGCAGCCAGGATGATCCCGAGAAGAACGCTACCTACGAGATCGCGCTCCTCTCGGAGATGCAAAGTGGTGCTAAGGCAATAGAACCCGCGAAGTTTGCCGCCAATCACCTCGAAGGAGACGACCAGGACCTGTTCCTGCAGAGTCTCCTCGATGCCGGCGTACCCACCAACGCGTTCCCCAAGGACACGACCTTGGTGAAGAGCAAGATCCGGCGCATGCGCATCACCACCGATCGCGGCGCCGACGTGTATGCGCCACCGGACATGCACGCCGACGGCTCGGTCGCAATCAAGAACACCAACGACGGTCGATCCATCATCACCGTGCGCGACAACGTCAAGAGAATCAGCGGCGCAAGCGGAAAGCGCGCAGACTGACGTGAGTGCGCCCTCCGCTCGGGACGCTGCGCGGCGCAGATACATCGATGAGTACCCGACGTTCAAACACGCCGCACAGTTGCTCGAGGAGCGGCTGCGAGGAGTTCTTCAGAGTGAAGGTATTCCGTTCGCCCACATCAAAGTCAGAGCTAAGGAGATCAACAGCCTCGTCAAGAAGCTCCGCAAGTACGGAGACGACTGCTGGGAAAAAACGACCGATAAGGTCGGTGCCCAGATCGTTGTGCACACACTCGATGCGGTGAAGCGTCTCCACACGGTCCTCAAGGCTGGAGTCGAGGGATTGGAGTATGTCGACGAAACCGACAAGTCTCCAGCCAACCGAAACCCGAAGGTCTTCGGATATTCTGGCCTCCACGTTCAGATGAGATTCCTCGACGTCGTGGCTAAGGGCGGTGAGCCCATCGAGTGCGAAATCCAGCTCCGGACACAGACACAAGACGCGTGGGCGTTTCTCGAACACGGCCTCGTCTACAAGCCCGTGATCGATCCTCCACCCAAGATTGCCCGAAAAATCGAAAGATTGTCGGTGCTCGTTGAGATATTCGACGAGGAGGTGAACACCATGATCGCCGAACTCGAGCAGGACCCACGCTACAACAGCGCGCTCCTCCTGCACGAAGCCGAGCGATGGTTCTTGACTTTCGTCACCGAGCCTGGCGAACATGAGCTGTCTTTGGAGGTGATCGACCAGATCAAGTCGAGCATGAACCTCGCCCAGCCTGCCGACTACACACCGACGCTTGCAGCATTCGTTGCACAGCATCGGACACAGATCGAAGACGCACTTCGCGAATACGGTGCCGGCTCAGCGTACGAAGGCGAATTCAACTATGTTCTGTTCACTCAGCCCGAGTCTCTGATCATCTGGGAACGGATACAGAATGCACCCCTTGCGCTTACACGCACGGTACGCGGGTCTGAAATCGAGCCTGCGGTCATCGCACTCGCTGATGTATGGGGTAAGTCGCTACCCATCGAATAGCACCCTCCATCACGTGCCTTCGCAATTATAAGACCGGGCAACAGCTCGATCTAAAACCGCTTGAAGATCAAATTCAGTAAGCCGCAGAATTCAACAATTCTGCAGTCTTCACATGCGTCCGCAGGAAAGTGCGGGATGCCCGCGAGGCGCAACCGGCAACTGTGTCGTGCCAGGTCCGTTATCCGGCACACATAGACTTATCCGGCCGAACGGGGCGCTAGCAGAGGAGCCGGCTCCGCCAGCCCTAATCAGCGGATACTACTTCCGCTTGCCCTTGCCTGCGCTAAGGCGCTGGCCGCTACCGACTTGGTTTTCGCCGGGGTCTTCGGGTTGCTCAGAAGCGACGAAGCTTGCTTCGCGACTTTGGCGCTGGCGACCCGAGTGCTACTCGACTTAGCCATGGTGACCTCCTCCTTTCTGCGCCACTTGTGGATTTTCCGTTCGGACTGTCGGGCTTCCCCTCCAAACATCGAATTCGGTAATGCCGCTCCGACCGGCACTCGTAGTTAGCAAGCCAGCTCGGCAAAGCCCCCGCAGTGGCAGACGAGGGACGTCGACTACACCCTTTCGTTGTAGCCCTCCAGTATGCGAGGCACCTTGGCCAAACGACGGGAGCTGCCCGAGCGAAGCGCCGGTGAATCTGTTCGCCGACTGTCTCCATAAGCCAAGCGTTGCAGATGATTACGGTGGCGGTGCGGCCAGCCGCGTCGAAAGTGTAAGCAGCTCGCGAGTCTGGCTTTTTAGGCGCGTTGAGCGCGTTGAAATCCGGCGACTCGATGATCCACGAAACAGCCTCCGAGGGCAGATACACCTCACCATCACCGTGTTTCCAGTACTCACTGTCGGGCGCAGGGCCACCGAGACGCGCTATCTCTGACTGGGCATAGGACGAGACAGGCGACCAACTTCGTCGCACACCTCCATGGCCGGTGCTACGCCGACGAGATCACCCCACAGCTGCTGACGGCAGTTGCCAACGACGAGGCTGGCAGGCGGATGCTGGACGAGCTAGCCGTCGTCCGCTCGACACTCATGCGACTGGCCAAGCAGCAACATTCAGGCACGCCACGACCAAAACACAACCCGCCACAACTCACCTGGCGCAACGATGCCGCACATCACCTGACAAAAACAGCACCCACGCTGACCTGCGATGAAGAATTTCCATACTGGGATCAAAAGACGCGCTATGGCGAGCTTCCATCCCATCACTCAGGAGGGAGGAGCATTTCATCCAGGGTGGCCCACAGCGGTTTCTCCGTGAGACGTCCTTCGTATAGGTCCCAAGCGAATCCATCGGCATGAGCACTGTCTATGCACAACGCACCGCCGGCTCCATCGCTAGCCAACTCGACCAGCCTGTGAATATCAGGCAAAACTGTTGCCTCCGCGCCCGCATCTATGTTGGCACGTGGGCGGAGTTCATATTCGTCCGCGTGGCCATAGTCGGATACGGGCCTGAAGTCCTGCACAGCTGCGAGTCCCGCGCCGCCAAGATCGGTGAAGCCGTTGTGAACTTGAAGGTAGAAGTCCCGAAGTTCGGCTGGCAACGACGACCAATACGGCGGCAGATGCGTTGCGTCGGCAGCTGGAGATCCGACGCGTGTCGTAAACGTTGTGGAGCTGTCGCCATATTTCATGGAGTACAGCAAAAAATTCTGCGCTATCGACTGCGTAGCGCCAGCGGCTAATACCTGAACGATGAATACATCGTTTCCGTTCTGACGTAAGTAGCTCATTAAATCGGGAAGAAAGGGACCGACGGAAGATTCCCATTCTGCGAGCGCACGTTCTACTGCGATTTGGCCGTCAAGTTCATTCACCTCGAACCACCATGCCGGTAAATGTGATTCTCCGAGGTCATCGTTCGTGACAAAGACTATTTCCGGACCGCCAAGGCGGTTGCGCCGCCCCTGCAAGAAGGCCTGCAGATCATCTCTGTGTGTCATATAGAAAATCCTATCCTCTGGTGACGCCGGAGGCCCTATTCATTCCATTGATCAGCTGCGCACACTCGCTACTGCTTTGACAAATATCTTTTGGACGAGGCCAACATCGATTTTCGCCAGATTCTCCGATGCTGGTCCAGCGGTCGCACTGACCGCGACAGCGTGCCGGTCGTCGACAATCCCAACGTAAATGTACTGGTCAACAGTTCGACCAGATTTGTCATCGTAGTCGGTGACGACATGTACCGCGTCAACCTTCACACCATCAACAGCGACAGCCGGCGCTGGCGTGATGGTCCCATTCACCACTCCGGGCTGGCCAAACGTCGCATACGAGCAGTCCAGGCCGTCAGCCGCGGCCATCGGCACGGCGCCCGGGGCTTCTGTTGCGGCAACGCCGATCATGATGCCGTGCGTGCGCGCTGCGAGCGACTCGATGACTTGGCCTACCACTCCCTTCGGGGTCGAACGCAGTCGGGCGGCGCATTGCGGTGGCCGCACCGCTAGTCCGAACCCCACATTTTGATCCCGATTCACTGCGTCTTGGTCGACGGTTTCGCGCGGGTTGTTCTGGACGGCCCAACCCTGCGGAAATTCTCCCGCGACTTGTGAGATGTTGGCGATCATGACGTGTGTGGGCGCAGGGCTTTGCGGTGCCGTAGTGCTCGAGCACGAGAGGGTTCCGGCGGTAACTACGGCCAGCACTCCGATAAGCCCCTGGGTTCTCTGGGAAACGATGATCATGCTGGCGCTGCCCCCGAAACGGCTTTGGCCAAGCCATAGATCAAGGCTCCGCCTCCGACGATGACCCCGGCGACTCCGCCGAGTACTTTTTCCACATCTCTTTCGCTCGGCAACCAATCGAAGATCGGATTGTCGGCAGGAGCTCCGCTAGGCGGAGTGGAAGGTGGTGCGGATGTCTCCGGAGGTGTCGTGCGTGGAATGCGCACAGGTGTCGGTGCCTCCGTGGGTGCGGGCGGGCTCGTCGGAGCCTGCGTGGGAGCTTGCGTTGGCGGTTGTGCGGGTGACTGAGGTTTGGCCGTCGGTGCTGCCGTAGCGTGCTGATCAGGGCTCTCGCCTACCGAGGAGTTACTGGGCGGTGACACGCTTGGCTTGGTTTTGCCCGCTACGTCGCGCTTTGCGATCTCGTTGAGAACCGCCTGCGTCGCGGTCTTCTCTTCCTGGCACCAGTCGATCGCGACGTCGGGAGGGACCGGCTGCCCCTTAACTGTCGTCCATTCGCTCGGCAATTTGTTCTGACGAGCACGGTTGAACGTCTGAGTATTTGGGAAAACGTTATCGATGAAATTCGCGACCTCGGCCATGTCTTCAGGACTAAGGTTCCGAAACTGCGGATTCCTGGGAAGCGCCCCCAACGGGATGGTGTGGTCAGCATCCCATTTTTTCAGCACGTCGGTGTCCCCGTATTTACCCGATTCAATGTCCTTCACCGCTCGATAAATAGCATCTTTTCGCGCTTGAGGAACATCGTCGCCCAACTCTCCGCGATCGATTTTGCCACGGAGCTTCCTCTGCAACTTTCGAGCGATCGGCTCAAACTTGTCGTAGGCCTCCTTTTCGGCTTTCTGCGCCTCTGCGATTTGCTCAGGCGACATGCCGTCGTACACCTGCTGCCCAAAGAATTGATTCGGCTCACAGTCGTTTTGTTTTTGCTCCTGCTGCTGTTGCTCGGGCTGTTGTTCTTGCTCTTGCTGTTGTTCCTGCTCTTGCTGCTGGGGCTGTTGTTGCGGGGTCGGCTGCTGTTGCGGTTGCTGCTGTGGCTGTGGTTGCGCGGTTTGCAGTGGGGCGTCGTAGTCCGGTGGCTGCTGGCCGTTGGCGGGCTGGAGCTGTTGGGGGTTGCTTTGCTGGGAGTTGGATTGTTGTTGGGGCGCTTGAGCCGGTTGTTCGGCGGGGTTATTGATGTCGATCCCGTTGCCCTGGTAGGGCGCCGGGTACGACCCGCCGTTGTATGGCGCGGGGGCATCGGGCATCGCCGGGGGCTGCAACGGGAACGGCGGTCCACCACCGCTGCCGCCGGAGCCACCTGAGCCGCCGCCGGGGATACTGGGTTGGGCGGTCGCCCCAGGCAGCGCTGCGATGGTGGAGCCGTGGTCGTCGCGGCTGGTCGTGATGATCGCGGCCAACAGCAATGTCACGATTGAGAAAATGGCCAGTGCTCGCCGGTAGCGGTGCACACTCGCCCTCGGCCGCGGCTTCATCGGTGTCATGGCCCAATTCCCCTTCAACTCAAGAGCTCTGCGAGCGCATCAATGCGACATGTGAAGCCGGGTCAGCCAGGTCCGCCGGCCATGTTCGCTTTGACCCAGGCGACCTCATCGGAGGCGATGCGGGTACAGGTGTTGTAGTCGTCGCCGGTTTGGCCGAACACCGTCACACATGAGATGGACATGTGGGCCAGCAGGCGGTCATTGCAGGAGTCCACCGACGTGCTTGCGGGAGTGCTTGCGAGACAGAGCTGTTGGGTTTGGCAGGCAGCCACGAAGTTCGCCGAACGGCCATCACCAGAGGTGTAGCTGTCCGGGCCGCCTTGGCAGTGCCCGGAATGTCGCTGGGCGTATACGGTCGGGTCGACGTTGTCCGAGCGGTGCGCTCCGACCGGGTCGGTCACGTACCCCGTCGGGTTCGGTGGCGTCACCGATCCGGTGGGTGTGCCGGTGGGCAGGCCGGCCCAGTTCGGGCCGGGTGCCCCGGTGGTCGCGGCGTCGGAAGCCCGGTAGGACAGGCTGATGGTGACCGGGAAGGCGAAAACGCTTGTCGGGCCCAGATCGACAGTCAGATTCGACTGTCCTGGTGGGAAACCGGGCCCCAGCGTGGGAGTGACGCCGACGAGGGCTTGGTTGGCGTCGGTGGCAGCCGGAATACTGAAAGTACCGATGACGCGGGCCGGATTACCCGGTGCGGCATCGGTTTCCACCAGCACCACGTTGTTGCCCTGCCGCAGATGTGTCGCCGCAGCCAGCTTCACGCCGAACGGGATCGTCGATGCGGAGAATACGGTTTTGCGTGTGACGGTGATGTCGACCCCGCCTCCGGCGTACGGGATGACCTGGTAGTCAACATCGTTCGAGCCGTAGACGGCGCCGCCGCCGGGTAGCCAGGCCGCCGGGCCCAGGGTGACCTCGCCGGGCAGGTGGATGGCGATCTGCCGATTCGGGTGGGCAGTGGGGGCGAAGATGCCGTCTTTGGCCCACATCGGCACCGTCACCGCACCCCGCTCCCCCTGCGCAGCCAACGGGCGCTCCATCCCGGCGGTCTCCCCCTGGGGGGTGGTCGAGGAAACCCGCGCCCCGCCAATCGGATTCACCCGGCCCGGGTCCTCGGGCATCGGGCGTTGCAGCGGCAGCGGAACCGGCGGCCGCGACACCGACCCCGGCACGGGGGGATTCGGTGCCGGTGCCGCGGGGTCCGCGCTGGCGTTGCCGGCAGATACACCACAAGCGCTGACCATCGTCAGGAACACCGCCGCCGCGATGGACGCACAACGACGGGCGCCGCGCAACCGATGTCCTGAACGTTGTAGGGGTGCCACGATCACAGGTCCTTGGGTTCGCCGTAGAGGGTTTGGGTGTCGTTGCCGTTGTCGGTGCGCACCCGGATCGTGGTGTAGGACTGGATTTTCACCTGGCCACCGCACCCGTCGGCTTCAATGTTCTGATCCCGCAGATTCGACACCGCATGCATAGAGCGCAAGCTGATCCGGTCCATCGGAACTTGCGCCAGCCCACCAGGTTTCAATAACACCCGGATATGACCACCCAGGTGCTCCTGCACCCCGAGCGTGGCACCTGCCGACGCGCCGGCGAAACCGCCTCCACCGCCGCCACCACCACCGGCACCGCCTTGGCCCTGCCCAAAGCCACCGCCGTACACCTGGCCGTTGATCTGCTGATACGGGTCAATCCCCGCATCCACGCCCACCTCGACACCAGGCGAGGAGTCAGTACGGCAACCTACGAAATACCCAGATTCGAGTTGGGCGTCCTGAATGACCGCACCACCGGAACCGCTCACTCGCGCCTCTGAGCGCAGTGTCACCCGCGCCTGCCACGAGTTCGACGCCCCGGCCAGATTGTCGATGTGGTCGATCACCTCGTTGGTGGTGTTCACGTCCACCACCCAGCCGTCATCGGTGACGAACTGCGTCCACCGATCCGGCATCGGCTGCGGATCAGCACCCGCGATACCCCCACCGTATACACACGATGCGACAGATACAGCGAACATCCCCAACGTCGCGACAACATGCCGCGACGACAGGCCAAATACGACCATGCACGAATCCCCCTGTGAAAGCCAGCCTCAAGCCCCCCGGCCCGCTTGGCATTTCACCTAATACCGCGAACACTCGCATAAAGCGACTGACGCGTCAACTCGTACGCAAACCCAAAACTGAGCAAACCAATTAGGCGATCCAATCAGGCTCGATCGACTCGACTCGCCAATACGGCCACCCACTGGCAACGACGCAGTCATCAGTCGGAGAAATGCCGCAACCACGGACCCCGGTCCAGCAACGTTGCGCCGGGGCGACGACGTGCAGTGATGACGTGACAGCACTGACCGCGAATCGATACAACGGTCCATAAGCACTAATCCGCGATCCGGCTTCAAATCTGTTCAGCCGGGTGTTGGACGGTGGCGACGGGGTCGAACCAGTGACCTTCTGTGAGTGAACTCACTTGACTCGGCGAGGGGCAGACGGCCGCCGATTGCAGACGACGCGCTCCAGCGCCCAGAGGCACAGCGCAAAGCGCCGCGTCACTGCAATCGCCTCCGACGCCCCGTCGGGCTCGCCACCTGAATCCGACACCGCTGCGGCGAGATTCACCCCAGGCGTGGTCTGGGAACTGCTGGGGCACGGCGGTGGTCACGTGCGTAGGCGGAACGCTTACACGCAGGATCTCCTTTGCTGTGTGTGTCACACTCGGTTTATCGCAAACTTCTGGGGAGGAAAATATGCGGATCATGATGCGGGCTTGTGTGGTGGTGTTGGGGGTGGCCGTCTCGGGGATTACCGCGCCTGCGGTGGCTGCGGCGCCCGGCGACCAAGGACCGGGGCTGGTGGCGGTGCAGTGCCAGGTGTGGGCGAGCAATGGCTTCGGGATGGGTGGCATGCCCGGCATGGGCATGGGTTTCGGCATGAAGCAGTGGGCGGGCACCGTCATCGGGCGGGGCCCCGACGAGGGTGCGGCACGCGCTGACGCTGAACGGCAGATGTGGGGCCCGTACGGGATGTCACCTGAGCTGCGCGATTGCGTGCCCGCCTAGATCCGACATGGGTGGGCTGGCGCCGATTGAGTGTTGTTGCGGCGCAACCCCGTTTGTAAAGGCGAGGTCAAGCCGTGGTTGCTTTGCGGCGGGTCCACAAGCACTAACCTGCTATGTGTGGCCGCCTGCACCGACATTGATCGCGTCAGGCGATCACTGTCCCGGCTGCAATAGGATCGAATGAAACGGGCCGGACATGAGCCTCTGAACATTCCCAAAATCAGCGGATTAGTCGGACATCTCGGCACCCCAACACCGCGCATCTGACACGCACCCCTGTCGTCCACCGGACCCGGCCATCAGAGATGCGTTCGGCGCGACCTTCTGACCCACAGCCGTTCGGTCGGTGTTTTAGCAATGCCAACTTTCCCAATCGTGTTCCCCACCGACATGAAGAACGGCCCCCGGAGAGTTCTCCGGGGGCCGTTCTCACTAGTAGCGGGGACAGGATTCGAACCTGCGACCTCTGGGTTATGAGCCCAGCGAGCTACCGAGCTGCTCCACCCCGCGTTGGTGAATACAACGTTACCCAACGCTGCCGAATGAACCAAATCGTATGGTCAGACAGGGTTTTTGGGCCGCGTGCCCGATGGCCGGTAGACACAAAACTGCCCAACTCCCGGAGGAATTGGGCAGTTTTGTGTCTTTCGCGCGGTGATTCGACTACTTCGCCTCGCGGTACTTGGCCATGGCGTCGTCCAGCTTCTGCAGCGCCGTACCGAACTGGGCGAAATTGCCACTCTGCTGGGCCGCACGCATGCCGTCGAGCGCCGCATTGACATCTTGCAGGGCAGCGGCTTTCGCGGGCGACAGCGTCACCGGGACGCCCGGTGGCAGCACCGCTGCCGGCACCGGCGGCTGCGGCCCCGCAGCGGGCGGCTGGACGGCACCAGGCACGGCCACAGCAGGCGGCGTACCGGCCGGCACGTCAGTCGGGGCCGGACCGGTGGCGGTCGCCCCCGCACCGGGCCCGAAGATGCCGTTGAGGGCATCCCGCACCGTCGGGCCGTAACCGATCTTGTCGTTGTACAGCATCGCCACCCGGATCAACCGTGGGTACGACGACGCCGCGTCACTGGCCCCCGGCGAGGCGTAAACCGGTGCGACATAAAGCAACCCACCCTGCCCCACGGGCAGTGTCAGGAGGTTGCCCCAGCGGATCCGGTTCTGGTTGTCCCGGCCGATGACACCCAGATCCTGGCTCACCGCGGTGTCCGTGCTGATCGCGTTGAACGCCAGCTTGGGGCCGTTCACCTGGCCCGGAATGGTCAGCACGGTGATCTTGCCGTACGTGGCCGGGTCGGAGCTGGCGCTGATGTACGCGGCCAGGAAGTCCCGCCGGAACCGGTTCATCGCCGTGGTCAGCTGGAACGACGATGAATCACCGCCGGTGGCAAGGTCTTTCGCCACGATGTAGTACGGCGGCTGGAAACTGCTGGCCGTCGGGTTGGGGTCAAGCGGCACGTCCCAGAAGTCCGACGTCGAGAAGAACGTCACCGGATCGTTGACGTGGTACTTGGCCAGCAGCATGCGCTGGACCTTGAACAGGTCCTCGGGGTAGCGCAGATGTTCAGCCAGCTCGTGGGAGATCGCCGACTTCGGCTTCACGGTGTCCGGGAAGACCTTCATCCACGCCTGCAGCACCGGGTCGTGCTCGTCCTGCTCGTACAGCGTGACGGTGCCGTCGTAGGCGTCGACGGTGGCCTTCACCGAGTTGCGGATGTAGGACACCTGCTTGTCGGGCAACATCCGATTGACCGCAACCTCATTGGAATCGGCGGTCGCACTCGACAGCGACGTCAGCTCCGAGTACGGGTAGTTGTCCAGAGTGGTGTAGCCGTCGACGATCCACACCATGCGCTTGTTGACGATTGCCGGGTACACCGTCGAATCGGTGGTCAGCCACGGCGCCACCGCCTCGACCCGGTGGGCCGGGTCTCGGTTGAACAGAATCTTGCTGTTCGGTCCGATCACGTTGGAGAACAAGAAGTTTCGCTCGGCGAACTTCGCGGCGAAGACCGACCGCGTCAGCCAGTTGCCGATATCGACACCGCCGGTACCGCCGTAGGTGTAGTTCTTGGTCTCGGTGTTGGTCTCGTAGTCGTACTCCCGGTCGGCGCCGTTCTTGCCGACGATCGCGTAATCCGACGCGGCACTTGCGATCACCGGACCGAAGTACACCCGGGGCTGATCCAGCGGAGCCGGGCCGGGCGACACCGCGGCGCCGTTGGCACCGACCACGCTGGCCAGGAACTCGGGGTAACCGCCGTTCTGGTTGGGGTCGTTGGCAATTCCGCGCACCGTGTTCGCCGGCGACGCGATGAACCCGTTGCCGTGGGTGTAGACGGAGTGCTTGTTGATCCAGTCGCGCTGGTTGTCGATCAGCCGGTCGGGGTTCAATTCCCGTGCCGCCACGACGAAGTCGCGCAGCTTGCCGTCGGGTCCGTTGTAACGGTCGATGGACAGCTGGTCCGGGAAGCTGTAGAAGTTCTTGCCCTGCTGGAACTGGGTGAAGGCCGGTCCGACGATGGTCGGGTCGAGCAGCCGGATGTTCGACGTCGTGGCCCGGTCAGCGGCGACCTGCTCGGCAGTGGCGGGCGCGTTGCCGCTGTAGTCGCGATACGTCACCGAATCACCGGTCAACCCGTACGCATCTCGGGTCGCCGTGATACTGCGACTGATGTAGTCGCGTTCCTTCGCCGCCGCATTGGGCTTGACGCTGAACTGCTCGACCAGCATGGGCCAGCCGGCGCCGATGATCACCGAGCTCAGGAGCAGTAGCACCAGACCGATCGCCGGAATCCGCAAGTCCCGCAACACGAGCGCCGAGAACACTGCCACGGCGCAGATCACCGCGATGGCCAGCAGGATCAGCTTCGCCGGTAGCACCGCGTTGATGTCCGTGTAGCCGGCACCGGTGAACGGCTTGCCGGCACGGGTGTGGCTGAGCAGCTCGTACCGGTCGAACCAGTAGGCAACGGCCTTGAGCAGCACCAGGATTCCCACCAGCGCCACCAACTGCATCCGCGCCGCGCGGCTGAGCGCGCCCTGGCGGCCCGACAGCCGGATACCGCCGAACACGTAGTGGCCCAACAGGTTCCCGACCAGCATCAGGAAGACCCCGACGAACAGATAGCCGAGCACCAGTCGGTAGAACGGCAGATCGAACGCGTAGAAGCCCAAATCCTTGCCGAATTCGGGGTCGTTGATGCCGAACGTGCCGCCGTGCAGGAACAGCTGCACCCGCACCCAGTAGGTCTGTGCCACGAATCCGGCCAGCAATCCGATGAAGGCCGGTACACCGATGGCGAACAGCCGCAGCCTCGACAGGACTGTCGCGCGGTAGCGGGCGACCGGATCGTTGGGCCCGGACGCGGGCACGAACACCGGCCGCGACCGGTACGCCAGTGCCATTCCACCGAATGTCACGGCGCCGATGAACACGCCGGCCACCAGGAAGACCACCAGGCGCGTCACCAGCACGGTGCTGAACACCGAACGGAAACCGATCTCGCCGAACCACAGCCAGTCCACGTAGGCGTCGACCAGCCGCGGGCCGACCATCAACAAACCGACGATCAGCAACGCGATCCCGACCAGAATCCGGCTTCGTCGCGTCAGCTTCGGCATCCTCGCCGCAGGCCGCATCCCCACTCGTCAGCTCCAGTCTGTTGAAAGTCCGTTTGAAAATCAGTAAGGCCAGCTTGTGCCACGACTCTACGCATTCTGGGGTGGCCGCACGCTCAACAGCGGGGAGGTTCGCCACCAGCGGACACGGCATGCAGCGCGTCGACCGCTCCGTTCAGGTTCTCGACCTTGATCAACCCCAGCCCGTCGAGATGGGCCGAGACCGCTTCGGCGCAGTTCTCGGCGGGCACCATGAACACCGTCGCACCGGCCTCCCGCGCGGCCAGCATCTTGTGCGTGATGCCGCCGATCGGGCCCACCTTGCCGTCGTCGCCGATGGTGCCGGTGCCCGCAACGAACTTGCCGCCGTTGAGATTTCCGTCGGTCAGCTTGTCCACGACGGCCAGGCTGAACATCAGGCCGGCTGACGGGCCACCGATGTTGGCCAGGTTGAAGTCGATGGCGAACGGCGCCCACGGCGCGTTGAGCACCGTGGTGCCGAGGTAGCCGTAATCGCGGTCCTTGTTGGAACCCAGGGTGATGGTCGTGACGCCGATCCCGGCGTTCTTGCGCCGGTAGTCGAGCACGACGTGGTCACCCGGCTTGGTTTTCTTCAGCAGTGACGTGAACTCTTCGACGTTGGCCACCGGAACGCCGTTGACCATGTCGATGGCATCGCCCGGGCGCAGCTGGCCGGCCGACGGCCCCGGATCGGCGACAGCCTGGACCGTCACCGCCTTCGGGTACTTCAGGTAGCTCAGCGCCGCGTACTCGGCGTCTTCCTCGGAGTTCTTGAAGTCGGCGTTGTTGGCCTTGTCCACCTGGTCCTTGGACTTGTCCGGCGGATACACCAGATCGCGCGGCACCAACTGCTCGCGGCCCGACATCCACAGCGCCAGCGCCTGCCCCAGCGTCAGCCCGTCGCTCTGCGACACCGTCGTCATGTTGAGATGCCCCGAAGTCGGGTGCACCTTGACGTCGCCCTTGATGTCGACGACCTTCTTGCCGTCGACCTCACCGAGCGTGTCGAACGTCGGGCCGGGACCCAGCGACACGAACGGCACGGTCACGACCGACACCAGCACGACGAACACGATGATCGGCACCAGAGCGACCACGAGCGTAGAAATCCGCCTGTTCACGCCGCCAACAGTAAAGCTCGCGGCTCGGTTCGCTGACAGCATGACCCGCGAAGCCACCGGCGGGCCGTGCTGGCAGTACGGTTGACGGTATGGCTGACCTGCCTTTCGGCTTCTCCAGCGGCGAAGACCCCGACCGCGACAAATCGAACAAAGAGCCTGGACCAGGCTCCTCCGGAAGCTCTTCCGGGGGTTCGTCCGGTGGTTCGTCGGATCCGTTCGGGTTCGGCGGTGCGTTCGGTGGTCCCGGCGGCGCCGGCATGCCCGACCTGGGCCAGATCTTCACGCAGCTCGGCGCGATGTTCAGCGGCGCGGGCGCGTCGATGAACAACCCGCAGGCGGGTCCGGTCAACTACGACCTGGCCCGCAAGCTGGCGTCCAACTCGATCGGGTTCGTCAAGCCGGTGCCTGAGCAGACCGCGACGGCCATCTCGGATGCGGTGCATCTGGCGGAGACGTGGCTCGACGGTGTCACTCCCCTGCCGGCCGGCACCACCCGCGCGATGGCCTGGACCCCGAGCGACTGGCTCGACAACACCCTGAACACCTGGAAGCGGCTGTGCGACCCGGTCGCCGAACAGTTGTCGAGCGTCTGGGTCTCGGCGCTCCCCGAAGAGGCCAAGGCCATGGCCGGCCCGCTGATGGCGATGATGTCGCAGATGGGCGGCATGGCATTCGGCTCGCAGCTGGGCCAGGCCCTGGGCACGCTGTCCAAAGAGGTGCTGACCTCCACGGACATCGGCCTGCCGTTGGGTCCGTCCGGTGTTGCCGCGCTGATGCCCGAGGCCGTCGAGGCATTCGGCGAAGGTCTCGAGCAGCCGCGCAGCGAGGTGCTGACCTTCCTCGCGGCCCGCGAAGCAGCCCATCACCGGTTGTTCAGTCACGTGCCGTGGCTGGCCACGCAGCTGCTCAGCGCCGTCGAAGCCTTCGCCAAGGGCATGAAGATCGACATGAGCGGGTTCGAAGAGATGGCGTCCGGCCTGGACCCCGCCTCGCTGATGGGTGACCCCGGTGCCATGGAGAAGCTGCTGAGCCAGGGCATGTTCGAGCCCAAGGCCACGCCCGAGCAGGCCGCGGCGCTCGAACGCCTCGAGACGCTGCTGGCGCTCATCGAGGGCTGGGTGCAGACCGTCGTCACCGCGGCACTGGGTGACCGCCTGCCGGGCACATCGGCGCTGAGCGAGACGCTGCGTCGTCGTCGCGCCACCGGCGGACCGGCTGAGCAGACGTTCGCGACCCTCGTCGGCCTGGAGCTGCGGCCGCGCAAGATGCGCGAGGCCGCCACGCTGTGGGAGAAGCTGACCGAGGCCGTCGGCGCCGACCAGCGCGACGCCGTCTGGCAGCACCCCGACCTGCTGCCCGGCGCAGCCGATCTCGATGAGCCCGCGGCCTTCATCGACCGCGCGCTCGGCGGCGACACCACGGGGCTCGACCAGGCGCTGGCAGACCTCGAGAAGGACCTGAAGCGGGACACGGACGAGGAGTAGCCGACCCGGAGCAGCGGCTTCGGCGAGCCTGTGGATAACTAATTCGCCGAATCGGTGTGCCATTGGCACAGTTGGGCCATGACCGCGGCCCGTCAGACCTTGAACCCGGCCATGCCGGTGTTGCAACGTCCCGACGGCACGGTGCAGCTGGGGTGGGACCCACGGCGCGCCATCGGTATTCGGCCACCGGCCGGGCTGTCGGGCGGAGCTCTGGCCGATCTACTCCGCGGCATGCAGAGCGGCGTCGACGTCGAGAGCAGCCAGTCGCTCGCGATGGCGGCCGGGCTGACCGACATCGACGGCTGGGCCGGGCTGCTCGGCGCGCTGAGCACGGCAGGCCTGTTGCGGCCGGAGCCGAACTCTGACCGCCGACCGGTATCGGTGCGCGTGCACGGCAGCGGTCCCCTGTCGGACCTACTGGCCGGCGCCCTGACCTGTTCCGGCGCCCGGGTGCGGACCAGTCGCTTCGGGCATGTGGCTCGCGAAGGCGCTGATCTGGTGGTGCTGTCGGATTTCCTGGTGGCCGACCGACGCCTGGTGCGCGACCTGCACCGCGCCGGGGTACCGCATCTGCCGGTGCGGATCCGGGACGGCACCGGGTTGATCGGCCCGCTCGTGCTGCCAGGAGCGACCAGCTGCCTCAATTGCGCTGACCTCCACCGCAGTGACCGCGACGCGTCGTGGCCGGTGCTGGCCGCCCAACTCGAGGGCACCGTCGGCAGCGCGGACCGGGCCACCGTGCTCGCCACCGCGGCGGTGGCGCTCAATCAGGTGGACCAGGTGATCGACGCGATTCGTGGCGGCGGATGCCGCGCAAAACCGCCGCCCACACTGGATGCCACCCTCGAATTCGACATCGGCTCGCGGACCACCGTGGTGCGCCGATGGTCCCGTCATCCCCTGTGTGACTGGTGCGACCGGAAACCGTGACAACACGCGTTGCCATGTCGCCGCCGTGCACTCAGCAACGTCGTGGATGATGTTGAACGTGGCTGATATCAAACGGGGCAGTGTGGCACGCAACGCGAAACTCGCCGGCCTGGCCGGCGGCATGGCGGGACGGGCCGCGCTCGGCTTCGGCAAGCGCCTGGCGGGCAAGCCCAAGGACGAGGTCACCGCCGAACTGATGGACAAGGCCGCACACCAGCTGTTCACCGTGCTCGGTGAGCTCAAGGGCGGTGCCATGAAGGTCGGCCAGGCCCTGTCGGTGATGGAGGCCGCCATTCCCGAGCAGTACGGCAAGCCGTACCGCGAGGCCCTCACCAAGCTGCAGAAGGACGCCCCGCCGCTGCCGGCGGCCAAGGTGCACCGGATGCTCGACGGCCAGCTGGGCACCAAGTGGCGCGACCGGTTCCAGTCCTTCGACGACACCCCCGTCGCGTCGGCCAGCATCGGGCAGGTCCACAAGGCCGTCTGGTCCGACGGCCGCGAGGTCGCGGTCAAGATCCAGTACCCGGGCGCCGACGAGGCGCTGCGCGCGGACCTGAAGACCATCCAGCGTCTGGTCAGCGTCTTCAAGCAGCTGGCACCCGGTGCCGACGTCCAGGGCGTCGTCGACGAGTTGATCGACCGCACCGAGATGGAGCTGGACTACCGGCTCGAGGCCGACAACCAGCGGGCGTTCGCCAAGGCCTACCAGGGCCACCCGCACTTCAAGGTGCCGGGGATCGTCGCCAGCGCCCCGAAGGTCGTCATCGCGGAGTGGATGGACGGCATCCCGATGTCGGTCATCATCCGGGAAGGCACCGTCGAGCAGCGCGACCTGATGGGCACCCGGCTGTCCGAGCTGACGTTCGACGCGCCGGCCCGCCTGCAGATCATGCACGGCGACACCCACCCCGGAAACTTCATGCTGCTGCCCGACGGCCGGATGGGCGTCATCGACTTCGGCGCGGTGGCGCCGCTGCCGGGTGGGCTGCCGACCGCGATCGGCGAAATGATCAGCCTGGCGCGGGACAAGAACTACGACAAGCTGTTTCCGGTCATGGAGGACGCTGGGTTCATCCAGAAGGGCGAGCAGGTCCCGATCGACGAGGTCGACGACATGCTGCGCCAGTACGTCGAACCGATCCAGACCGACGTCTTCCACTACACGCGCCGGTGGATCATGAGAATGGCCGCAGGCCAGCTCGACAACGGTGTGGCCCAGATCAAGATGGCCCGGCAGCTCGATCTGCCGCCGAACCTGGTCATCCCGCTGCGCGTGATCGCGTCAACCGTGGCGATCTGCTGTCAGCTGGACGCCCACGTCCCCGTGAAAGCCATTGCCACCGAACTGGTTCCGGGCTTCATGCCCTAGGTTTCTCTCGCGAGCAGACGTAAAACTGTCCTGAATCACCGGTTTTCGGACAGTTCTACGTCTGCTCGCGGCTGAACCTAAGCCGCGACGACGTCCTTGCGCGGACGACCGCGCGGACGCTTGCGTGCGATGACGGCACCCCGCTCGAGGATCTCCCCACCCCAAACACCCCACGGCTCTTCACGTTCCAGCGCCTCGCTGAGGCACTGGCGCCGGATCGGGCAGTCGGCGCACAGCGCCTTGGCCTGTTCCAGCTGAGTGGGGCTGTCCGCGAACCACATATCGGGGTCGCCGACATGACATGGCACCGCCAGCCTTTGTCGGCAAGTCTGGCTAGTCATGTCCTCATCACCTACTTCCTGGTCTTCTTGCGTCTCATCTGTCTGATGGATCGGTGACCAGGTGGTGGTTTTGAGGTTGTGCCCCAAAAACAATGGCCACGGATCCGGTGGTTTCGGGTCCGTGGCCAGATGGCTTGTGTGGGCTCTACCTAAGTAGTGCCCCGCTTCACGGACGCGAAGGTCTTGCCGTTGCGCTTGCGCTGCGGGATGTCGGCGACATGCCCAGCCGTCGCGAGACGTGCCGCCGACATAGCGGCGGCTGCAGCGGCAGCGGGAACGGCGGGGACGTCAACGATCTGATGCCAGCTGACGCCGACGCGCGATACCGCCTCATAGGCAGCATCGGTCAACGGCGCACGGAGGCCAGCGACAGCGAGGACAGCGCCTCGGGACGCATCAAAATTGATCATCTGGGCCACCTCCTCAGCGGTCGACTGCGGATTCACAGGTCATGAATTCGCGGGATTTCGTTGCGGCTTCGAGGCTAGACGTTACCACCGAAATATGACAAGCGATTTTTTGACCAGCGGTTTTGGCACAATTTGCGTCATGTTTGGCGCAATTTAGGTGGGCTAACGGGACGCGTTCACCAATGCCAGGACATCCGGGCCGTATTGCTCGAGCTTGCGCGCCCCGATCCCGGGAATGGCCACCAGCGCGGCATTGTCGGCCGGCAAAGCCTCGGCGATCGCGATCAAGGTGTTGTCGGTGAACACCACATAGGCAGGCACCTTCATCTCCTGCGAGGTGCGCAGGCGCCACTCCTTGAGCCGGCCGAGCAGCTCCTCATCGAGGTTCGACGGGCACGACTCGCAGCGCCGCAGCAGGATCGCGGTCGACGTCGTCAGCGCCGAATTGCAGACCCGGCAGCGCGGCGCCGGCCCCCGTTTGCGTTGCGGCTGTTGGGGTTCGCGCCGGCTCTGCGGCGTCAGCCCGTTGAGGAACCGCGACGGCTTGCGGCTCTGCCGTCCGCCGGCGGCCCGGGCCAGCGCCCACGAGATGGTCAAATGCACTCTGGCCCTGGTGATTCCGACGTAGAAGAGACGCCGCTCCTCCTCGACGGGTTCGCTGTCCGCGCCGTGCGACAACGCGTGCGAGATGGGCAACGTGCCGTCGACCAGACCGACCAGGAACACCGCATCCCACTCGAGACCCTTGGCCGCGTGCAGCGATGCCAGCGTCACACCCTGCACCACCGGTGGGTGCCGGGAATCGGCGCGCTGGCGCAACTCGACGAGCAGCCCCTGCAGGTCCAGGTTGGCGCGTACCGCGACTTCCTGTTCGACCAATTCGACCAAGGCCAGCAACGCATCCCAGCGTTCCCGGGCCTTGGTACCCGCCGGCGGCTCGGCCGTCAGGCCCAGCGGTTCCAGCAGATCCCGGACCAGCTGCGGCAGCTCGACGCCGGCGACATCCCCCTGGTGTCCCGCGGCGCGCTGCAGCGCCAGCAGCGCCTGCCGGATCTCCTGGCGGCTGAAGAAGCCTTCACCACCGCGCACCTGGAACGCCACACCGGCCGCGGTGAGCGCCTCCTCATACACCTCTGACTGCGCGTTGATGCGGTACAGCACCGCGATTTCCGAAGGGGCAGTGCCGGATTGGATGAGCTTCTTGATGGCGGCGGCGACCGCGTTGGCCTCGGCAACCTCATCGGGATGCTCCCGGAACACCGGTTTCGGACCGGGATCGCGCTGACCGATGAGTTGCAACCGGCTGGCCGCCATGCGGCCGGAAGCCGCCGAGATCACCTGATTGGCCAACGACACCACCTGGGGCGTGCTGCGGTAGTCGCGCTCCAGACGGACCAGCGCCGCATCGGGGAACCTTCGCGAAAAGTCGAGGAGGTACTGCGGGGTGGCGCCGGTGAACGAG
This sequence comes from Mycolicibacterium sp. P4_G11, assembly GCF_056555145.1. Lineage (NCBI taxonomy): Bacteria > Bacillati > Actinomycetota > Actinomycetes > Mycobacteriales > Mycobacteriaceae > Mycobacterium > Mycolicibacterium sp. P4_G11. Next base: position 143,025 of record NZ_JBFUJW010000007.1, read on the forward strand.
TAGATGGTCTGGTTGGCGTCGCCGACCACGGTCAGGTCGTCCCGCTCCCCCACCCAGGCGTTGAGCACCCGCTGCTGCAGCGGGGTGACGTCCTGGTATTCGTCGACGACGAAGCAGCGGTAGCGGTCACGGAACTCGCCGGCGACGGCGGCGTCGTTCTCGATGGCGGCGGCGGTGTGCAGCAGCAGATCGTCGAAGTCCAGCAGGGCCGAGCCGTCGCGGCGGGCCTTGAGTCCCTCGTACCCGGCGTACACCGCGGCGACCTTGGCGGCGTCGAGCGGGATGTCCCGCTCGATCGCGGCGACCTGCTGCGGGTACTGCTCGGGACTGATCAGGGACGACTTGGCCCATTCGATCTCGCCGGCCAGGTCGCGCACGTCGTCGGTGCTGGCCTGGATACCCGCCCGATTCGCCGCCTGCGCCACGACCGCGAACTTGCTGTCGAGCAGTTCCCAGCCGGTATCGCCGACCACCCGCGGCCAGAAGTACCGCAGTTGCCGCAGCGCCGCGGCGTGGAATGTCATGGCCTGCACGGCCCCGGAGCCGGCGGCGCCGTCGATCTCCTGCTCCAGGCTGCGCAAGCGGCTGCGCATCTCACCCGCCGCGCGCTGGGTGAACGTCACGGCCAGCACCTGACTCGGCGCGACATGGCCGGAGGCCACCAGATACGCGATGCGGCGGGTGATAGTCCGCGTCTTGCCGGTGCCGGCACCGGCCAGCACGCATACCGGACCGCGAGGCGCGAGGACAGCCTCGCGCTGTTCGTCGTCGAGGTCCTCGAGGAGCGTGGACGGCGGGGCCTCGGCTGGCATGGCCTACATCATGGCAGCTGGGTGTGACACACGTGGCACCGCTGGGCGGCATGACGCGGCGATCGGATACGTTGAGTCGCGTTATGAGTGCACTGATCATGTACAGCACGACCTGGTGCGGCTACTGCAAGCGGCTCAAGACCGCGCTGAAGGCCGAAGGCATCCCGTACACCGAGATCGACATCGAGCAGGACATGGACGCAGCCAAGTTCGTGATGTCGGTCAACGGCGGCAACCAGACGGTGCCGACGGTGAAGTTCCCGGACGGCAGCGCGCTGACGAACCCCAGCATCAAGGACGTCAAAGCCAAGCTGAACTAGCGATTTGTGCACGATTTTCCGCGCCAGCCGCGGATTTTCGTGCACAAATCACAGGGCTGCCCAGGATTCGATGATCTCCCGGGCGATCGAGATCGAGCCGGGCAGCAGCAGCCGGGAATCCGACGTGCTGTTCCAGTCGCCGTGCTCGAGCGCCTCGCGCACCTCGGCCCGGGTGAACCAGTCGGCCTCGGCGATCTCGCCGTCATTGAACGCGAACGGCTGCTCCGGATCGCCGATGGCGTGGAAGCCGACCATCAGCGAGCGCGGGAACGGCCAGGGCTGACTGCCCAGGTACTTGACGTCGGTGACGGCGAGGCCGATCTCCTCGGCGATCTCGCGGACCACGCAGGACTCGAACGACTCACCGGCTTCCACGAACCCGGCCAGCAGCGAGAACAGCCGCTCCGGCCAATTCGTCTGCCGGGCCAGTACGGCGCGGTCGTGGCCGTTGTGCACCAGGCAGATGATCGCCGGGTCGATGCGCGGGAATTCCTCGTGGCCACCGATGCTGTTGACGCGCGCCCAGCCGCCCTTGATCGCCTTGGTGGGTGCGCCGTCGATGGCGCTGAAACGGGCGCTGTCGTGCCAGTTCAGCAGTGCCGTCGCGGTCGAGACGAGCTGCGCGCTGATGTCGTCGAAGATGGTCCCGGCCCGGCGCAGGTCGAGCACCTCGACCGGTTGACCGGACGGCTCCGCCGGTTCTTCGAGTGCGCCGCGCACACCCCACACGTGCCGGCCGTCGGGCATCCGGCCCAGGAACACCGCGTGCTCGTCGGGCTTGTCCCCGAGTTCCGCCGCACGCCCCAGCACCACCTGGCCGCCGGAGATCAGCACCTGGTTGCGCCGGTCGACGCGCAGCAGCAGCGCGTCTTTCCAGCCGGCGATGGCGGCGTCGACATCGGTGCGCAGCGTGTCGGCCCGGTCCGCACCGACCCGAGACAGCAGCGGGACATTACGCAGGGTGAAATCGCTCATCGCCGCGCCTACCGTTCGACTTCGGCGTTGCGGATGTAGAGCAGGCGGTCCCCGGCGGCGAGGGCGTCGACCTCAGGGGCATCGACCCTGAGCAACTTCCCGCCACGCACCACGCCGAGCACGATGTCCGACAGGTGCCGCGGCGAGCCGCCGAGTTCCTTGGCCTCGACCTCACGCTCGGAGATCGCAAAGCCTGCGTCAGGGGTGAGCAGGTCTTCGACCATCTCGACCACGCTCGGGGTCTGGGTCGCGATGCCCAGCAGCCGGCCGGCGGTCTCCGAGGACACGACGGTCGAGTCCGCGCCGGACTGCCGCAGCAGATGCTGGTTCTCGGCCTCGCGGGCCGACGCGATGATCTTGGCTTTGGGCGCCACTTCGCGGGCGGTCAGCGTGACCAGCACGGCGGTGGCGTCCTTGTCCGTCGCGACCACGATGGATTTGGCGTGCTGTGCCCCGGCCAGGCGCAGCACCTCCGATTTGGTGGCGTCGCCGACCACGGTGACCAGTCCGGCAGCCCGCGCCCGGTCCAGTGCCGCCGGGTTCTCGTCGACGACGACGATGTCTCCGGGTGCGACCTCGTCGCCGACCATGGCCTGGACCGCGGTGCGGCCCTTGGTTCCATAACCGACGACGATGGTGTGATTGCGCACGCTGCTCCTCCATCGCTGAATCTTCAAGGCTTGACGCGACTGCGTGGTCAGCGTCTCGACGGTCGTACCGATCAGCACGATCAGGAACGCGATCCGCATCGGGGTGATCACCAGGACGTTGACCAGGCGCGCGCTCGGGGTGAAAGGCGTGATGTCGCCGTAGCCGGTGGTCGACAACGACACTGTCGCGTAGTAGATGCAGTCCAGGAGCGACATCTCGTTGTCTTGGACATCGCGGTAGCCGTCGCGATCGATGTACACGACGAGTACCGCCGCGCCGAGCACCACCAGCGCATAGATCACGCGGCGCGCGATCCGGCGGGCCGGGCTGACGAACGGCTCCGGGATTTGCAGTACGTCAACCAGATCCGCGTTCTGTCGGCTGGTGAGGTTCTGCTCCATGGCGGCCATGCGCCGCGACAATCTAACGCGAGCCACGACGAGCCAATATCTGGCGGAGGCTCACCACGGGACGGCTCAGCACAGCACTATGTAACCATGACCGCCCCCAGCGCTTCGGATAACACCGCCCACAGCCAGGCCCCCGCATACCGAATGGGCGCACTGCTCGTCGGAATGGGCACCCTGCATTTCGTCGCACCCAAACCGTTCGACGGCATCGTTCCGGAAGAACTGCCGGGCACTGCCCGGTTCTACACCTACGCGTCGGGCGTCGCCGAAGTCGCCGCCGGCGCAGCGCTGCTCATTCCGCGTACCCGCAAGCTCGGTGCGCTGGCCGCGGTCGCGCTGTTCATCGGGGTGTTCCCCGCGAACGTGAACATGGTCCGGCTGTGGTGGCCGAAGGGCTGGCCCGCCCGCATCGCCGCCCTGGGCCGGTTGCCGCTGCAGGTGCCGATGGTGACCCAGGCGCTCAAGGTCTACCGCAACTCACCCGACGCGCACTAGCGCCGCCAGTTCGTCGGCGCCGGGCAGGTCGGTGGGTGCCACCGTCTGCCCGGCCCGCACGTAATGGAAGACCGCCCGCACCGAATCGACGGGTACGCCCTGGATCGACGACCAGGCCAGCCGGTACACCGCCAGCTGAATCGCCTTGTTGCGCATGGTTTCCGGGGTGGTCGGCGGATCGCCGGTCTTCCAGTCCAGCACGGTGTAGCCCCCATCGGCGTCGGCGAACACCGCGTCGATGCGGCCACGGATCACGCGGTCGCCGATCACCATGTCGAACGGCACCTCGATGTCGATCGGGGTGCGGGCGGCCCAGTCCGACAGCGCGAACGCGGCCTGCAGGTCGGCCAGTTCGTCGGCGACGGCCTGCCCCAGCTCGGCGTCGACCGCACCGGGTAGGTCGTCGAGGTCGAACAGCCGCTCGGCGGAGAAGTACCGCTGCACCCAGTCGTGAAACGCGGTGCCCAGCAATGCCTGCGGGTCCGGGCGCGACGGTAGCCGGCGCTGCAGCCGTTGCAGCGCGCCGGACCGGTCGCTGCCCAGATCGACCAGCGTGCTGACCGACAGCTGGGGCGGCAACTCGACCGGACCGCGCTCCTGGATCCGTGCGCGTTCGGCCAGCAGGGCATCGACGTCGGCGGACCACCCATGGCGGTCGTCGAAGTTCTCATCACCCGTGGCGGTGAGCGCCTGCGCGACCAGGGCCGCGCCCCGGTCGACGTCACCGCGGCGGGCGCCAGCCGGGTCGATGGGCCATGCGCATTCGACGATGTTGTCGCGCAACGGATTCACGGCGCTCTCGGGCGGTGCGGGTGCCCACTGCTCGATCTCGCCGCAGGGGTCGCCATCATTGGCCGCGCGTTCGATGATGTCGCGCATCTCGATCAGGAAGTCGGATGGCCCCGCCGGCTTCGCGGCCGTCGTCCCCCAGTGGTACCCGGAGAGCAGCAGGGTGTCCTCGGCGCGGGTGAGGGCCACGTAGAGCAGGCGGCGTTCCTCATCGGTGCGCCGCTGATCGAGCAGGGCCTTGTGCGCGGCTATCTTGTCCGCCAACACCTTCCGGTCGTTGACGTCGGACGTGTCGAGCACCGGCACCCCGTGTTCGGACAACTCGGCGCGGTCACCGCGCAGCAACGGCGGCAGGTCGCCCGCGTCGGTCAGCCAGGTGCGCTGCGACGCGGTGGACGGGAACACCCGGGCAACCAGGTGCGGAACCGCGACGATCTGCCACTCCAGCCCCTTGGCGGCGTGCACCGTCAGGATCTGCACGCGGTCCGAGGCCACCGTCACCTGCGCCGGCGCCAGCCCGTTCTCGACCTCGGCGGCCGCTGTCAGATACGCCAGCAGTCCGGCGATGGGCGCGGATGCGTCGGCGTCGGTGACCGGCCGCGCGGCGTAGCCCGCGACCACATCGGCGAACGCATCGAGATGCTCGGTACCCCGCCAGCCCTCGGAAACCCCACTGGCCGCGCGGGTTTCGGCGTCGATGCCCAGGACCCGACGCGTTTCGGCGACCAGGTCGGGCAGCGGCTGATGCAGGTGCGCGCGCAGTTGGCTCAGCTCGGCAGCCAGGGCCAGCAGCCGACGGTGTCCTTCGGGCGAGTAGCGGTCGGCCGAACCTGGGTCGCTGATCGCATCGGCCAGGCAGGCGTGGTCGGCGTCGGGAGCGACGTGGGCGACGGCCTGCTCGGCGGCCGAACCGGACGTCCGCGCGGCGTCGGGCACATCCAGTTCCGAGGCGCGGCGCCACAGCGCGGCCAGGTCGGCGGCACCGAACCGCCACCGCGCGCTCGTCAGTACCCGCATCGCGGCGACCCCGGCGGTCGGCTCGGCGACCAGACGTAGCATCGCGACCACGTCGGCGACCTCCGGGATGGCCAACAGCCCGGCCAGACCGACCACCTCGACGGGGATCCCACGTGCGTTCAGCGCCTCGGCGATGGGCGCGGCGTCGGCGTTGCGGCGCACCAGGACCGCGGCCGTCGGCACCGGGTCACCAGCGGCGGCGGCACCGTGGTATCGGCGAGCCAGGTGATCGGCGACCCAATCACGCTCGGCGACAACGTCATCCAACAATGCACACTGGATGGTTCCCGGCTCGGCACCGGGCCGCGGCAGCAGTTCGCGCACGCTCACGCTGCGGCGGCGGGCCTCGGCGGACACCTCGTTGGCCAGTTTCAGGGCCCGCGGCGGGTTGCGCCAGCTGGTCCGCAATTCCAGGGTCGGGGCCGGCGAGCCGTCCGAGAGCCGGAAGTCGGTGGTGAACCGGGGCAGGTTGGTGGCCGACGCGCCGCGCCAGCCGTAGATCGATTGGATCGGGTCCCCCACCGCCGTCAGCGCCAGGCGGTCGTCGACGCCGCCACCGAACAGCGACGACAGCGCCACCCGCTGGGCATGCCCGGTGTCCTGATATTCGTCGAGCAGGACCACGCGATACCGCTCCCGCAGCTGCGCGCCGACCTGCGGGAAACCCTCGGCCAAGCGCGCCGCCGCGGACATCTGCGTACCGAAGTCCATCACCTGCGCATCCCGCATCCGCTGGTGCACCGCGTCGATGAGCGGCACCAGCTCGGCCCGCTCGGTCTGGGTGGCCAGCAGATTCAGCAGCCACTGCGTGGGCCCACCGCGCTGGCCCGGTCCCGCCGGGAGCGTGAGGATGAGCCGTTCCAGCTCGTGATGGGTGTCGCGCACGGCGTCGGTGTCGACGAGATGCTCGGACAGCTGACCGGCCAGGCGCAGCACCATCTGGGTGATCGCGGCCGGGGACTTGTCGGTGTGCAGCTGCCCCGGGAAATCGGACACCACCCGAAAAGCCAACTGCCACATCTCGGTTTCGGTGACCAGCCGGGTGGCCGGCTCGATGGGCAGCAGCAGCCCGTACTCGCGGAGCAGGGTGCCCGCGAAGGCGTGATAGGTGCTGACGGTGGCGTGCTCGTCGGCCAGCGAAACACCGGCCAACAGGCCCGAACCGGCGAGGCGGGCCAGCCGGGTACGCACGCGGCGCAGCAACTGTCCGGCTGCCTTGCGGGTGAAGGTCAGCCCCAGCACCTGCGACGGGGTCGCATAGCCGTTGGCCACCAGCCAGACCACCCGCGCGGCCATGGTCTCGGTTTTCCCCGCGCCGGCGCCGGCGATCACCACCAGCGGTCCCGGCGGGGCGGCGATGACCGCGGCCTGCTCGTCGGTGGGGGTGAACAGCCCGAGCGTCTCGGCAAGGTCGGCGGGGCTGTACGTCACGGGCATCCACCCTTCGTACCTTGCGCCGGGCACATGGCCCGCACCGGGCAGGTGGCGCAGCCGGCGCCGGCGCGCGCGACGAACTGCGGCCCGGCCGTGGCCGCCGCGGCGTCGGTGACCCGCTGCCGCCACTGCGCCTGCGCCGTCTCCCCCATCGGATCCTGCTCGCGTTCGGTGGCGCCCGCCTTGGCAGGTTTGGCCGGATACACCAACCGGCCGCCGCCCGGCTGATCACCCTGCGACACAATGCCTTCCGCGATGGCCAGCTGGTACAGCGCGAGCTGGGCATGCTGCTGGGCATCGGCCTTGGTGGCCGGGCTCTTGCCGGTCTTGACGTCGACCACCACGAGGCGTCCGTCGCGGTCGCGTTCGAGCCGGTCGATGCGTCCCTTCACCTGCACCTGCGGACCCGCATCGGCGATCACCCCGGCGACCTCGAGTTCGGTGCCGACCTCGGTGAGCTCACTGCGGCTCTCCTGCCGCCACGTCGTGAAGGTGTCCAGCATGGCGCGGTACCGCTCGAGCTCGTTGTCGGCGTACCAGTTCGAGTCGAAAGGCAGGTGCTGCCAGACCTTTTCGAGTTCGCCGCGCAGCTGGGCCTCGCTGCGACCGGAGTCGGCGACCAGGGCGTGCACCAGGGAGCCCAGTGCCGAACGCAGATCGCGGCCGTCGCTGCCGCCGTGCCGCTCCAGCATCCAGCGCAGCGGGCAGTCGGTCAGGGTCTGCACGGTCGACGGCGACACCGTGACGACGTGGTCGTCACCGGACCACAGTGGCTCGGCAGTGGACAGCTCCGTGCTGGCGTACCACTGCGCCGGGTCGGCGCCCGGCACCCCGGCCTCGGCCAGCCGCGCCAATTGTGCTGCCGCACAGAGCCGGTCGGACTCCTCGACCGCGCCGTCGGGGGCGCAGACCACCGACCGCAGCCGGCCGACCAGTGCCGACGGGGACAGCACGGCGGGCGCGTGCACCGGGAGCTCGTCGGTGTCGGGATCGGGACCGCCGGCCAGCGTCGCCAGCTCCTCGAAGAAGGTCGACGGCAGCAGCGCTTCATCGCCGTTGTCGCTGTCGACGGCCGTCACCAGCACCCGGTTGCGGGCCCGGCCCAGCGCAGCCACCAGCAGCCGCCGTTCCTCGGCCAGCAGCGGCGCGGTGGCCGACATGCCACGAACGTCACCCACGCCGTCGACGATGTCGAGCAGCTGCTGGGTCCCGAGCACCCCCCCACGCGGAACGGTGTTGGGCCACAGCCCTTCCTGCAGGCCGGCGATGACCACGAAATCCCATTCCCGTCCCAGCGCGGCATGCGCACTGACTACGGCCACCTCGGCGGCCTCCGCGCGCTCCGGCGTCGAACCCGACCACGACAGGGCCCGGACGTGGTCGATCAAACCGGTGAGGGAGGCCGCCGCGGTGCGGGCCACGTACTGGTCGGCGGTGTCGAACAGCGCGGTGACGGCGTCCAGGTCGACGCCGGCGGCGACCCCGGCCGCACCCGGGCGCCCGGCCGCAGCCTGCCACCGTCGCGACAATCCGCTGGTGTGCCAGGCCTGCCACAGCACGAACCGCGGGTCCTGGCCGGCCGTCGCCGCCCGGCGCGCCGCGTCGAGGACGGCGCGCACCCGGCGCACCGGCCGGGCCAGCTGATCCGGCAACGGGCGTTCGGTGCCGGCGGTCAGCGCCTCGGTCAGCAGCTCGCCGAACTCACGGCCACTGCCGTCGGCGCGGCGCAGGACGCGCCGCAGCTGGCGCAGCGACACCGGGTCGACCCGGCCGATGGGCCCCGTCAGCAAGGCCAGTGCCCGGTCGCCGGTCAGCTGGTCGGCGACGCAGTCCAGCACCGTGAGCAGTGCGCCCACAGCCGGATGCAGTGCCGGCGGCGCGGTGTCCGCCTGCTGCTGCACCGGCACCCCGGCAGCGGTCAGCGCCCGGGCCAGCGCCGTCCCGGCCCGCGGCACCGAGCGCACGATGACGGCCATCTGCGACCAGGGCACCCCGTCGACCAGGTGCGCGCGGCGCAGCGCGTCCGCGATCAGTGCGGATTCGGCATGCGGCGAACCCGCCACGCGCACCGTCAGCGAGCCGAGGTCGTCCGTCGTCGCCGACGTCAGGGTCCGTGACGCATCCACGCCCGGCAGCCGCCGCGCCACGGCCGTGACCGCGCCGGCCACCGCGGGTGCACACCGATGCGACTCGGTCAGAACCACCTGCGGCTGGTCGTCGGGGCCGTACAGCAGCGTCGGCTCGGCGCCGCGGTAACCGAACACCGTCTGGCTCGGATCCCCGGCGATCACCGTCAGCTGGGCGCCGGCCGCCAGCACCCGCACCAGCAGCGCGGCCTGCGGATCGAGGTGCTGCGCGTCGTCGACGAGCAGCAGCTTGATGCGGGAGCGTTCGGCGTCGAGCAGGGCGGGATCGACGGCGAAGGCCTCGAGCGCGGCGCCGACCAGCTCAGCCGCGCCCAGCGCGGGCACCGTCGCCTGCGGGGCGGCCATGCCGACGGCGCTGCGGAGCAGCATCACCTGCTCGTAGACCTGCGCGAACCGGGCCGCGGCCACCCACTCCGGGCGTCCGGCCCTGCGGCCGATCCGGCGCAGGTCCGCGGGGTCGACGCCACGTTCGGTGCAGCGGGCCAACAGGTCCCGCAATTCGGTCGCGAACCCGGCGGTGGCCAATGCCGGACGCAGGTGCAGCGGCCAGTCCACCCCGGCATCGTCGCCGTCCTCGAGATCACCGGCGAGGAGCTCGCGGATGATGCCGTCCTGCTCGGCGCTGGTGATCAGGCGCGGCGGCGGGTCGCCGGCGCGCTGCGCGGCCTGCCGCAACACGGCGAACGCGTAGGAGTGCAGGGTGCGGACCAGCGGCTCCCGGGTGACCTGGCCGGAATCGCCGAGCAGCGCCGAGGTGATGGCACCGCGGACCCGGCTGCCGAGGCGCGCCGAACCCGTGAGCAGCAGCACCGACTCCGGATCGGTCCCGGCCGCGATATGCGTTGCGGCAGTGCGGATCAGCAGTTCGGTCTTGCCGGTTCCGGGGCCGCCCAGCACCCGCACCACACCACGTTGCCCGGGCTCGGTCAGGGCATTAACCGAGCCGGGCGCGGTGAGTGCGGAGTGCGGGGCGGCCATGCACGGAATGCAACCACGGGGGTACGACAAGTTGCGTCGAAGACAGTGTCCGGCGACAGTCGGCCCAGCGTCTGGCAGCATCATTGCGGTGAGCTTGCAGGTGTACCGCTACGGACCGGCGCGGCCGGCACAGATTCTGGCCCTGCACGGCCTGACCGGCCACGGAAAGCGGTGGCAGACCCTGGCGGACGGGTATCTGCCCGAATATGCCGTGCTGGCACCGGATCTCCTGGGACATGGCCATTCGTCGTGGGCGGCGCCGTGGAACATCGACGAGAACGTCGCGGCCCTGGCTGCTCTGCTCCACGACGAGGCCGACGGTCCGGTGGTCGTGGTGGCCCATTCGTTCGGCGGCGCGATAGCACTCAATCTCGCTGCCGCCCACCCCAATCTGGTGTCGGGCCTGGTGCTGCTGGACCCCGCGACCGGGCTGGACGGCAGCTGGATGAGCGAGATCGCCGACGCCATGCTCGGGTCCCCCGACTACCCGGACCGGCAGGAGGCGCACGCCGAGAAGGTGAACGGATCGTGGGGCGAGGTCTCGGCGAAGTACCCCGGGGAACTCGAACGCGACCTGGACGAGCACCTGGTCGCCTTGCCCGGCGGACGCGTCGGCTGGCGGATCAGCCTGCCCGCCATGATGTCGTACTGGAGCGAGCTGGCCCGCCCGATTGTGTTGCCGCAGCAGGGCACCCCGACGACGCTGGTGCTGGCCAAGCAGACCCACCCGGCGTACGTGACCGGTGAGCTGGTGTCCGGGTTGCAGGCGCGGCTGGGCGCCGACTTCGAGCTGGCCGAATTCGACTGCGACCACATGGTGCCGCACGCCATGCCCGCCGAAACCGCCGATGTGATCCGGCGACACCTGGTCTGACCATGGCCGCGGTCACGGAGGAACAGGTGGAGATGGTGCGGGACCTCGTCGCCTCGATACCGTCCGGTCGGGTGTCGACCTACGGCGACATCGCCGATGCCGCAGGGCTTTCCAGCCCGCGGATCGTCGGCTGGATCATGCGGACCGATTCCTCGGACCTGCCGTGGCACCGGGTGATCAGCGCGTCGGGCCGGCCGGCAGCGCATCTGGCGACGCGGCAACTCGAAAGGCTGCGCGCCGAGGGCGTGCTGGCCGTCGACGGCCGGGTTCGGTTGCGGGAGTATCGGCACGAGTTCTGATGCTCGAGACGCCTGACCTCGAGCAGTCCCAGGCCTGGCTCACCCGACGGTGATGGCGTCCAACCGTTCCTTGATGAACTCCGAGGAGACCACCGGCGCCAGCCCGGACATCGTTCCGATGGGCGGCCCCAACGGCGTGATCAGCGCATCGTGGTTGGCTTCGTAGAAGTAGATCAGCGACACCAGGTCCTCTTCCGGAGCGTGCGGTTGCGGCGGCAGCACGCGATGCCGGCCGGACGGCCAGCGTCGACCGCTCCAATACTCCAGCAGGTCACCGATATTGACCGTCAGCGCGCCCGGTTCCCAGGGCGCGTCCTCCCAGCCCTCGGCGTCGGAATACACCTGCAGCCCGCCGGCACCCGGCTCCCGGTCGAGCACCGTGACGGTGCCGAAGTCGGTGTGCGGGCCGATGCGGAACTGGCCGGGCTCGGGTTCACCCACCACACTCACCGGTGGGTAATGGTTGATGTTCATCGTCCACGTCGGCCGATCTGCCAGCGCGGCAAAAGGATTCGCCGGCAACCCCAGCGCGTGGGCAAACAGGGCCAGCAGATCGTCGGACAGCCGGCGCATCTGGGCGGTGTATTCATCCACCAACGTCTGCAATGCGGGCACCTCGGCGGGCCACACGTTGGGGGCGAACCAGATTCGATCCACCTCCGGATCCCCGGTCGAGGTTTCCGCGCCCAGACTGAAACTCTCTTTGAGATCGGGTGGCGTCTCGGTGCCCTCGGCGTAACCGTTGGCCTCGGCGCCCGGGCCGATCCAGCCGTGCCCGCCGACCGGCACCGAGTACCGCCCCTTCACCTCGTCGGGCAAAGCGAAGAATTCCCGGCTGGCCGCGCGGACCGCAGCCGCCAACCCCTGGTCCACCCCGTGACCGGTGACCACGATGAAACCGGCTCGCTGCAGACCCTCGTCGACTTCGGCGGCCAATGCATCAGCCTCGGCTCCGCCGGTATACCAGCGGGAAATATCCACTGTCGCAATGGCACTCATTCGCCGATATCCTCCGCCCACAATTCGGGACTGGCGCTGATGAACTCTGCCATCATCGCCACGCACCGCTCGTCGTCCAAAACCGTCACCGTCACACCATGTTCGGCCAGCCAATCATGACCTCCGTGGAACGTGCGGGCCTCCCCGATCACCACCGCGCCGATGCCGAACTGCCGCACCAGGCCGCTGCAATACCAGCACGGCGAGAGCGTCGTCACCATGATGGTCGAGCGGTAGCCGCGCTGACGTCCGGCCGCACGGAACGCGTCGGTCTCGGCGTGCATCGAAGGATCATCGTTCTGCACCCGACGGTTGTGGCCGGCGCCCAGGAGCTCGCCATCGGCACGAAACAACGCCGCACCGATCGGAATACCACCCTCGGCCAACCCCGTTCGCGCTTCAGCGACCGCGACGTCGAGCATCTGCTCAGGGGTCATACGGCGGCGCATTCCGCAGCGATTTTCTTTCGACACAGCACCAGGTACGCAGCACCCGCGATGACGAAGCCGACGAAGAAGGTGATGTCGCCGAGTTTCGGTACCGCCTGGGCGATATAGCCGACGAACTTCTCCTGGTTGGAGAACAACAGCACAGACAGGCCCAGCCCCAGCGCGAAGGACAACAGCCCGGGCCAGTTCGAGTATGAGCGGTCGTAGAGGTACCCGGCGATATGTTGCCCGCGGCGCAGATACTGATCGGCGAAGACCACACCCAGCCAGGGGCCGATCCAGTAGGCGATCACCAGGAGGAACGCTTCATAGCTGTGCGCGGCATCGGGCAACGCCCACCAGGCGATCAGGAAACCGGCCACGCCGAAGAAGACGGTCACCAGCGCCCGCGCGATGTGTGGCGGCAACGTGATCCCGATGGTCACGAAAGCCATTGCCCCAGAATAGATATTGAGCGCATTGGCGGCGATCGCACCGACCGCGATGGCCATCAGTGTCGCCTTGGCCAGCCAGGGCGCAAGCTCGGCGGTGAACGACCCGGTCGGATTGCCCAGGCTCGCCGCGCCGAACGTCGTCGATGCCGCCCCGACGATCTCCAGGGCCACACACGAGACGAACAGCCCGGTGGAGGCGAAGAACCCCGTCGCGAAAGTGGACACCGCCGACGGCAGATAGCGGGTGTAGTCCGCGGCGTATGGGGTCCACCCGGCCGCGTAACCGAACGCGGTACCGACGGTGAGCAGGAAGCCCCCGAGTCCGCCGACCCCACCCGACGGCGCCGGCGCCCCCAGATCCGCGTGCGCGAAAATTCCCACCGATGCGGCGCCGAAGACGATGACGAGCGCCGGGAACGACCAGCGCTCGAACGCCTGCACCAGATTGTGGCCGAAGAACGCGAACACGGTCTGCAACACCACGATGATGATCAGGCCGATCAGTGGTCCGAAGCCGAACAGGGTGGACAAGGCAAACGCACCGCTGACACTGTTGGTGGCAAACCAGCCGACGCCCGCGGTGATCGACATCAACGTCGCAGGCAATGCGTTTCCCTTGAACCCGAACGCCATTCGTCCCAATACCATCTGCGGCACGCCGTGCAGCGGTCCACGCGCGGACAGGAAATAGTGCGCGATGGCACCCAGCCCGGTACCGATGATGATCCCGGCGACCGCCTGCCAGAAGCTCATGCCGAACGCCAGGACGGCCAGCATGCCGACGAACACCGTCGCGAATTCCATGTTGGGTGACGTCCACGTCCAGAACAGCTGACTCGGCTTGCCGTGCCGGTCCGCCTCGGCGATGAACTCGTTGCCGCCGGGTTCGACCGCAACGATCCTGTCTTGGTAGGTTCCGTCGGTGGTGGGTTCAACAGCCGTCATGCGAGGTAACTTTCTCACCGAACGGGGCACGCTGCCATTCGAATGGCGGCGAGCAGGCTAGAGAACCAGTCGCACCAGGGCCGCAGTTCGGGCCAGACCGGGGAATGCCGCAGCCGTCGACCGCGGGTGCAGGGCATGCACCGCGAGCCGGAAGATCAAGGCGCGCAACAGCATCTGTGGCCACTCGGGCAGCGACGCCCAGCGTTCGATGAGACCGTCGTCGGCCTCACCCCACGACAGCGCGTCGACAACGACCACGCCAGCGGCCCACGATGCCGGCCGCCAGTACGGCGTGATGTCGGTGATGCCGGGCGCGGCGGTGCCGGCGAACAGCACCGTGCCGTAGAGGTCGCCGTGCACCAGCTGGCTCGGGTTGCGCGTCGGCTTGCGCAGGGACGCAAGCTGATTGATCAGCTCGACCGACCGGCGGCCATCCGAGGTACCCGGCACCGCCTGCGCACCCGGCGGCAACGACTGCAGCGGCCGGTCTTCCCAGGCGGCGCGGTCGGCGGCGATGAACACGTCGACGTCGCTCCACGGCACGGCGGGCGGTTGCGTCAGGAAGCGCGGACGCTCGAGCTTGGCGGTCGCCTCGTGCAACCGCACCGCGGCCGAGACGATCTCGTCGTGACGCGGTTCAGGGGTGCCGGTGACGAACGTGTCGGCGCGCCAGCCGGCGACGACGTAGCGCCCGTCCGTCGCGCGCACGGGACGGGCCAGCCGGACGCCGTCGACGAACAGCGTCTCGCGCACTTTCGCCGACCAGGACGCCCGGGCATTGTCGGCGACCATGGACAGCACCACCTCGCCGCAGCGCCAGCCGCCCTCCCAGCTCGAGCCGAGTGGGACCGGCCGGAGACCGGTCAGGCCGAACGCCGTAAGCACATGTTCGGGAGGACGGTCGACGGTCACCCGATCAGACTAAGGTGTGCCCGCCCATCCCTGACGTCAGTACATGACCATGTCGGGTTCGAGTTGCCTGGCCCAGGCCACGATTCCGCCCTGCAGGTGCAGCGCGTCGGCGAATCCGGCCTGTTTCAGGGCGAGCAGGGCCTCTGCCGACCGGATCCCGGTCTTGCAGTACAGCACCGCAATTCGGTCCTGCGGCACCCGGGCCAACCCGGCCCCTGAGTCGAGCGTCGACTTGGGGATCAGTTCGGCGCCCTCGATGTGGTTGATGGCCCACTCCACGGGTTCCCGCACGTCGATCAGCGCGACGGGCTTGCCGGAGTCGAGCAGCTGCCGCAGCTCTGCCGGGGTGACGGACGAATCGGCCGCCGCTTCGGCTGCTTCGTCGGAGACCACGCCGCAGAACGCGTCGTAGTCGATGAGCTCGGTGATCTTCGGCGTCGCCGGATCCTTGCGGATCGCGATGGTGCGGTACGTCATGTCCAGCGCGTCGTAGATCATCAGCCGGCCCAACAGCGACTCGCCGATGCCAGTGATGAGCTTGATGGCCTCGGTACCCATCACCGAGGCGACGGAGGCGCAGAGAATCCCCAACACCCCGCCCTCGGCGCACGACGGCACCGTGCCCGGGGCCGGGGGCTCCGGGTAGAGGTCGCGGTAATTGAGCCCGCGGCCGTCGGGGGCGTCCTCCCAGAACACCGACACCTGGCCGGAGAACCGGTAGATCGAGCCCCAGACGTAG
Source organism: Mycolicibacterium sp. P4_G11 (assembly GCF_056555145.1). Lineage (NCBI taxonomy): Bacteria > Bacillati > Actinomycetota > Actinomycetes > Mycobacteriales > Mycobacteriaceae > Mycobacterium > Mycolicibacterium sp. P4_G11. Next base: position 158,704 of record NZ_JBFUJW010000007.1, read on the forward strand.
GGCTTGTGGGCCAGCACCGCGGCGTCGTTGACGAGGTAGCGGGTGGCGAAGTTGTCGGTGCCGTCGAGGATCAGGTCGTACTGCTCGAATAGCGGCACCGCGTTGTCGGTGTCGAGCCGGAACTCGTGCAGATTGACGGTGACCAGCGGGTTGATCTCCAGGATCGACTCGCGGGCACTCTGGGCCTTGGACCGGCCGACGTCGGATTGTCCGTGGATGATCTGGCGCTGCAGATTCGATTCGTCGACGACGTCGAACTCGACGATGCCGATGGTGCCGACGCCGGCCGCCGCGAGATAGAGCAGTGTCGGGGAACCCAGTCCCCCGGCACCGATCACGAGCACCCGGGCGTTCTTCAGCCGCTTCTGCCCGTCGACCCCGAGGTCCGGGATGATCAGGTGGCGGCTGTACCGCGCCACCTCGTCATGGGTGAGTTCGGCCGCCGGCTGCACCAGCGGCGGCAACGGGGTCGCCATGCCTTCAACAGTAGTGAGCCGCTTCGCCGGACATTTCCGGGCCGCTCAACGGCGACGAGCGTGGGTCAGGGAATGGGGTACGGCCAGGAGTTGACGTGGCAGGTCTTGCCGTCGGCCTTGACGGACTCCGGGTCGAATTTGGCGTCGTCGTTGTTGTTGGTCGAGAAGGTCTGCTGCATCATGATCGGCGCCAGCCCGCCGTTGTCGCCGCACGGCTCGTGCATCCGGAAGCCGAGGGCGTGCCCGACCTCGTGGTTGATCAGGTACTGGCGGTAGGAGCCGATGTCGCCCTGGAACGGGACGGCACCGCGCACCCAGCGCGCCTCGTTGATGAACACGCGGGACTGGGCCTTGCCGCCGTCGGCCGGGAAGTACGCCGGGTTGAAGCACGACGACTCCAGCGGGATGTCGTAGCCGCAGCCCTCACGCACCGTCATCGGCGACGTCAGGGACACCCGGAAGTCGGGGTTCTCCGGCGACGACGCGTCGAGCCGCGTGAAGGCGAACTTCCCATCGTGCGTCCAGCTCTTCGGGTTGGCGAGGGTTTCGGCGACCATCCGGGCAAACGCCTCGTCGCCGCCGAAGCTGGTGGTGTCGACGCCGTCCTCCACCTCGACGGTGTAGGTCACCGACTTGGTGGTGCCCTGACCGATCTTGGGGGTGGTGCCCGGCACGACGTGCCAGGCCTTGGCGCCGGCCTCGGTGAACGGCCCGCCGTCCGGGAGGATGCCGGTGGGCAGGTTGACGTCGAACTGGGTCAGGCCCTTGGGCGGTGCGCCGACGATCGCGGTGCTCGCCGAATTGATGGTGGGCTGGCCGACCATCGGTACGTGCGGGTGCGCCGGCGTGATCGGCTTGGGACCGGAGATGCCCTGGTAGACCACCATTCCGGTGACGATGGCCAGCGCCGGCAGGGCGTATGCGCGCCACCCGTACGTGGACACGAAACGACCCAGCCAGGACTGCTTGCGCCACTGCTGCCGGTCGTCCCGATTGGATCGGAGCCGCCCTGAGTCCTCCGCCACCGGATCTCGCTGCGCGCGCAAAGGCTCATGCCACTCATTGCGCACCACAGGGACGCGACCGGTGCCTCGGCCCGGGTCGTAGGTCACGGAACCAGGATGGCATAGAGCTGGGCGAACGCCGGACATGGCACGCCACCGGGCGTTCAAGTGCGGCAGACACAATCGCCGAACCGCTGGTAGCACGCGAATGCCGCGAACTAACGGTAGTAGTGTCGTGGCGATAAACTGCCGGGTCGGTCAACCTGAACAACAGGTTGGACGGCCATGAACACCAGGGTCCGGACCGGTCCCTGAACAGTTGGTCACGGACATGTGTGCCGGACAATGCCAGATTGAGGACGTGATGAGCGAGGTTGCCAACACCTCTGACGCCAGAGGAACGCAAGCCGGAACTGACGGCGCGCAGGGCGGCCCGACCACGAATCGGCGGGGTAACCGGCTGCCCCGGGACGAACGACGCGGCCAGCTGCTGATCGCGGCCAGCGACGTCTTCGTGGACCGCGGCTACCACGCCGCCGGCATGGACGAGATCGCCGAGCGCGCCGGTGTGAGCAAACCCGTCCTGTACCAACACTTTTCGTCGAAGCTGGAGCTGTACCTGGCGGTGCTGCAGCGGCACGTCGACAACCTGCTGCAGGGTGTGCGCGGGGCCTTGAGCACCACCACCGACAACCGGCTGCGCCTGCGTGCCGCCGTCGAGGCATTCTTCGACTTCATCGAGCACGACAGCCAGGGCTACCGGCTGATCTTCGAGAACGACTACGTCACCGAGCCGCAGGTCTCGGCGCAGGTCAAGGTCGCCACCGACTCGTGCACCGATGCGGTGTTCGACCTGGTCAGCAGCGACTCGGGCCTGGAAGCGCACCGCGCTCGGATGATCGCCGTCGGCCTGGTCGCGATCAGCGTCGACTGCGCCCGCTACTGGCTCAACAACGACCGCCCCATCTCGAAGGACGCGGCCGTCGACGGCACGGTGCAGTTCGCCTGGGGCGGTCTGTCACACGTTCCACTCACCCGCTGACGCGGCTCGAACCAAACAAAACTGCCCCTCTCCGAACGGAGAGGGGCAGTTTTTTGCTTGCGGCAGTAGTCAGTCCTTGCCGGTGACGCCGAAGCCGACCCGGCGGACGTCGGCCGCACCGATCTCGACGTAGGCGATCCTGGCGGTCTGCACCAGGAACCGGCGACCCTTCTCGTCAGTCAGCGCCAGGACGCCCGACTCCTTGGCGAGCGCGTCGGTGACCAACGCCTCCACTTCCTCCGGAGTCTGCGCGCTGTTGAGGAACAGTTCGCGCGGGCTGTCGGTGACCCCGATCTTGACCTCCACGCTGACCCCTTTCATTCGTTTCAAGACTTCATTCGAGCTGCAACCGAACTCTCCTCAGGAGGCTAGTGGACGACGATGGCCGCGGTACCCGCGGGCACGTTCGCCAGTGGCGAACCATGTACGGCGGTGCCGGTGGCGGACCGGTGGGACGCGCCGTCGAGGTCACGACGTCGTCACAGTTGCCGCCCGGAAATCCTCGCCCGCCGGCACCGCTTTGCGAGGTCGCGACGGGTCGTCTCGGCGCGGTGGACCCAACCGAGTCCCGACCGTTATCCGATGGCCAGCGAGCCAACCTCATCCGTAACTTTCACACCACTAGCATCGACGAGGTAAGTGAAACTCGACCGGGGAAAGTCGCCATGAGCAGGACATATTCGCGATATTCAGCACCGTCGGGGGCGTCCACCGACGGCTACGGGGACACCCCCAGCTACCAGGGTTACGACCGCGGCTACAGCTACGGCAGCGCCAACTACAGCTACGGCTCCAGCACCGGGTACGGCTCGTACAGTTCGGCCACCGATCTGGCTGACCGCCCCACCGGCGAGTACACCAGCACCTACGGCGACACCGACCGGTTCACGGCAGCAGACGCCGATTACGCCGGCAGCGATGCCGACGCGGCGTACGACGAATACGACGACGACGAGATCTACGAGTACGACGACGCCATCGATCGGCGCTGGGTGTGGGTGGCCGGCGTCGCCGGCGCCATCCTGCTGGTCGCGGTCATCTGCACCGTCGTGATCCTCGGCGGCGGCGACAGCGGCCCGGTCACCGCGCCGATCACCCCGCCCAGCACCAGCCAGTCCGCCGCGCCGTCGGCCTCGGCAGCACCGTCAGCGGCTCCGCGCCCCCGGGTGACCGCCGCGCCGCCGTCGGCGTCGCTGGCACCCGAGACCGTCACGACCGTCACCCCGACCGCACCGGCCCCGACGGCCGAGGCCGTCCCGCCGGTCGATCCGGCGGCCGTACCCGCGGCGCCCGTCCCGAACACGGTGACGTACCGGATCACCGGCAACAAATCGCTGTTGGACCTGGTCACGGTCATCTACACAGACGGCCAGGGCGCGCTGCAGACGGACGTCAACGTGTCCCTGCCGTGGGCCAAGACGGTCACCCTGAACCCGGGCGTCTCGCTGAGCTCGGTGACCGCCACCAGCGTCACCGGTCAGCTGAACTGCTCGATCAGCGATGGGTCGGGCGCAGCGGTCGCCGCGCAGAACAACAACACGTTGATCACCACCTGCACGAAGTAGTCACCACGGCACCACAGAACCGGGTGCGTGAGCTCAGCCGAGGCCGAGTTCGCGTACCCGGTTTTTGTGTGTCTCCTGCAGGCGCTCGAAGAACTCGGTCATCTGGGTCAGGCCCTCGCCGCTGGACAGCACCAGGTCGACGAGTTCGTCGTGCTCGGCCATCACGAACTGCGCCTGGGTGATCGCCTCCCCCAGCAACCGCCGCGACCACAACGCCAGCCGGTGCCGCTGCCGGTCACTGGCGCCGACCGCGGCCCGCACCTCGGCCACCACGAATTGGGAGTGTCCGGTTTCCGACAGCACCGCACGCACCACGTCGGCTGCCTCTGCGGGCAGCGAACCGGCGATCTCCAAGTAGAAGTCCGCCGCCAGGGCGTCGCCGACATAGGTCTTGACCAACGCCTCCAGCCAGGTGCTCGGAGTCGTCAGCCGATGGTAATTCTCCAGTGCTGGAGCGTATTTCGTCATCGCGGGCACGACGTCGACGCCACGACGCAGCAAGGCCTCGCGCAACACGTCGAAGTGGCCCATCTCGGCAGCGGCCATCCGCGCCAGGTTGATGCGGCCGGCCAGGTTCGGCGCCATCCGCGCCTCCTCGGTCAACCGGTAGAACGCGGCGACCTCCCCGTAGGCCAACAACGCGAACAACTCGTTGATACCGGGATGATCACCGGACACCGCCGGCTGCACCGGAGTTGCCGTCTGCTCGGGCTGCGCCTGGGACGTCGAAGGCATGGCCCCAACTCTAGACCGCGACTCGCGTCACAGCCGACCGGCGACGCGACCAGCTACAATAGTCTCGGCTGTAGCCGTTTCCGTAGAGCGAGACAGGCTGCGACCAAGGAAATGTGCGTGCACGTGTTGGCCCGCCTCCATCCGCGACCTACGCGGTAGGCGGTTCTCCAGCTCGCCGGAAACCCGGCTGAATTCGGCAGAATCGCCCCGAGGGCCCCAAGTGTTTGTCGTCAGACTCGTGCGCGCGTGGAACAACAGCGAGCACTGACTCCGATGACACTGGAAGGCATCCACGCCACCTCATGACCGCTTTAACTGCAACGATCACAGAAGAAAAAACCTTCGCTGACCTCGGCGTTCGGGACGAAATCGTCCAGGCACTCACCGAGGACGGCAAGCACCACCCGTTCGCCATCCAGGAGCTGACCCTCCCGTTGGCGCTGGCCGGCGACGACCTCATCGGCCAGGCCCGCACCGGTATGGGCAAGACCCTGGCGTTCGGCGTGCCGCTGCTGCACCGCGTCGCCTCCGATGCTTCGCTACCGCTGACCGGCACCCCCCGCGCCCTCGTCGTGGTCCCCACCCGCGAGCTCTGCATCCAGGTGTACGGCGACCTGACGATGGCCGGCAAACACCTCAGGGCCGGCGAGTCCGGGGAACGCAAACTCCGCGTCGAAGCCATCTACGGTGGCCGTCCCTACGAGCCGCAGATCGAAGCCCTGAAGCAGGGCGTCGACGTCATCGTCGGCACCCCGGGCCGGCTCCTGGACCTGGCTCAGCAGGGCCACCTGCAGCTCGGCGGCCTGAGCGTCCTGGTCCTCGACGAGGCCGACGAGATGCTGGACCTGGGCTTCCTGCCCGACATCGAGCGCATCCTGCGCCTGACCCCGGATTCCCGGCAGGCGATGCTGTTCTCGGCCACCATGCCGGACCCGATCATCACGCTGGCCCGCACCTTCATGAACCAGCCGACGCACATCCGGGCCGAGGCCCCGCACTCGGCGGCCACCCACGACTCCACCAAGCAGCACGTCTACCGCGCCCACGCGCTGGACAAGGTGGAGATGGTCAGTCGCATCCTGCAGGCCAACGGCCGCGGCGCGACCATGATCTTCACCCGCACCAAACGCACCGCCCAGAAGGTGTCCGACGAGCTCGCCGAGCGCGGCTTCAAGGTCGGCGCTGTCCACGGTGACCTGGGCCAGATCGCCCGCGAGAAGGCCCTCAAGTCGTTCCGCAACGGAGAAATCGACGTCCTGGTGGCCACCGACGTCGCAGCCCGCGGCATCGACATCGACGACATCACGCACGTCATCAACTACCAGATCCCCGAGGACGAAATGTCCTACGTGCACCGCATCGGCCGCACCGGTCGCGCCGGCAAGACCGGTATCGCGGTCACGCTGGTGGACTGGGACGAGCTGACCCGCTGGACGATGATCGACAAGGCCCTCAACCTGGACTGCCCGGACCCGGCCGAGACCTACTCCCGCTCGCCGCACCTGTACGAAGAGCTGGACATCCCGACCGACGTCACCGGCTCGGTCGGTACGTCCCGGGCCAAGCCCGCGAAGAAGTCGGCAGCTGACCCCGAGCTCAAGCGCGAGTCCAGCACCGACAAGGACCGCCCGGCCCGCGGCCGCAGCCGGTCTCGCCGCCGCMCCCGCGCCGGCGAGTCGGCCACCGGCCACGTCGAGGCATCCGGAACCGCCGACGGCGAGACCGCCGAAGGCAGTGCACCGGAAGGTGACAGCCCCGCCGAGTCGACCCACTCGGGTCGTCGCCGCCGGCGTCGTCGTCCGAGCAAGGCCACAGCGGGGGCAGCCACTGACGCCCCGGCCGTCGCAGCGCCTGCAGCCGAGTAGCCGCAGGTCGTCGGCGTCCTATGGTCAAACCGGAACGACGTACCAAAGCTGATCTGATCGCCGCCGCGGCCATCGTGGTGGTGGTCGCCGTCGGCGCAGCGGTGATCTGGTGGAACAGCGACGCGCGGGCCACCGTCAGCAGGCCCGCAGACCGTCCCATCCCGGCGTTGCATGCCGCGAAGACGGTGCCCACGGCGCTGCATGAACTGTGGACCGCGGCCAGCGGCAAGACCACCCAGCCGGCTGTCGTCAGCGGTGTCGTGGTCACGGGCAACGGCGATGAGATGCAGGGTCGCGACCCGGTCACCGGCAACACCCTGTGGAGCTACTCGCGCGACCGCGAGCTGTGCGGCGTCACGACCGTCTACCAATTCGCGGTGGCGGTGTATCCCGACGGGCGCGGCTGCGGACAGGCCAGCGCCATCGATGCGAGCACCGGGCGACGCGGCCCCGCCCGCAGCAGCCTGGCCGACGCCGAGGTGAAGCTGTCCACCGACGGCACGACGATCCTGTCGTACGGCGACAGCCGGCTCGAGCAGTGGCGCTCCGACCTGGTGCGGATGATCAGCTACGGCTACCTCGACGCGGTCGTCAAACCCGGCGTCCCGGCCTCTCCCCTGTGCCGACTGACGTCCGCCGCGGCCAGCCCGTCGTCGGTGGCCGTGATGGAGGCCTGCCCCAAGCAGAACGACCTGCGGCTGACGCTGCTCAAGGCAGCCAAGGAAGAGGACCAGCCGGACGTCAAGCGCGTGGCGCTACCGGGAGTCACCGCGGACTCCGACGCGCAGGTGATCGCGGTGTCAGAGACCAAGACGGCGATCTACGTGCCGACGCCGCAGCCGTGCGTGAACATCATCGACGAAACCGGCAACACCATCGCCAGCACCTTGCTGCCGCATCCCCCGACGCCGGTGACCGCGACGACTCGCGTCGGTGACGTCGTCACCTGGTACACGGGCGATTCGGTGCTGGTCTTCGACGCCAACGGGCTGCGCTACCGGTACACCGTCAGCGCGCAGGGCGGGCAGGCACCGATCGGCCCGGCCACCATGCTCGCCGGGCATCTGCTGGTTCCGGTGACCAGCGGCTACGACACGTTCGACGCGCTGAGCGGCGCCGGCCAGACGCACATCGCGCTGGCCCGGCAACCGGTCAACACCGCGGTCATTCCCACCATGGCGGGCCCGACGCTGCTGGAGCAGCGCGGCAGCCAGTTGGTCGCGTTGGGTCAGTGACCCGACCGATCACACGTCAGGGGTGAAGACGGGCAGCGCCTTGTTCTTCTTCCAGTGCTTCAGCAGAGCCGACGCCAGCTCGCGATAAGCGATGGCGCCCTTGTTCTTTCGGCCCGCGAGCACCGACGAACCGGAGGCGCTGGCCTCGGCGAAGCGTACCGTCCGCGGGATCGGCGGGGCGAGCACCACGAGGCTGTAGCGGTCGGCCACGTCGAGCAGGACGTCCCGGCTGTGCGTGGTGCGGGCGTCGTACAGCGTCGGCAGCGCGCCCAGCAGCCGCAGGTCGGGGTTGGTGATCTGCTGCACGTCGGTGACGGTCCGCAGGAACTGGCCGACACCGCGGTGGGCCAGCGTCTCGCACTGCAGCGGCACGACGACGTCGTTCGCGGCGGTCAGACCGTTCAGGGTCAGCACGCCCAGCGACGGCGGGCAGTCGATGATGACCACATCGAACTGGTCGGCGATCTTCGCCAGCGCGCGTTTGAGCGCGTACTCCCGGCCGGCCCGCATCAGCAGCATGGCCTCGGCGCCGGCCAGGTCGATGTTGGCCGGCAGCAGCGTCATGCCTTCGGCGGTCGAGACCAGCGCAGTGTCGGGTTCCACGTCACCGAGCAGCACCTCGTGCACCGACACCGGCAGCTTGTCCGGATCCTGGCCGAGGGAGAAGGTCAGACAGCCCTGCGGATCGAGGTCGACAAGCAGAACCCGCTGGCCTTCCTCGGTCAGCGCTGCACCCAGAGAAGCCACTGTTGTCGTTTTTGCGACGCCACCCTTTTGGTTGGCGACCGCAAGTACCCGCGTCACGGTGCCCATCCTGACACGCGGCCATGTGGCGCCGCTCACCGTGGGGCAGAATCTCGGGCGTGAGTACCGCAGCCGACCCGTCAAAACACCGGCTGCTCCTGCTTCGCCACGGGCAGACCGAATGGTCGCGCAGCGGCCGGCACACCGGACGCACCGACCTGGAGCTGACCGAGGAAGGCCGGCAGCAGGCCCGCAGCGCCGCCTCGGCACTGGCCGAGCTGAAGCTCGACGATCCGCTGGTGATCAGCAGCCCGCGCCAACGCGCCGTCGTCACCGCCGAACTGGCCGGGCTGGACGTCGCCGAGACCACCGAGCTACTGGCCGAGTGGGACTACGGCGACTACGAGGGCCTCACCACCCCGCAGATTCGCGAGCAGGTCCCCGACTGGCTGGTGTGGACACACGGCTGCCCCGGCGGCGAGAGCCTGGCCGACGTCAGCGCCCGCGCCGACCGTGCCGTGGCGCTGGCCCTGGAACACCTGGCGACGCGCGACGTCGTGTTCGTCGGGCACGGTCACTTCTCGCGCGCGGTGATGACCCGCTGGATGGAGCTTCCGATCACCGACGGCATCCGGATCTCCATGGCGGCGGCCTCGATCTCGGTGTGCGGCTTCGAGCATGGCGTGCGCCAGCTCGTCGCGCTCGGTCTGACCGGCCACCCCAACCCGTGCCTGCCCGAGTGAACCCGGTCTTTGTACTGGCGGGTCCCGACGGGGTCATGCTGGCCGAGGGGCCCGCCGAGGCGTTCTCGGATCTGGACGACGCGCGGCAGGCGCTGGCCGCCGACGACGTGCCGATTCTGGTGGGCGCCTTGCCCTTTGACCTGGATTCCCCGGCAGCGTTGATGGCGCCGGCCGCCGTCACCTATGCCGATGCCCTGCCCTTCACCGCCGACCGGCTGCCGGCAGTCCGGATCGCGGCCAGCCTGCCGTCGCCCGATGAGCACCGGGCCCGGGTGGCCGCCGCGGTGCAGGCCCTGCGCGACCCGTCGACAGGCCTGCACAAGGTGGTGCTGGCCCGGGCGCTGCAATTGGTCGCCGAGGACGCGCTGGATCCGTATGCGGTGCTGGCCCGTCTCGCCGAAGATCACAGCGCCACAGTATTTTTCACCGATCTCAGCGCGGCCGGTCCGCCGTACTCCGGCACCGCGCTGCTCGGCGCGAGCCCGGAACTGTTGGTGGCCCGCCGCGGCGACGTGGTGACGTGCAAGCCGTTCGCCGGGTCGGCGCCGCGGTCCCCCGACCCCGAGACGGACGCCGCCAACGGCGCCGCGCTCGCGGCGTCCGCCAAGAACCGGCATGAGCACCAGCTGGTGGTCGACATCATGCGCGAGGCGCTCGAACCGCTGTGCAGTGAACTCGACATCGCCGCCGAGCCACAGGTCAGCGCCACCACGGCCGTCTGGCATCTGAGCACACCCATCGTGGGACGCCTGCGCGAACCCTCCACCACCGCACTGGATTTGGCCATCGCGCTGCACCCGACACCGGCGGTCGGCGGGGTCCCCACCGCGGCGGCGGCCCGGCTGATCACCGAGTTGGAGGGCGACCGCGGGTTCTACGCCGGCGCGGTCGGCTGGTGCGACAGTGCCGGCGACGGCCGGTGGGTGGTGTCGATCCGGTGCGGCCAACTGGCCGCGGACCGGCTGTCCATCGATGCCCGCGCCGGCGGCGGTATCGTCGCCGAGTCCGACCCCGATGACGAAGTCACCGAGACCACAACAAAATTCAGGACGATGCTGACCGCGTTGGGAGTACCGCTATGACAACGATCATCCGCCCAGTCCAACCGGGCGACGAAGTCGAGATCACCGCGATGATCCACGAACTGGCCGCCTTCGAGAAGGCCGCCGACCAGTGCACGGTGACCGAAGCCCAGATTCGGACCGCGTTGTTCGGCGGCGCCGAGTCGGGGCAAGCCGCCGTTTCGGGGCATTTCGTCGAGGTCGACGGCCGGCCGGCGGCATTCGCCCTGTGGTTCCTGAACTTCTCCACCTGGGACGGCGTCTCCGGCATCTATCTCGAAGACCTGTTCGTGCGCCCCGACTTCCGGCGCCGCGGCCTGGCCCGCAAGCTGCTGTCGACGCTGGCGGCCGAATGCGTCGAGCGCGGGTACACGCGGCTGCAGTGGGCGGTGCTGAACTGGAATGTCAACGCCATCGCGCTGTACGACGAGGTCGGCGGCAAACCGCAGTCCGAGTGGACGACCTACCGGGTGTCCGGCCCGGAGCTGACCGCATTGGCCCAGGGCTGACCTTTCAAACACCAGGGTCACACCCGCCACAACGGTGTTAATCTGCGCCCGGGTCAACCGGAGGGACGGCAATGCGATTCCAGCGTCGGCAACTGCTGTCCAAGGTGAGCATCCAGTCCAAGCTCGTGGTGATGCTGGTGCTGTGCACCATCGTGGCAGCGACCGTCGTCGGCGTCATCGGGTTCTGGGCCGGCCGCGCCTCGCTGCGGGACTCGGTCTTGAACCGGCTCACCGAACTTCGGCAGTCCCAGTCCCGCGAGCTCAAGGATCAGCTGACTGATCTGAGGAACTCGATGATCATCTACGCGCGCGGCGCCCACACCCAGGCCGCGCTGGCGGACTTCACCGCGGGCTTCGACGCACTGGCCGACAAGCCCATCAACCCGGCCCAGTCCCAGGCGATCACCGACTACTACACCAACACGTTTCTCAACCAGGTGCAGCAGTCCAGCGGCGCCAAGCTGAACGTCGATCAACTGCTCCCGCGGGAGAACCCCCAGCGGTATCTGCAGGCGAACTACACCGCCGTCCGGAAGAACGACGACACGGCGATCAAAGTCGACGACGCCCGCGACGGCAGCACCTGGTCGGCGGCCAATGCCCGGTATCAGGACTTCTTCCGGGAGATCGTCAACCGCTTCGAATTTCAGGACGCCATCCTGCTCGACAACCGCGGCAACATGGTCTACACCGCATACAAGGACGTCGACCTGGGCACCAACATCCTGACCGGACCGTACAGCGGCTCCAAACTCCGTGGCGCATACGAGAAAGCGATGTCCGCCAACGCCGTCGACTACGTCGGCATCACCGATTTCGAGGTGTACCAGCCGGCGGAGAACGAACCCACCGCCTGGATGGTCACGCCGATCGTGACCGCGGGGCGCGCGATGGGCGTGCTGGCCCTGCAGTTCCCCGTCTCGAAGATCAACCGCCTGATGACATTCGACAAGCGCTGGAACGAATCTGGCCTGGGCAATACCGGCGAGGTCTTCCTGGTCGGACCCGACGATCTGATGCGTTCGGACTCCCGGATGTTCCTGCAGGATCCGCAGGCCTACAAGCGCGACGTCGTCGCGGCGGGCACGCCGGCCGACGTCGCCGCTCGGGCAATCCAATTGGGCGGCACCACCCTGGTACAGCCCGTGCCGCCGGACACCAACCGGCAGGCCCTGCGGGGCGAATCGGGAACCCGACTGGCCACCGACTATCTGGGCCACGAGGTGCTACTGGCCTACGCGCCCATCGTGATTCCCGACGCCGAACTGCACTGGACCATCATCGGCAAGATCGACACCTCGGAGGCCTTCCAGCGGGAGACCGCATTCACCAGGACCATGGTGTTGACGACCGTCGGGATCATCTTCGCCGTCTGCATCGCGGCGATGTTCCTGGCCCAGCTTTTCGTCCGGCCGCTCCGGCGGCTCGAAGCGGGCGCACAGCGGATCAGCGCGGGCGACTACGACGTCACCGTCCCCGTCGAGACGCGAGACGAAATCGGCGAGCTGACAGAGGCTTTCAACGAGATGAGCCGAAGCCTGACCGTCAAGGAAGAGCTCCTCGTCGAGCAGCGCAAGGAGAACGCGAAGCTCTTGGCGCTGCTGATGCCCGAACCGGTCGCCGAGCGCTACCAGCAGGGCGAGGAGATCGTCGCCGAGGAGCACCAGAACGTCACGGTGATCTTCACCGAGATCATGGGGCTGGACCGGCTGCAGGCGCAGCTGACGTCACAGGGCTCGCTCGCGGTCGTCAACGAGATCGAGCGCCAATTCGACGCGGCCGCAGACAGTCTCGGCATCGAGCGCGGCCGCCCGATCCGCAACGGCTACCTGGGCAGCTGCGGTCTCAACGTACCGAGACTGGACAACGTCCGGCGGACCGTCGACTTCGCCCTGGAATGCGAACGGATCATCGATCGGTTCAACAGTGAATCGGGCAACCACCTGAGCCTGCGGGCCGGCATCGACACGGGCACCGTCAGTAGTGGCCTGGGCGGTCAGCACTCGGTGGTCTACGACATGTGGGGCGCGGCGGTCAACGTCGCGTACCAGGTCAAGAGCGGTTCACCACAACCGGGAATCGACGTCACCGACCGGGTGTATCAGGCGCTGCAGGCCACCATGACCTTCACGTCCGTCGGCACGATATCGGTTGACGGACAGGACGAGCCGATCTGGCGACTGGTGGAACCGCGGTGATCGCCGACGTCTTCACCTCGGCCTGGTTCTACTGGGCCGTGGGCATCGCAATCGGATTGCCGATCGGGCTGGTCGCGCTCACCGAATGGCAGCACGCGCTGCGCCGCAAGCAGAGCTTCCTGCTCCGGCCGGTGACCGTATTGCGCAACTACCTGCTGCCGATCGGCGCATTGCTGCTCCTGCTGACCGAGGCCCGACAGGTCCCGGCGGGATCCACCTCGGTGCGCACCGTCGCAACGCTTTTCGCGTTCGTCGTGCTGGTCCTGCTGCTGTCCGGGGTCAACGCCGCACTGTTCCAGGGCGCCCCTGCCGGAACGTGGCGCAAGCGGGTGCCGACGATCTTCGTCGACGTCGCCCGGTTCGTGCTCATCGCGGTCGGGCTCGCGGTGATCTTCTCGTACATCTGGGGCGCGAACGTCCGTGGCCTGTTCACGGCGCTGGGGATCACCTCGATCGTCATCGGCCTGACGCTGCAGAACTCGGTGGGCCAGATCATCTCGGGCCTGCTGATGTTGTTCGAGCAGCCGTTTCAGATCGGCGACTGGCTGGATACCACCGCCGCACGGGGGCGGGTGGTCGAAGTCAACTGGCGCGCAGTACATCTGGAGACCGGCTCCGGTCTGCGGATCACGCCGAACTCGGTGCTGGCCGGGGCGTCGTTCACCAATCTGAGCCGGCCCGCCAGCGCGCATTCGATCACCGTGACCACGATCTTCTCGCTCGACGACCCACCGAACCAGGTGTGCGCGATGCTGACCCGGCTGGCCGGCGACCTACCGATGCGGCGCCGGGAAGGCACCGCGTCGGCAACGCCCGCGGGAGGACTCGAGTATCAGACCACCATTCCGCTGCACTCCCCCGCCGACGACGGCGAGGCGAAAACACTGTTCCTGCAATGGGTCTGGTACGCCTCCCGGCGGATGGGCCTGCACCTGGACGAAGCCGAAGACGAGTTCTCGACGCCCGAACGGCTCGCGGAGGCCGTCAGCCGGGTCATCGCGCCGACGTTGCAGCTGAGCGCCGAGCAGCAGACCGACCTGGCCCCGGCCGCAACGTTGGAGCGCTACGCAATCGGCGAGACGATCCAGCGCGCCGGCGAGGTGCCGGAGGGCATGAGATTCATCGTGTCCGGTCGCATCCAGCTGACCACCGGCACCGCGGACGAGCCGGGCGCGGTGATCGGAATCCTCGACGAGGGCGGCTATCTCGGTCAGAGCACGCTGACGCGCCAGCCGGTCATCGGCAGCGCGCAGGCGCTCGACGAAGTGACCCTGGTGCACGTCGAACGAGACTGCATCGAGACGGTGGTGCAGCGAAATCCGGTGCTGCTACAGGAATTCGGTCGTGTCATCGAAGACCGCCGGGCCCACGCCCAGCGCGCGCTGAGCGCCGACTGAAACCTTCAGTCCTGCTTCGAGATCCAGTGCACGGTCGACGGGCTGAACAACAACCCGAGCGTGACGATCGCCACCAGCCCGACGACGATGGCGTACTGCAACTGGCCGGACTGGAAGACGTACCACGCAACTCCCAGCAGCAGCAGATTGGCGAACACGCCGATGCCGCGGCCCCAGCGTCGACCGGTGATCAGCGCCCAGCCGCCGGCAAGCACACCACCGCAGATGCACACCAGCCACAGCGCGTTGCCGTATCCGCTGACGATGTGCTGATCAGCGCCGGCCAGCCCGCGCACCACGTACACCGCTGCCCCGATCAAACCGAGCACACCTTCGGCGGCCACCAGGAACCCGGCCCGGCGGACTGCCGGCGGATGGATGGTCGGATCACTCACCGCGACAACCGATCTGCCAGGTACCGCACCGCCAGTTCGTAGCCGATGGGCCCCGCGCCGGCGATCACGGTCTCGGCCACCGCCGACACGTAGGAGTGGTGCCGGAATGCCTCGCGCTTGTGGATGTTGCTCAAATGCACTTCGGCAACCGGCAATTCGGCCGCGGTGAGTGCGTCCGCGATGGCCACCGACGTGTGGCTGTAGGCCGCCGGGTTGATCACGATGCCGACGCAGTCGGTGCGCGCCGCCTGAATCGCATCGACCAGTTCACCTTCGTGGTTACTCTGCACCGCACGCACGGAGAAGCCGAGCTGTGCCGCCAGGTCGGTGACGGCCTGCTCGATCTGCGCCAGGGTGGTCGAGCCGTAGATTTCCGGCTGGCGAGTCCCCAACAGATTCAGGTTGGGCCCGTTGACGAGGAGCAGGCGGCGATCGGTCACCCGACCACGGTACCGGCTGCGAACAGGCAGAATTGTCCGGTGCCGACCAACAGTCAACCGTGTCGCTGCGATACCGGGATGGAGTTCGCCGCCTGCTGCGGCCCCCTGCACCGCGGCGAGCGGCCCGCCGCCACCGCCGTCGCGCTGATGCGTTCGCGGTTCACCGCGTTCGCCCTCGGCGACGTCGATTACCTGCTGGCGACGTGGCATCCGAGCACCCGCCCGGCAGACCTCGATCTCGACGACGAGGTGCTCTGGCGCCGGCTGCAGATCGTCGACACCGAAGCCGGCGGCGAACACGAGCCGACCGGCGTGGTGCAGTTCCGCGCCCAGTACGTGCGCGACGGCGGCCGGCACATCCTGCACGAGCGCAGCCGCTTCACCCGCGACCGCGACGGCCGATGGCTGTACGTCGACGGCGATTTCGTGGACTAGCGCCACCGGCGCCCCGCCCACCGTCCCGGCCGCCGGGCGATCGAGTTGCCGACGGTCGTGGCGCAGATAGGCTCGGGACCCGTGCGTGCCGTGCTGATCGTGAATCCGAACGCGACCTCGACAACCCCGGCAGGCCGGGATCTACTGGCCCATGCGCTGGAAAGCCGCGTCGACCTGACCGTCGCCCATACCGACCACCGTGGCCACGCCATCGAGATCGGGCACCAGGCCGCCGCGGACGGCACCGATGTGGTGATCGTGCACGGCGGCGACGGCACGGTGAACGAGGTGGTCAACGGCATCTTGGGGCATGCCAACGGCGTGCCGGGGGCGTCCAGCACCGCCGTCGGCGTGGTGCCCGGCGGCTCGGCGAACGTCTTCGCCAGGGCCCTCGGCATCAGCCCGGACCCGTTGCAGGCGACCAATCAGCTCGTCGACCAGCTGAGCGAATACCGCCGGGGCGTGCCCTGGAGGCGGATCGGGTTGATGGACTGCGGCGACCGCTGGTCGGTGTTCACCGCCGGCTTGGGGCTCGACGGTGAGGTGGTGGCTGCCGTCGAAGCGCAACGGGCCAAGGGCCGCAAGGTGACCGCGTCGCGGTACATCCGGGTGGCCATCCGCGAGGCTGTCGGCAGCGCCCGGAAACCCCCGCGGTTGACGTTGCACCTACCGGACCACGAGCCGATTTCGGGCGTGCACTTCGCTTTCGTCTCGAACGCCAGTCCGTGGACCTACGCCAACAGCCGTCCGGTCTGGACCAACCCCACGACGACGTTCGAGACCGGACTGGGCGTCTTCGCAACCACCAGCATGGGCATCGGGGCCAACCTTCGATTGCTGCGACGGATGCTGTCGCGCACACCACAGATCGAGGGGCCGCATCTGATCCGCGACGACGATCTGCCCTGGCTGCGGGTGACAAGTGACACACCTGTCGCGTGCCAGATCGATGGGGATTTCGTTGGCCTGCGCGAAAGTGTGACGTTCACCGCGGTCCCGGAGGCGCTCAACGTGGTCGCGCCCCCAGCAAAAACTCAGTGACCAGCGATCTTGATTACAGTTTGCCAAATTTAGGGCGCAGGTGGCCCAAGTGTAGTACAACTGGTTTAGGGGCCTGCCAACCCGGGTCCGCAGTGACATTGCCCACGAGTTAACGCGTCGCTATTGACATCTGTCCAGCCTGTGAAAACATCAGATGCAACAGTGCAGAAACATTTCGTGTGCACCAGTTAACAGCCGAAGTGAAAAAACCTTGCGCGCTTTGCTGCGCGCCCAGTGAGGAGTGTTGACCATGGATTGGCGCCACAAGGCGGTCTGTCGCGACGAGGATCCGGAACTGTTCTTCCCGGTGGGAAACAGCGGCCCGGCCATCGCCCAGATTGCTGACGCGAAGCTCGTGTGCAACCGCTGCCCGGTGACCACCGAGTGCCTGAGCTGGGCGTTGGAGTCCGGCCAGGACGCCGGCGTCTGGGGCGGTATGAGCGAAGACGAGCGTCGCGCGCTGAAGCGCCGCAACGCGCGCACCAAGGCTCGCACCGGCGTCTAGCCACCACGGCATTCAAAAATGACCCCGGCGATTCGCCGGGGTCATTTTTTGTGCCGAGCAGCCAAGCCGAGTGGCCGGCTACCGCACGGAAATCACGCGGGGTCGTGCCACAAGTGGCCACTGAGCGGCGAAATATGTTGTGCGGCTCGGCCGCTCAGGCCTAGTACGCGGCTCGGCCGCTCAGGCCTAGTACGCGGCTCGGCCGCTCAGGCCTAGTACGCGGCTCGGCCGCTCAGGCCTAGTACGCGGCTCGGCCGCTCAGGCCTAGTACGCGGCTCGGCCGCGGCGGCCGATCGGCACACGCAGCACCACATCGGTACCGCCGCCCGGCGCGGCTTCCATCGCCAGCGTGCCGTCCAGCACCGACGACACCTGCGTCTGCACGATCTGCAGCCCCAGCCGGTCCGAGTTCTCGAGAGTGAACCCATCGGGCAGTCCGTGTCCGTCGTCGTGCACCACGACGTCGAGCCAGCGCGCAGACCGGTCGGACTTGATGGTCACGCTGCCCTGCGCGGTGGTCGGATCGAAAGCGTGCTCGATCGCGTTCTGCACCAGCTCGGTGATGACCATGATCAGCGCATGCGCCCGGTCGGCGTCCAGCACGCCCAGATCGCCCTCCCGGCGCACCCGGATCGGTGCGCCCAGCGACGCCAGGTCGTTCATCATCGGCAGGATGCGGTCGATCACCTCATCGAGGTTGACTTCCTCGTCCACCGACAGCGACAGCGCGTCGTGCACCAGCGCGATCGACGACACCCGGCGCACCGAATCCAGCAGCGCCTCTCGCGCCTCGGCATTGTTCATCCGGCGGGACTGCAGCCGCAGCAGCGCCGCCACCGTCTGCAGGTTGTTCTTCACCCGGTGGTGAATCTCGCGGATCGTGGCGTCCTTGGACAGCAGCGCACGGTCCCGGCGCTTGATCTCGGTGACGTCGCGGACCAGAACCGCCGCCCCGACGGCCTGACCCCCCACGGACAGCGGGATGGTCCGCAGCAGCACCGCGGCACCGCCGGCGTCGATCTCCATGCGCATGCTGGAGCCGCCCGCCAGTAGGTCGCGGACGTGGTTCGCCAGCTCCTGCGCGTCGAAGGGATCGGAGATCAGCGGACGGGTGACGCTGATCAGGTTCTGGCCGTCGAGCTCGGTGACCAGCCCCATCCGGTGATACGCCGAGATGGCGTTGGGGCTGGCGAAGGCCACCACCCCGTCGACGTCGAGCCGGATCAAGCCGTCGCCGACGCGGGGGCTGGACCGCGACATCGGCACATCGCCGACGTTCGGGAACGTGCCCTCAGCCAGCATGCGGAGCAGGTCGCGGGCGCAGTCCAGATAGGCCCGCTCGAGCGGCGCCACCTTGCGACGGTCGGCAAGTGCGGTCTGGTGGGTGAGCACCGCAACCACATCGTTGCCGTAGCGGACCGGCACGGCCTCCAGGTTCAGCCGCGAATCACCTTGTGCCGCAGTGTTTTCCTTGCCACGACCGATGAGCCCGGTCTCGAAAGCCGCCGAGACGGCCGGCATGTCCGCGGCGGAATTGATGGTCCCGACCGCGTCGGTGAAGAGCACCGTCAGCGCGGTGTTGGGCCGGATCTGGGCGACGCACACCAGCGCGCCGTCATCGCGGCGGACCCACATGAGGTAATCGGCGAACGACAAGTCGGCGAGCAACTGCCATTCACCGACCACGGCATGCAGGTGGTCGACGGCATTGCCGGGTAGGACAGTGTGCTCGGCGAGCAGATCACCGAGGGTGGACATGGCGCGCTATCCGGTAGGGGGTCACCTAGCCGATGACGGCAATCAGATCGCCGGCCTGGATGACGTCGCCGACGGCCACGTTGACGGAAGTCACCGTGCCGCCAACCTCGGCCAGCACCGGAATCTCCATCTTCATCGACTCGAGGAGCACCACCGTGTCACCCTCACCGATCTGGTCGCCCTCGCGAACCACGACCTCGAGCACACTGGCCACGATTTCAGCGCGAACGTCCTCGGCCATCTTCACCCCACTCGTCTCCGTGTCTTTGCGCAGGCGGTGCCTGCGGCCTCTATTGCACCACAGCACCACGGTTTGCAATTGGGTGGCGTGGCCGTGCGACACTGTAGGGCGAGCAATCGAACCTTTGGAGGACCATCATGGCCAAGCGTGGCCGCAAGAAGCGTGACCGTAAGCACTCGAAGGCGAACCACGGCCGGCGTCCCAACGCCTGACCTGCTGCCTTCCTGACCGCCCGGCTCCGTAACGGAACCGGGCGGTTTTCGTCTGTCCGGAAGCGCCCAGGACGGGCGTTCAGCCGCGAACGATGGTGGTGCGGCTGATCTCGAGCTTGAGCCTGGCACGGAGGCCCTCAGGGGCCTTCTCGCCGCTGCACTTGGTGGCGATCAACGCCTTCACCCGCTCCTCCACGCCGTACTGACGCAGGCAGGTGGGGCATTCCTCCAAGTGGAACCGCAGCTTGTCGCGCGTCTCCGTGGTGCATTCCCCGTCGAGCAGGGTCCATACCTCGGCGATCACCGCGGCGCATTCGGGATGATCAGGGTCGATCGGACCGATCGGCGGCTCGAACGTGTGCCCGTCGGGACGGGTGAACTCCTCGCCCATCAGGACACCTCCTGGGTGTCGAGGCTCTCGCCACGGAGGAATCCTCGGTCCCGGGCGACGCCGCTCAACAGTTCACGCAGCTGCTTGCGACCACGGTGCAGGCGGGACATCACCGTCCCGATCGGGGTATCCATGATTTCGGCGATCTCCTTGTACGGGAAGCCCTCGACGTCGGCGTAGTACACCGCCATCCTGAACTCCTCCGGCAACGCTTGCAGCGCAGCCTTGATTTCAGTGTCCGGCAGCGCCTCGAGCGCCTCGACCTCGGCCGAACGCAGACCGGTCGACGAGTGCTCGGCGTTGGCCGCCAGCTGCCAGTCGGTGATCTCGTCGGTCGGGTATTCAGCCGGCTGCCGCTGCTTCTTGCGGTAGCTGTTGATGTACGTGTTGGTCATGATCCGGTACAGCCACGCTTTGAGGTTGGTGCCCTCGCGGAACGAATGGAAGGCCGAATAGGCCTTGACCATGGTTTCCTGCACCAAATCCTCGGCGTCCGCGGGATTGCGCGTCATGCGCAGCGCGCCGCCGTAGAGCTGATCCAGCAGCGGAATCGCGTCGCGCTCGAAGCGCGCCGTCAGTTCCGCATCGCTCTCGTGCGCCTGTCCCCCGGACTCATGCTCCGTCACTGCGGAACCCAGTCCGTCGATGTCGGTCATCGTGGTCGAGACCGTCCCTTCTGTCGCGGCGCCACGCAACAGGTCCGGCAACTCGACCGGACGTTCCAGACATGCCGTTGGCACCTGTGTCCCCTTCCGTCCGATCCTAGAGGCTGCGACCGACAAGTTCGCCAGCCATTAATTGACCATGCTGACGGGAGTAACAGCGCTGCACCGTGCACTTGTTCCCGGCCTCTAGGCTTGCCTGCCATGGCGAGCGCGGCAACCCCGGCGATCAAGGCCCTGCAGGCCGCCGGGATCAGCTACGAAATTCGGCAGTTCCGGCACGACCCGCGGGCCACGTCGTTCGGCGACGAGGCCGTCAACGAACTCGCGGCAGAAGGGTTCGTCGCGGCGCAGATTTTCAAGACGCTGGTGCTGGCGATCCCCGGCGGCCTGGCCGTCGCGGTGCTGCCGGTGCCCGACAAGCTATCGTTCAAGGCCGCGGCGGCGGCGCTCGGCGTGCCGAAGGCGGAGATGGCCGAGCAGGCAGCGGCACAACGCACCACGGGATACGTCGTGGGCGGCATTTCCCCACTGGGACAACGCAAGTCGCTGCCGACGGTCGTCGACGAGTCGGCGCTGGGCTGGGACCGGGTGCTGTGCAGTGCGGGCAAGCGCGGGCTGGACATCGTGCTGGCCCCGGCCGACCTGGTGACCGCCACGTCAGCGGTGACCGCCGAGATATGTACTCCGCGGTAACTCCGGCGGCATAGGGTGTGCGCATGACACTGTCCGGGAAGACCATGTTCATCTCCGGTGCCAGCCGTGGCATCGGTTTGGCCATCGCGAAGAAGTTCGCGGCCGACGGCGCCAATGTCGCGCTGCTCGCCAAGACCGCCGAGCCCCATCCCAAGCTCGACGGCACCGTCTACACGGCGGCCAAGGAGATCGAAGAGGCCGGCGGCCAGGCGCTGCCGATCGTCGGCGACGTCCGCGACCCCGACTCGGTCAGCGCCGCGGTGGCCCAGGCCGTCGAGCAGTTCGGCGCCATCGACATCTGCGTCAACAACGCCTCGGCCATCAACCTCGGCTCCATCGAGGAAGTGCCGATGAAGCGCTTCGACCTGATGAACGGCATCCAGATCCGCGGCACCTACGCCGTCTCGCAGGCCTGTATCCCCCACATGAAGGGCCGCGAGAACCCGCACATCCTGACCCTGTCGCCGCCGATCCGGATGGAATCCGAGTGGCTGAAGCCGACCGCCTACATGATGGCGAAGTACGGAATGACGTTGTGCGCGTTGGGCATCGCCGAGGAGATGCGCGAGGCCGGTATCGCCTCGAACACCCTGTGGCCGCGCACCCTGGTCGCCACCGCCGCGGTGCAGAACCTGCTCGGCGGTGACGAGGCGATGGCCAAGGCCCGCCGCCCCGAGGTGTACTCCGACGCCGCCTACGCGATCTTCAACAAGCCCGCCCGCGAATACACCGGGCAGAGCCTGCTGTGCGAGGACGTGCTGCTGGAATCCGGCGTCACCGACCTGTCGGTGTACAACTGCACCCCCAACGCCGACCTCGGCGTCGATCTCTGGGTCGATACCCCCAACCCGCCGGGATACACCGGCCCGTAGTCCGGTCGGCCGATCTGCCCGGCGCTAATCAGCCGCCGGGCAGATCTCCACACCCGTGACCATCGGTGGCCACGCCACCGTCACCTCCAGGAGTGCGGCCAGCGGCGCGACAGCGGGAAACGCCCGGTCCCATTGCTTCTGCACCTGTTCCACCGCATGCGGGTGCATAAACGTCCACGCCATCCCCACCAGCAGGTACGGCAGCGCCAGCCACAGCAGGAATTCGGCCATCGCCCCGACGCTGACCCGGCGGCTCAGCAACCGGCGCATCAGATCAACTCCCCATCGCGGCGAATCTGCCTGCGCACGTAGGCCAACAGCACGTAGCTGCCGGCCTGCCGGATGAACAGCGGCAGGAACCGGTTGACGAAAGCGACCAGCCGGAACAGCGTTTCGAACAGATACTGGCGGCCGCCGCCCCACGACATGCCCATCGCGTCCCGGAAGACCGGCGCCAGGAAACCTGCGGTCAGGAACGCCAGCAGGGGCCGAAACGGCAGGGCCAGAACGGGATTGATCATCCGCAACCGCACCAGTTCGGTGAGGTACCCACGGACGGTGTCATCGATGGCCACCTTGGCGCAGGCCGTGGTCCAGTAATCGTCGAACTCGGCGCGACTGGCGGGCCACTGGTCGGCGGTGACCTGCAGCGTGGTGCCCAGCGGCGCGGCGGACCGATAGAACTGCTCGGCAAGTTCGGGTGTCAGCTCGCCGCGCAGCAGTTGATAGACATCCTCCATGCCGACGAACAGGCATGCGGCGACCCACATCTGCAGATCGCGGTCGAAAGCGTTGTAGCGCACCGGGCTGTCCGGGCCGGACTGCACCTGGCGGTGCGCCGAGTCGACGGCCTTGCGCATGGCCGCCCGGTCCTCGTCAGTGCCGAGGATGGCCACCGCGAGGTACTGAAATGTGGTGCGGGCCCGCTTCCACGGATGCTTGAGCAGATTCCCCGAATCCACCTTGCTCTCCACCACGCCGTACCCGACGCCCGGCCACGACAACTGCATGATGACGTTGGCTGCGCTGGCCGCCGCGCCCCAGAAATCGGCGGCATCGGCGATGGTCACCGGATACTCGTCCCACCGTGCGGTGCGGCGCCGAATCTGGATGCGGCAGTCCGCGAGGGCCAATGCCGGGGTTTCGCCGGTCATGGCAGGCACATGTTCGTCAGCAGCAACATCGGCCAGAACACCACGGTTCGCACGAAGACCAGCACGCGGTCCACGCCATGCGCCGCCTCGAACGCGCCGGTGTGGGTAACCGCCCACAGCACGCCGAGCACCAGATACGGCGCCGCCAGCATGGCGGCGGTGCCCAGCCACTCGGCGATCGTCATCTCGAAACTGAAAATGCCGCGGGCGGGCTCGTCGTTGTCGGTCATGTTGATTTCACCGTAACCCGCATGGCAACAGCCGGAAAGCCGCTTCGGGAGGCCTACAGTGGCCGCATGTCGACCTGGTCAGTCGGACGGTACGAAGCCGTCGCCGAATTCATCGCGCCCATCGCCACCGAGGTCGTCGCCGCGGTGTCGGCCGGGCCCGGCACCGCGCTGGTCGACCTGGCCTGCGGGACCGGCAACGCGTCGCTGCACGCCGCCGCCCTTGGCGCCCAGGTCACCGGTGTCGACATCACCCCCGAGCTGCTGGCCATCGCCGCCGCCAACCCCGGCGGCGACGCGGTCCGCTGGGTGGCTGCCGACGCCTCCGCAACCGGTTTGCCCGACGCCGCTTTCGACACGGCGGTGTCGAACATGGGCATCATCTTCGTCGAGCCGGCCGCCATGGTCGCGGAGCTGGGCCGGCTGCTCAAACCCGATGGCGTGCTGGGATTTTCGACGTGGGTCAAGGCCGTGGACAATCCGTTCTTCACCCCGGTTATCGAAGTGCTCGGCCAGCCGGAACCAGGCCCGTACTCCCCCGACCAGTGGGGCCTCCCCGAGCTGGTACACCAGCGGCTGGATGCCGACTTCACCGACGTGATCATCGAAAACCGCGTGCTCATTTGGCAATTCGGTTCCGTCGCCGACGCGGTGCGGTTCGTCACCGATGAATCGCCCATGCACGTCACAACCTTGACCTACCTGGACGACGCCACCCGCGCCCGGCTCGTCGACGCATTCGCCGCGGCGTTCACGGCCCACGAATCATCCGACGGGACGGTCGCTTTCGACGCGCCGTACGCGGTGATCACGGCGCATCGCCGTTGAGGGCTGCCACTGAACTCAGTTGGCCTGGTAGAGGATTCCGCGGCCGATCGCTTCACGGATTTCCGGCATCGCCGCCTCGGCAAGAGCGTCGGCGTCAACACCGTGATGGGTGGCCAGCAGCCCGATGAGCGTGCCCAACGGCACCTCGCCCCGGCACCCGGCCAGCAGAGCTGTCAACACCTCGTCCACCCCGAGCACCGCACCCGGCCCGCCGGGACGACGGACCGCACAACCGATCTCCTGCCAGCCGTCCGGTCCGGGCAGCGAATGCTGCTCCAGCAGCACCGGCGCGGTGGAGAGGCGGGCAGCGAGCAGCTCGTCGTCCGAGGTGTCGCGCAGGTAAGCCCGGCGCGCGAAGAACGCTTCCACCTCGGTGCCCGTGATGGGTTCGTCGGTGATCTCCTCGAGGATCTGCTCGGGCTCCTCGCCGGGGCGCGGCACGCGCAGCGAGATCAGGCCCATGCCGATCCCGGTGATGCCTTCGGCGTCGAACCAGTCCAGCCAGGCCGCCCCGCGCTGCGCGATCTGTTCCGTGGATTCCCCGGCGTCGGCCAGCCACAACGACACATAGCTGACCGGGTCGGCCAGTTCCCGCTGCACCACCCAGGCGTGCAGCCCCGTGCCGGCCAGCCAGTCCTGCACCCGGGTCCGCCAGTCATCCTCCCGGACAATCCAATTGGCCATGATCTGGGCGGTGCCGCCAGGGGTCAGGTAACTGCCGACGTTCTCGATGATGGTGCGGCACAACCCATCTCCGGCGACGCCCGAATCGCGGTAGATGTAGTCCTTGGCGCCCGCGCCGACCACGAAGGGCGGGTTGGACACGATGAGGTCGAAGCGCTCCCCCGCCACGGGGTCGAAGAGGCTGCCGGGCCGCAGATCCCAGGACATCCCGTTGAGCCCGGCAGTGGCCTGCGCCAGCGCCAGCGCGCGCGGGTTCGTGTCGGTGGCCACGATGTCGGCGCAGTGACCGTTCAGGTGCAGCGCCTGGATACCGCAGCCGGTGCCCAGGTCGAGTGCCCGCTGCACCGGGGTCCGAATCACGGCCCGCGCCAACGACATCGACGCGCCCCCGATGCCGAGGACATGCTCGTGCTCCACGGGTCCCCCACGGAGGGCGGCGTCCTGGTCGGAGACGACGTAGAAGTCGCGTTCCCCGTCGGAGTGCGGACGAATGTCGAGGGCAGCCCGGACGGTGCCCGTCACCTCCAGCACGCCGGCCGCCGCCAGCTCGGCCAGGCTGGTCGAGGGGAACGCGGCCTGCACCTGCTCGGCCGGTTCGTCGGTGCCGAGCAGGAACAGCCGGATCAGCGTGGCCAGCCGGCCGCCGGCCGCGGTGGCACGCAGCGCCGGCCACCATGCACCCCGGCCGAGGGCCGCATTGGCGTCGTCACCGAGCAGGTCGGCCACCCCGTCGGTGGTGTACCCGGCAGAGCGCAGGTCAGCGCCGAGAGCTTCCACCAGCAAGGGATCCAGGGCAGTCAAAACAGCGTTCCTTCGGGTTCGGAGTCGGCGGGCTCGATGAGTTCGGGGCCATTGTTGCGAATACTGTTGACCAACTTGGACACCTCCCGGGTGACGATCCGGTCCAGGTCGCCGTGCCCGCGCAGCAGCCCTTCGTCGATGGGCGCGTCCGGATCGAGCCAGCGGTCCCAATCGCCGGCGCTGATGGTCAGCGGCATGCGGTCGTGGATGCCGGCCAGCGGCCCGACCGACTCCGTCGTGATGATGGTGCAGCTGACCAGTGGGGCCTCCTCCCGGGATGCCCCGGCCGGCCGCCACGTCGACCACAGTCCCGCCATGAACAACAGCTCGTCGTCGGCAGCGTGCATGTAGAACGGCGTCTTCGTGGCCTTCTTGCCGTCGGCCGCGGGGTTGGGACGCCATTCGTACCAGCCGTCCATCGGAATGAGGCATCGCTTCGATTTCGCCGAACCGCGGAACGCCGGTGACGTGGTCAGCGTCTCGGCGCGCGCGTTGATCAACAGCGGTCCCTTGGTGTCGGGCGAACCGTCGGCCGTGGTCTTGACCCACGGCGGGATCAGGCCCCAGCGCATCGACCGGACCCGGCGGGTGGGCTCGTCGTCGGGCTCGGAATGCCGCCGCACGACGCTGCTGATGGTCGTGGTGGGCGCCACGTTGTAATTGGCCGAAGGCAGGGTGCTGCCCTGCTCACCGCCGTCTTTCGCCGGGTCGGACACCTTGGCGGCGGTCTCATCCAACGCCTGGATTTTCGCCGCCAGCAGCGCCGGGTCGGTGGTGACTGCAAATCGCCCGCACATACCAGGCAGGATAGGGGCATGGAAACCTGGCCCGCACCGTCGGTGACCGGTCCGGTGCAGGCCACTGTCACCGTGCCGGGATCGAAGTCGCAGACCAACCGGGCGCTGATCCTGGCGGCCCTGGCCACCCCGCAGGGCACCTCGACCATCAGCGGCGCACTGCGCAGCCGCGACACCAACCTGATGATCGGGGCGCTGCAGGCGCTCGGCGTGACGATCACCGGAGACGGCACCGAACTGACCGTCGGCGGCGCCATCGCCCCCGCCGGGGACGTGCGCATCGACTGCGGGCTGGCCGGCACCGTGCTGCGGTTCGTCCCGCCGGTGGCGGCACAGGGCACGGGACACGTCGTCTTTGACGGTGACGAGCAGGCCAAGACCCGCCCCATCACCCCGCTACTGGACGCGATGCGCGGTCTCGGCGTCGACATCGACGGCGACGGCATGCCGTTCACCGTGTCCGGCACCGGATCGGTGGCCGGCGGCGAGGTGCGGATCGACGCATCGTCGTCGTCGCAGTTCGTGTCCGGACTCTTGTTGTCGGGAGCGACATTCCGTGACGGTCTCACGGTGATTCATACCGGCGCGACGGTGCCATCGCAGCCGCACATCGAAATGACCATCACGATGCTGCGCGACGCGGGTGTCGAGGTCGACGACAGCGAGCCGAACCGCTGGCATGTGTCGGCCGGCCCGATCGCGGCGCGGCACTGGGCCATCGAGCCCGACCTGTCGAACTCGGTGCCATTCCTGGCCGCCGCCGCGGTGACGGGTGGCACGGTGCGGCTGGCCCACTGGCCGACCCAGAGCGTGCAGCCGTCCGGCGACATCCTGGAGCTCCTCGGCAAGCTGAATACTGGTGTCCAGGTTGTCGATTCGCATCTGGAGGTCCGGGGTGCGCAGAGCTACCCGGGCTTCGAGGCCAACCTGAAGGCCGTCGGCGAGCTGGCGCCGTCGATGGCCGCACTGGCCGCGCTCGCCAGCCCGGGTTCGGTGTCGACGCTCTCGGGGATCGCGCATCTGCGCGGGCACGAGACCGACCGGCTGGCCGCGCTGACCAACGAGATCAACGGACTGGGCGGCCAGTGCCGCGAGACCGACGACGGTCTGGTGATCACGGCCGTGCCGCTGCACGAAGGCCTTTGGCGGTCCTACGCCGACCACCGCATGGCCACCGCCGGCGCGATCATCGGGCTGCGCGTGCCCGGTGTGCAGGTGGAGGACATCGGCACCACAGCCAAGACGCTGCCCGACTTCCCGGGTATGTGGGCAGACCTGCTGGCCGGGAAATAGCTTGCGGGAGTACGACGAATCAGATGTCCGGGTGCGCTCGGGCAAAGGTTCACGTCCCCGCACCAAGAACCGGCCGACGCACGCCGACGCCGAAGCGGCCATGGTCGTCACCGTTGACCGCGGCCGCTGGGGTTGTGCGCTCGACGGCAATCCCGACCACATCGTCACCGCGATGCGGGCCCGCGAACTGGGCCGTACGCCGATCGTCGTCGGCGACTCGGTGGGCATCGTCGGCGACCTGTCGGGCAAGCCCGACACCCTGGCCCGCATCGTCCGCCGCGACGAACGCCGAACCGTGTTGCGCCGCACCGCCGATGACACCGATCCGACCGAACGCGTGGTCGTCGCCAATGCCGACCAGTTGTTGATGGTGGTCGCGCTGGCCGACCCGCCGCCGCGTGCCGGGCTGGTGCAGCGCGCCCTGATCGCCGCCTACACCGGCGGGCTGCGGCCGATCCTGTGCCTGACGAAGAACGATCTGGCGCCGGCCGAGCCGTTCGCCGCCGAGTTCGCCGGCCTCGACCTGACGGTGCTGACCGCCGGGCGCGACGACCCCCTCGATGTGGTGGCACCGCTGCTCGAAGGTCAGGTGACGGTGCTGCTCGGACACTCCGGGGTGGGCAAGTCCACGTTGGTGAACCGCCTTGTGCCGCACGCAGATCGGGCCATCGGTGAGGTGTCTGGTGTCGGCAAGGGCAAGCACACCTCGACGCAGTCGGTGGCGCTGCCGCTGGCCGGGTCCGGCTGGGTCGTCGACACCCCGGGCATCCGGTCCTTCGGCCTCGCGCACATCAAGCCCGACGACGTGCTGCTGGCGTTCTCCGACCTCGCCGAGGCCATCGAGGACTGCCCCCGCGGCTGCGGGCACATGGGCCCGCCCGCCGATCCGGAATGCGCACTGGACGCGCTCACCGGCCCGGCCGTCGACCGCGTCGTCGCCGCCCGGAGCCTGCTCGCGGTACTCAACGAACCGACGTACTAGCTCAGCGGACCACCAGCATGGTGGCCCGGTAATCCGGCAGCGGAATGGTCCCCGGAATCTCGGGATACGGGTCCAGTGAACGCAATTCGACGGTGTACCCGCCGACCGTCTCGGTCAGGTGAGTCTGGCCCGGCGCCGGGTTCGTGTTGAACTCCAGCGTGGTCGGCGGCTGACCGTCGGGCGTGGCGATCATCGCGATGCGGGCTGCGCCCGTCCATACACACGACACCCGCTTGGGGCAGCGCGAATCATCAAGCACCCGATCGAATTTCAGCCGCAGCCCGGCGCCGTCGAGCAGCGCTTCCTGCCCACCGCCGAGGACGAACTCATGGCCGAGTTGCACGGATGCCGTGTCGGGCCGCGCCTGTCCTGGCGAGCAGCCGACGGCGATCACCGCACCGAGCGCCACCACGAGGAAACGCGAAAACCCCCAAAACCGGGTGGTTTGAAGTGGTCCCCGAAAGTTGGACTCTGACTTTGGGAGCTTAGGACTTAAGGGCCTGGGCCCGGTATTGGACCGGGCTCAGGCCCTTGAGTTTTGTCGAGATGCGTTCGGTGTTGTACCAGCGGATGTAGCCCTCGAGCGCGGTGGT
>NZ_JBFUJW010000008.1:0-272529 GCF_056555145.1 Mycolicibacterium sp. P4_G11
CCCGTACCGTCGCCGTCGCTCATCGTGCGCGGCACACCCACGAACGCGATGCCATCGAAGTCCGCATCCTGCAGCACACTCAGCCGCTTGCCGAGCGCATCCTCATCCAAAAACGACGTCACCTGCGTGCACAACCCACGCATCCCCGGCAGCTCAGGCTTCATCAACTGCCAGAAGTCCAGGACGTCCATCTTCGGCTTCATCTCGATGGGCCGATCGCCGTCTTCCTCGATCATCCCCGGGATCATCACGTGCCGAATACGGCCCTCGATACCCACCGCGGCCGCATTGAGCAGCACCTTGTGCGCCTCGTCGACCGCAAACTGGGGACCGCGCTCAATATTGGGCGGGACCAGTTCGAAGGCGATGGTGTTCAGGGTCACGACTCTGCTCCGGATCTCAGGACTGCATACGGGGCGCAGGCGTCACTGACCGCTACGACCCGCAGGCCGTGTTTCCCGTGAAACCTCCACCCTACCGATGGCCTCCAGCAAAGAATCGGCCACGTCCGGCTTGCCACACGTGATAAACCCGTCCCGTGGCTGAACGCGTCAAGTTCCAGAGTTCCACCGGCCCTATGCTGGCCGGGATCATCGACCTACCTGAAGGCACCCCGCGCGGTTGGGGCGTCTTCTCCCACGGCTTCACGCTCGGCAAGGACTCCCCCGCCGCGGCACGCATCTGCAAGCAGCTGGCATCCGACGGCATCGGGATGCTTCGCTTCGACGCCATCGGGCTGGGCGACTCGGAAGGCCACTGGGGCGACGGGTCCTTCACCCATAAGACCAACGACGTCATCGAGGCGTGCAAGTTCATGACCGAGCGCGGCACGCCTTCGGCGTTGTTGGTCGGGCACTCGTTCGGCGGGGCGTCGGTCCTGTCCGCGGCGCGGCAGGCTCCCGGCGTCCGCGCGGTCGTGACCGTCGGTGCGCCCATCGACCCGTCTCATGTCGAGAAGCAGTACGACGACATCCTCGACTGCGTGCTCGCGAACGGCAGCGCACAGTGGATGGTCGGCGGGCGTGAACTGACCCTCAAGCGCGACTTCGTGGAGGATGTCCGCGCGGCCAAGCTGCACAGCAAGATCAAGGAGCTGCACCTGCCGCTGCTGATCCTGCACTCGCCGACCGACAACACCGTGGGCATCGAGAACGCCAGTGAGATTTTCCGGACTGCCCGGCACCCACGCAGCTTCGTCTCGCTGGAGGGCACCGAACACTTGCTCACCGGACCTGGTCAGGCCAAGCGAGCGGGACGGATCATCGGCGCCTGGGCCGACGCCTATCTGGGAGCTAAGTAGCCTCGTTCGCCTTGGCGATTGCCTCGGCGAGTTCCTCCAGTAGCGGCGGCACGTCCAGAGCGGTCACCACGGCTTCGATGAAGACCAGATCGTTCGGGTGTGCTGCCGCGTCGGCCAAGGCGGCGTCCAATTCTCCGCAGGTGGTGGCCCGGTGGGACAACGGGTTTCGGATGCCGAGCGCTGCCGGAATGTCGCGCCACCGCCAGCTGACGATGTCGTTGTACGGCGCGGTGGGACCGTGGATCGCGCGCTCGACGGTGTAGCCGTCGTTGTTCACCAGGATCACCACCGCGGGCACGCCTTCGCGCCCGAACTGGCCGAGTTCCTGGATCGTCAACTGTGCGGCACCGTCCCCGATCAGCAACACCGGACGACGGCTCCGTTCGGCCAGACCCGCGCCGAGTGCGGCCGGCAGCGTGTAGCCGATGGACGCCCACAGCGGCTGACCGATGAACGCCACGCCGCTGGGCAGTCGGTGTCGGGCCATGCCGTAGTACGACGTGCCCTGCTCGGCCAAGACCACATTGCCCGGGGTGAGGGCGCCACAAACCTTGTCCCACAGAGCTTTCTGCGTGAGCGGCTGATCCGGTGTCAGCATCGCGTCAGACGTATCAGGCACGGGTTGGGGCACCGCCGGCGACCGAGTGGGCCGGCCCTTCAGGATGCCGGTGATCGTGTCGAGCGCCGCTGACATGTCCAATGGCGCAAAGACTTCACCCGCCACGACGCTCTGATTGGGGCCGATGTCGATGGTCCGCGCGGGGTCGATCTGCTGCGTGAACGATGCGCTCACCATGTCGGTGAACTGCACCCCGGCGGTGACCAGCACCGGGGCCTCTTCGATGGCCCGACGGACCGACTCCTGACTGGAGGTGCCCGCATAGATGCCGAGGAATTCGGGCGCCGACTCGTCGACCAGGCTCTTGCCCCACATCAGCGTGGCGTGCGGGACGACGTCGGCCGCCAGCAGTGCCTCCAGCTGCGGGACGGCTTCCAGTCGATGCACGAGGAGGTCCGCCAGCACCGTCAGCTGATGCTCGCCGATGAGGCGGGCGGCGGCCGCGGTGAACAGCGACAGCGCCCGCGGGCTGGTGCCACTGGTGTACCGCGGCAGGGGTCCCGTCGGAGGTTCCACGGGGAACCGGGCAACGTCGGTGGCCAGCATCAGGTAGCCCGGCAGCTTGCGCTCGTGCACCTCGGACAGCACCCGGTCGATTTCCCGAGTGGCGGTGGCCGGCACGAGTTTGGCTTGTGCGCAGGTGATTTCACGGGCGATACGGAGGAAGTGGTCGAAGTCGCCGTCACCGAGCGAGTGGTGGATCACCCGGCGGGAGCCCTGGACGTCGATGGATGGGGTGCCGACGATGTGGACCACCGGCACGTGCTCGGCGTAGCTGCCCGCGATCGCGTTGGCGGCGGACAGCTCCCCGACACCGAACGTGGTGATCAGCGCCGCCATCCCCCGCAGCCTCCCATAGCCGTCCGCGGCGTATCCGGCGTTGAGTTCGTTGGCACTGCCGACCCACCGGATATCCGGATGCGCGATCACATGGTCGAGCAGCTCCAGATTGAAATCACCTGGGACCCCGAATATCTCGGTGGCGCCGAGTTCAGCGAGCCGGTCCAGCAGGTAGTCACCGACGGTGTATTCGGGCATGCCGGCCTCCTGGATTCGCGGGTACTGCGATGGTATCGGCCGATCGCCACAGTCGTTCGACGCAGAGAGGCTGGGCGAGATCGCGGACATCGGCGGGGAGTCGCTCTACAGTTGCGGAACTGTCTTGTTCCGCTGAAAACGAGGAGGGCCCCATGCCGACCAGTCGAGCTCCCAAGCGTGCGGCCGGTCGCTGGGATCCGACGCTGGAGGCCACGATCCTCGACGCGACCCTGGCGGCAGTCACCGAGCTGGGCTACGACCGGATGACGATGGATGACCTGGCGGCGCGCGCCGGGGTCGGCAAGGCGGCGATCTACCGGCGCTGGTCGTCGAAAGGCGAGGTCGTGGCACAGGCCATCGCGCACTGGCGGCGCTCGCTCGGGACGCCACCCGCCCCCGACACCGGCTCGTTGCGCGGCGACCTGGACGCCTTGGTGGATGCTGTTCCCGACTACGACGCCAAGGACATTGACACGATTCGCGTGGTGGTCGGGGTCGCGACGGCCGCGATGCGCGACCCCGTACTGTCGGCAGCCCTCGACGATCTGGTGCTGAGCGTGCCGCGCCAAGTGCTGCGCTCGATCCTCGATCGGGCAGTCGCCCGCGGTGAGATCTCCACCGCGCGCGATCTGACGCTGCTGCCCGACGCAGTCCTCGGGCTCAACATCCTGCGGATGATCTCCGGACGCCCCATCGACCGCATCTACGTCCGGCGGGTGCTGGACGACGTGGTGCTGCCGCTGGCCACCGCGTCGCCTTCCTGACCGTCAGGGCTTGCGCCTGGCCGGAAACCGTGTCACCGTTGAACGGAACTAATTAGTTCCATTCAAATTCGGGAGGCCCCGATGACTACCCAACGCACGCCCGTCCTGATCGTCGGGGCCGGTGCGGCCGGGCTGGCGACAGCCGCCCTGCTGGCCAAGCACGGTGTCGAGTCCCTCGTCGTCGAGAAGCGCCCAGAGCTCTTCCGCTATCCGAAGGCCCGCAACCTGAGTTTCCGCACGCTGGAAATCTTGCGCGGGTTGGGACTGTCCGACGAGGTGCACGCGGTCGGCGCCCAGACGGCGGACATGGTGATCAAGCCGGCCCTGAACAGTTCGGAAGAACTGCCCGCCCTCGACATCGGCGCCATCTTCGCCGGGCTGGACCACCTCAGCCCCGAACCGGTGATCCAATACTGTCCACAGAGTCGGCTGGAGCCAATCCTTCTGCGCCACATCAGAAATCGTGACGGCGAAGTCCGGTACGGCACCGAGCTGGCGTCCCTCGACCAGGACGCATCGGGAGTCAGCGCTGTGCTGCGTGACATCGCGTACGGCCAGAGAACCGCGATACGCGCCGACTACCTCGTCGCCGCCGACGGTGTACACAGCAGCATCAGAAGCACCCTCGGCGTCCACACGACCGGCCTCGACACGCTGCCGATCTACGTGGTGTTCATCTACTTCCGCGGCCCCTGGCTCCAGTTCGTCCCGCACCTCGGCGACGGTGCCAGCGTGCAAGTGAAAAACACCGGGGTGGACGGCATCTTCGTCCCGGCGGACGGTGATCTCTGCCTGTTCATCACCACCTATTTTCCGCAGCATGGTCAGTCCGCCGACCAGTTCACCGAGCAACGCTGCCGCGACCTGATCCTGGCGGCAGTGGGCGAGCCGATCGACATCGAGATCATCGACGTCGCACCGTGGCAGCCGCACCAAAGGGTGGCCGCGTCATTCTTGTGCGGCCGCACCTTCTTCGTCGGCGATTCCGCCCATGCGATGCCGCCGTTCCGGGCCGGTGGTGCCAACGTCGCGATCCAGAGCGCCGACAATCTGGCCTGGAAACTGGCCGCTGTGCTGCAGGGCCGCGCCGGCCCTGCACTCCTGGCCACCTATCACGACGAACGGCATCCGGTAGGGGTGTTCAGCAGCCGGCAGTCGCTGACCGGACCGATCCTCGCGACCCTGGACTTCGATGCCCCCTCGGGCTTCGACGTCGACGAAGAACAGCCGATGTTCGCGCTGTTGGCCGGGTATCGGTACCGGTCGACGGCCGTCATCGCCGACACCCCACCCAGCGGGGCACAACCCGAACTCGTCACCGAGTTGCGCGGACAGCCGGGCACCCGGATGCCACACGTGTGGCTGCAAGGCGGCCGCGTTTCCACGTTGGATCTCGTCGGCCCCGAGTGCGCCCTCCTGACCTCGGACGACACCGGCAGCTGGCATCGTGCTGCACCGGAAGGCGTTGCTGTGCAGACAATTACAGCAAATGATCGGCCGGCGTGGCTCGCCGCGACCGGCTTGCAAACCGACGGCGCCCTGCTGATCCGACCGGATGCGTTCGTCGCGTGGCGTGCCGAGACGTTGCCACCTGATCCGGCCGCGACGCTGTCGGGGGTGCTGGCCGACATATTCGGAATCCGATCCGGCCAGAGCAGGTGACCTTCACGCCACGGCAATCACGTTGGATATCAACATGATTGCCGCCCCGAAGCACTAACATGATCAGCATGACCGTTCGCCCACATCGGCTCGTGTGGCAGGTCGCGGCAATGTCGCTGCTCGCGGCCTGTGGTTCGAATACGTCGGCGACACCATCGTCGAGCACTGCGGGCACAGCGCCCGCTGGGCCCGCCGCGACCACGACCGCGGCCCCGTTACCCTCACCGGTCCCCATCGTGCCGATCAAACCGAATGCGCGGCAGGCCAAGTGGGTCGACCTGCAGGTCGGCGACTGCCTGAACACGCCCCCGCCCACCGACCCGAGCGTCGTGGAGGTGACCCTGGTCGACTGTTCCGCACCACATATCGCCGAGGTCTTCCTCCGGGCCAGCGTCGCGGTCAACGACGCCGTCTCCGGTGTCGCCGATCAGCGGTGCGCGGCGGGTCTGACGCAGTACACCGGCCAGAACGGCGGGTACACCTCGACCTACCTGATCGACTCCAACATGGACCGGACGGGACACACGCCGCTACCGAGCACGGTCATCTGCCTCTTGCAGTCGACCACCGGCCTGTCGCTGAACGGCTCCGCTAAGGCTTAGCTGTCAACAGAATGTACTGCGCGGCAACCTGTTCGTGCACGTCTTTCAGTTCGGCGCCACGCGCCTCGATGGCGTAATTGCCCGCCGGCGCGACACAGTAGAACTGCTTCGGGTTGGCCAACAAGATGCAGCGGCTGAGCGTCAGTGCCGGCACCGGATCGGCGGTCTCGGTCCCGTCGACCGACACCTCTTTACCGAAGGCGTTCGCCACGTTCACCGCTGACGACGGGTCCTTGGCCTGATACACACTGGTCTTCCCCCGCGCGAACCCGGTCACGCCGTTGTCCTGGAACACCTTGCTCGACGTGATCGGGTTGCTCTGGAAGTGCAAGGCCCCGGTACCGGAGTAGACGGCGTTCTGGGAGTTGCGGGGCGCATCGGTCAGCAATGTCAACGCCAGGAGTCCCGTCGGGTCGACCCGCACCGCAGCCAGCTCAGCCGCCGGTTTGAACGGCTCGATCGCACGGACCTGGGCCCCTATCGCCTTGGCCGCCAACGCGATGGCCGGATCCGGACCACCTGTCGATTGCGCCAGTTGGATCAGCACATACGGGCCGCGCGCGGTGAACGACCGGGCGGTGGTCACCTTCGCGCCACGCGAATCGACGTCGTACGTCGACGCCAGCGCATCCGGATGCTCGGGGAGTGCAACAGGTTTCGGCTCCGCGCCGCGGATCTTGAGCTGCAAGGCCGCCGCATTCATCTCACTGGCCGCGGCGGTGGCATCCGCCGGTCCGGCGAACCGCAGCACGCCGTTGATCAACACGGACTTGGTCGCGGACTCCCGCGCCGAGGCGAACCCGTCGATGAAGTTGTGCCGGCCGGCAGCGGAGGCGATGCTCTCGGGTCCGAACTGAGCCAGCGCACCCGGCGCATCGATCACGAAATACGTTGACAGATAAGGCTCGGTGAGGGTGCTGTCGACCTCCCACGGCCCTACCACGTAGCCGGCCAGCTGTTGCGCCTCGACCTTCGCGCCGATCTCCGGGGCACCCGCGGTGCCGTAGGGCTCATGCGCCTTGGTCGGGTAGGCCCCCGGCTTCAGCTGCGCGGGGGCGACGATCGCCGGCGGTGGCGGTGCCGTCGAGGTCGCCGGTTTGGCGGACGAGGTGGCTGGGCTGGACTGCGTAGACCCGCCGCCGCAGCCCGCAGCCAGCACTGCCACCACGAGTGCCGCTCCGCAGTTGACCAGACCCCGCATATGTTCCTCCCCCGCCGACTTCAGACCAACCTACTCAGGTGCATCATCAGGCAACTGACCACCGATCGGATGGTGGTGAAGGTCCAGGTCGCCGAAGGTGCCGACGACCATCATCTGCGCCGGACCCGGCTCCCAGACGGGCATACCCGATGTTAACGCCGCGGCTGCCGCCGCTCGATGACCGCCAGCGCCGTTTGCGCCCACCGCAGGTTCTCCTGCTCGAACGAGATGCCGCGCATCAGGGTCAGGTAGGGCCCTACCCGATCCGCCTCGGTCAAGAACACCGCTTCGCTACGGCCACCCAGTATCCGCGCGCGGATTCGCTCGTAGAGTTCGAGTTGCTTTGTGGTCCACTGGATTCGATCCCGCAGACCCGCGCACACCGCTACATCGTTGCCGCTGTCGACGGTTGACACCTGGACCAGCAAGTCATCGCGCATGGCCAGCGGCTTCGGTGTCGCTTCGGTGAACTCATATACCGCGGCCCGGCCGGCATCGGTCAGCGTGAACATCCGCTTGTTGGGCCGCCGCTCCTGTTCCACGACGCGAGCCTCGATCAGCCCGTCGGCTGCGAGGCGGTCGAGCTCCCGGTACAGCTGCTGAGGGGTGGCCATCCAGAAGTTGGCAACGGACGCGTCGAAGCCCTTGGCCAGGTCGTATCCCGAGGCCTCACTGTCGAGCAGGGCCGCCAATACGGCGTCGCGCAGAGCCATGCCCGTGAGTCTAATAGTCAACAAAGTGATTAGTCACATATAGACATGCTGAGCTTGTCCCGCTAGCGTCACCGATACCTAATCAACAAATTGACTATGCGAGGTATGCGATGCAGGCATTCCGCAAGGCCGTGGAGACCCACGACCCCGCCGCCATGGTGGCCTGTCTGGCCGACGACGTGGTGTTCACCAGCCCCGTTGCGTTCAAGCCCTATCCCGGTAAGCCCATCACCGCAGCGATCCTGCGCGGTGTGATGCGGGTTTTCGAGGACTTCCGCTACGTCCGTGAGATCAACGACCCCGAAACCAGCAGCCACGCACTGGTTTTCGAGGCCACCGTGGGCGGCAAGAAGATCACCGGATGCGACTTCATCCACGTGAACAACGAGGGCCTGATCGACGACTTCATGGTGATGGTCCGGCCGCTGTCCGGCGCCCAGGCCCTGTCGGAGGCGATGGGCGCCCAGTTCCCCCAGATCCAGGCCGAGGCAGCCGAAGAGATCGCCGCCCTCGCCGCGAAGGAGCAGTGACATGAAGATCGGTCTGGGCATCAACTACGCCGGCGGCTTCAAGGAGGTCGTGGCCGAGGTCGCCGACCTCGAAAAGGCCGGCTTGGACGTTGTTTTCGTCCCGGAGGCGTACTCCTTCGACGCCGTCAGCGCACTCGGCTATCTGGCCGCCGCCACCGAGCGGGTGCAACTGGCCTCAGGCATCCTGCAGCTCTACACGCGCACGCCGACCCTGACGGCCATGACCGCCGCCGGCCTCGACTACGTGTCCGAAGGCCGGTACATCCTGGGCCTCGGCGCGTCGGGCCCGCAGGTGATCGAGGGCTTCCACGGCGTGCCCTATGACAACCCGATCGGGCGTACGCGCGAGGTCGTCGAAATCTGCCGGCAGGTGTGGCGCCGTGAGCGACTCACCTACCAGGGTAAGCACTACACCATCCCGCTGCCCGAGGGCCAGGGCACCGGGCTCGGCAAGTCGCTCAAGCTGATCAATCATCCTGTGCGCGAGCGCATTCCGGTGCTGCTGGCAGCCCTCGGCCCGAAGAACGTCGAGTTGGCCGCGGAGATCGCCGAAGGCTGGCAGCCGATCTTCTACCTGCCGGAACGCGCCAAGGACGTCTGGGGCGACGCACTCGAGGCCGGGTACGCCAAGCGCGACGCGACGCTGCCGCCCATGGACATCTACGCCGGACCGGCACTCGCCATCGGCGACAATGTCGAGGGAATGCGCGAGTTCATCAAGCCCCACATCGCGCTGTATATCGGCGGCATGGGCGCCAAGGGCAAGAACTTCTATCACAACGTGGCGACCAAGTACGGCTACGGCGCCGAAGCCGACCGCATCCAGGAGCTGTACCTGGCCGGCGACAAGGACGGCGCGGCGAAAGTCGTTCCCGACGAACTGGTTCGGGACATCTCGCTGATCGGCAGCCGCGAATTCGTGAAGGAACGCGTGGCCGCGTTCCGGGAGTCCGGCGTGACGGTGCTCAACGTGGTGCCGATGGGCGCGACGACCGCCGACCGCGTCAAGCTCATCGAGGAGCTGCGCGACCTGGTCTAGATCGGGGACAAACCGCGGGCCGCCACGGGAAGATGGGCACACACTCCTGAGCCGGAGGGCGCCTTGACCACCTACGACCCGCCAGGCCGCCTGGTACTGCTGCGCCTCTTGGCGCGGCCGTCCCGCTCAAGGGCAAGACCCAGACGGTGAGTCTCTACGCCCCCGGCTGACCGTAGACGGCAACGACCACCGAGCGGTCGAAACTGTTCTCCGACCACACACCCATGACCGTGTTGGCGCAGTTGGCCATGATCGCGTAGGTCGGCGGGTCGTAGTACCACTGGTTGAGCACGTCCAGGTTGTTGATGGCGATCGACCGGTTGATCGCCACCGTCTGAAACACCTTGCCCCGGAAGCCGGCAGCCTGGGCCCGCGTCTGCGGGGTCGACCCGTCTGAGCCGAGGTCACCGTCCAGGTCGCGGTTGTTCAGCACGTCGTTGGCGTGCCACTCCGCCGCGAGCCGCAGCTGCGGGCTGACCGCGACATCGTTCGTGCACCCAGCCTGGTGCTGAATGGTGTAGACGTTGGCAACCACGCTGTTGTTGAGGCGCGCGTTGTCGGCGTGGGCCACCGCAGGCAGCGCGGCGCCGAACGCGAAGACCGCCAGGATCACCCCGGCCAACCGGGTGCTCACTGTGCCCTCGGCCGGTAGTTGGCCGCGGAATCGCGCAGCGGCCCGATCAGTTCGGGGCACAGTTCGTTGGCAACCTGTCCGACAAGGTAATTGGCTTGGCCTTCGTCGCCGCCCGTGACGTCGACCTTGATGTCACCGATGATCTGCGCATAGCTACGGCCCGCGGAGATCTTGTCGCACACGCCGCGCCCGTAGGCGATGGCGGCATCACCGCTCGGGAATGCAAACCCGGGCCGCGCATTGACGCTGTTCACGTACGTCACCGGATCGGCAAGGGCCGACGGCGCCGTCCACCCGAATCCGGCGGCGACCACGACCAGAATCCCGGGGATCACACCGGGTCGAACTGCGAAATCAGCCATCGATCGTGCACCTTGTCGAGAGTCACCCGCACGGTCGACGTCGAACCGGTGGGAGCATCATTGCCGATGGTGGTGGTCTGGTTCACGAAAACCAGTGCCACCGCATGATTTTCGGTGGCCGAAACCGAAGCGGCGTCAGGCACCGTCGCTACCGCCGAGATGCGCTTCTGCTTGGACCCAGGGGCCACGACGGTGTCGACCAGCTTTGTGTACTCGCCGCGGAAACCTCCCGTCAGACGGTCAGCAGCGGCCTTGAGTTCGGTGTCGACGGTGTCCGGGCGGTAGGACAGCATGGCAATGGTGCCCTCGCTGGCGGCCCGCACCGACTCGGTGGCCGCGGTCTGCGCCAGCCGCACCGAATCATCTTGCCATTTCAGGTATCCCGCGGCGACGGCGAGGAGCATTGCCACGGCCGCCAGCGCAACCCCAACCCACCGCGCCCACGGTCTCCCCGAATCACTCTGCACTACCGCAGGTTCGGCCTCGACAATTTCGGCCGCCTCGACCGATACGGGGCGTTCTTCGATGTCCACTGTCATGATCTGTCCTTCATGTTGCCCTGATCGTCCGGTGTCTCACGACACGAACTGGACGTTGGAGATCCTCGCGCCGGCACCGTCTTTCGCGACACTGATCCGCATGCGCCAGTTTCGCGGTGGGCCGGCCGGCGCCTCGGCCAACGATGTCCGCACCGACACCGCGAGAAGTACCTGTGCGCCATCACCGGTCACCGACTCCAGGCCGGCCTCGGTGACAGTGCCCTCGGATTTCGATCGGGCCTGTTTCACCACGGCGACGAACGGCTCCGACCGACGCTGAAAGTCCTCCCGGAACGCACCGGTGGATGCATCGAGAATTCGCCGGATGTCGGTGTCCGCCTCGGTGTAGCTGATCGTGGTCAGGTTCAGCGCTGCCTGGCGCGCGGTCTGCACGTACAAGTTCTTCAGCGCTTGCCCCTCCTGCGCCTGGTGAGCGCGCAAACCCAGCCAGCCCGCCAGGGCACCGACGGCGACCACCAGCACCAGCGCCACGGCAACCACCGGCGCGATGCGCGGCAACCGTTGCCGCAAGGACGGTTTGGCCGCTACGTCCGTCTCGTCGACTGTGTCGCTGAGATCGGCAATTGCGTCTAGTTGTTCGGCGTCAGCATGCTCTGCCATGTCTTGCCTTTCGTGGTGGCGGCCAGGTCTGAGTCGGTGTACGGCTTGCCGTCCGGACCCACGTACCCGCCGGTCGCGGGGTCATAGGGCACGAAGGCCACCGGTGGTGCCGGTCCGGGCGGAGCGCCGGGGCGCTGCCGTGGATCGGTGCCCGGCGCGTACTGCGGAACCCCCTGACCCGTGAGGGTGGCGTTGGGGTCGCCCTTCCAGACGTAACCGTCGTTGAGGGGCACGTACGGCTCGTTGCTCTCGCAGAGTTCAACGGTCGGTGACCGCTTGGCGGGGTTGTTCTCGCACGGAATGTTCCGCACGCCGCGAACATTCAGATCGGAATCCTGCGGCACCCGGCAGTACAGCTCACCGGC
This sequence comes from Mycolicibacterium sp. P4_G11, assembly GCF_056555145.1. Classification (NCBI taxonomy): domain Bacteria; kingdom Bacillati; phylum Actinomycetota; class Actinomycetes; order Mycobacteriales; family Mycobacteriaceae; genus Mycobacterium; species Mycolicibacterium sp. P4_G11. Next base: position 11,990 of record NZ_JBFUJW010000008.1, read on the forward strand.
CGGCCGCTCCGGGTAGTCCACCTCGCTGGGTATCCGCTGCTGTTTGATCGGCAGGAACCCGGTGTTGCACGGTGGCGGCAGGTTCATGTTCAGTTTGAAGTCCAGATAGATGCCTCGGTAGGGCGTCTTGAGGTCCGAGTCGGCGACGGCGATCGCCGACATCAGCGCGGTGCCCTGCGGGAACAACACCAGCAGTTGCTCGATGTCGTGCCGATAGGTGATCGCGATGTCACCCAGGCTCACCATGTTGGCCAGCAACAGCGGTAGCGCGGGGGCGAACCTGTCGAACAGGGCCCGGCCCTCGTCCAGGGTCGGTTGCCCCAGCTTCAGCAGTTCGGCGAATGCGACGTTCTGCGCTTTGAACTGGCCCGTGATCGAGGCCAGCCGTTGCGCCCAGGTCGCGATCGAATCCGCGGTCTGCACTTGGGAGTTCAGCACCGCGGGGCTTTGGTCGATCAGCTGCGTGATCGGGCCGACGTTCTTGCCGGCCTCGATGGCCAGCGCCGTCGAGCCGTTGACGATGCGCGACAACTCGGGCCCGAGCCCGCTGACCGCCTTGTCGGCTTCGTCGACGACAGTGCGCAGGTTGTCCTGCGGGATGGCTTCCAACGCCCGGTTGGTGGCATCGAGCAGGTTGCCGATATCGGGCGGAATTCGTACCTTCGCGACCGGGATGGTCGCGCCGCTACGTAGTTCCGATCCACTGCCGGATTGGCCTGCCGCAGGGATCAATTCGACGAACTGCTCGCCGACGGCCGAGCGGCTGTGGACCGCGGCCGACACGTCCGCAGGCACCTTGATCGACGAGTCGAGGTTCAGCTCGGCGCGGACGCCACCCGCGGTGACATCGACCGCGCTGACCCGGCCGATCTCGGTGCCGCGGTAGGTGACCACCGATGTCGGATACAGGCCACCCGATTCGGGCAGTTCGACGGTCACGGTGTAGCGGCCGTACCCGAGCAACGTCGGCACGTGCACGAACCCGAATGCCATGACGCTGCACGCAATTACGGTGACGGCACCGAGGATCGCCAGCTGGGTCCAGACGGTGCGGGACAAGCGCAGACGCAGCATGTCAGTACCCCCCGAAGTGGTAGGGAGCGATCAGTGGGTTGCCCGCGGTGTACGGGCTGGGCATCTGACCGATGGTGCGGCCCCACTGCATCTCCAGTTCGGTGAGGTTGCCTTCCCACCGGGTTCCGGTGAACAGGCTGCTGTCGAGCCTGCTCAAAGTCAGGTCGATGACCATCGTGATGTTGGCGAAGTCGCCCCGGAACCAGTTGCCCAGATTGCTTTTCACCCACGGGTAGGTCGACAGGAAGTCCAGTCCCTTGGTCAGCGCGGGCCCTGAATCGGCCAGCGACCGCAGCACGGGCACCATGTTCCGCAGATTCGCGACCAGGCTTTCCTTGGTCTGCGTCACGGTCGACGAGGCAACGGCGCCGAACCGCCCGACGGCGTCGATCGCGTTGGCCAGGTTCGCGCGCTGCTCGGCCAGCACGGCCAATGCCTGCGGGATCGTGGTCAGCGCCTTGTCGACGGTGTGCTGGTTCGCCGCGACTTGGCCGACCAGGGAGTTCAGATTCTCTGTGGCAGAAATGATGTCGTCGGTCTGGGCGTTGAGCCGGGCAATGAACGTGTCGAGCTGGGTCAGCAGGCTGCGCATGTCGTTCTCGCGCCCGGCCAGCGCTTTCGCGAAGGTCTGGTTGATCTCCTGGAGTTGAGCCAACCCGCCACCGTTGAGCAGGATCGACGCCGACGCGAGGGCCTGCTCTGTGGTGGGATACGTTGCGGCCCTGGACAACGGGATCACCGCGCCGCCCGTGAGCTGTCCCTGCGGCGGCTCGTTGGTGGGCGGGCTGAGCTCGATGTGCATCGAGCCGAGCAGGCTGGTCTGCCCGACCTTGGCGGTGCTGTTGGCGGGCAGGTGGACATCTCCGTCGATCCTCATGGTGACCAGCGCGTGCCAGTCCTGCACCTCGATCTTGGTGACGTTGCCGACGTTGACGTCGCCGACACGCACCCGGGTGTTCTGCTGGATCACCACGACGTCGGGCAACTGCGCTTGGATCACATACGAGCCCGGTCCGTCGCCGACAGTGCCGGGCAGCGTCAGCGAATTCAGGCCCCGCCATTGGCATCCCGGCAGCACCAGCACGCTGACGACGATGAGCGTCACGGTCACGAGTCGCTTCATGGCTGTGTCCCTTGCGGCGGCACCATGAGGCCGGCCAGTCCCTGGCTCGGGTCGGTCGGCGCGGCCGCGGGCACCTCTGCCGGCAGCGGAGCCGGCGTCGGGGCCTCTTGCGGCGGAGCCCCGCCTGGTCGCAGCCGCGGCTCGCTGTAGGTGACTTCGTTGGGCCGGGCAGTTGCACCGACGAACGGGTTCCCGCCGATCGGCACAAAGTTGTACTGCCGGTTCTTGATGATCGGCGCCAGATACTGCACGCACAGCTTGGCCGACTGAGCGAAGTTCTCCCGCGCCGCGGACTGGATTGCGCCGCACAGGAATTGCACGGTGTCGGCAAAGTTGACCGGCGCCAGGATGCCGGTGATGGCGCTCTGCGCGGGGTCGTAGATGTTGGTGAAGTTCTGGAACACCGTCGGCGCGATGTGCAGGACCTGTTTGAGGTCCGTGCGGCTGTCGTTGAGCGCCGTGGTGATCGCGTTGAGGTGGTCGAAGGTGGTCCCCAACCCTTCCCGGTTCTCCGCGATGAACCCGCGCAGATCCTTGACCGCGGTGTCCAGATTGCGTGTCGCGTCGGCGATGTTGTTCGGCGTACTCGACAACGCGGTGGTGATGGCGGCCATGTTGGTGTTGAAGTCCGCGAGCAGGTCGCTGCTCGACGACAGTGCGGACACCAGCATCTGCAGATTGCGGACGGTACTGAAGATGTCGGTGCTGTGGTCGCCGAGCGCCGACATCGCGCGGGACAGCTTGATCACGGTGTCGCGTGCGGTGTCTCCCTGGCCACGCAGGTTGTCCGCGGCGCTGTTGATGAATTCGCCTACCGCACTGGGACCGCCGGGGCTGGTCGGTTGCAGCGAATCCGTCAGCTTCTCGAGTTGCTGGCGGAAGTCGTCCCACTCCACCGGCACCACGGTGCGATCCAATGCGATGGTGGACCCCGCGGCGAGCTTCGGGCCGCTGGTGTAGGCGGGCACCAACTGGATCGCCCGCGCGCTGACCAGTGACGGCGACAAGATCGCGGCGCGGACGTCGGCGGGCAGTGCGTATTGCGAGTCCACCGAGAAAGTGACCTTGGCGGCACGCGGCTGCGGTTCGATCTTTTCGACCGTGCCGACGGTGACGCCCAGAATCCGGATGTCGTCGCCGGTGTACAGGCCGTTGGTGTTCGCGAAGTACGCGACGTAGGTGCTCGTCGTGGCGGTGACCCACCAGGATCGGGCCAGTCCGGTGACCGCGACGGTCAGCGTGACAGCGAGACTCACCGCGATGGCGATCCGCCAAATCCCGCGTCCGCGAGAATCTTTCGTACCGAGGTCGACAGCCATCGTCACCGCCCTCCCACTGGGGAAACCGGATCCGAAACCACGCCCGGTGAACCGCTGGGCGAGTGGTTCGGCGGCGGCAGCGGGGTGGGCGGCGGGACGGTCGGTGCGGGCACCTCACCGGGAGCCGGGGCCAGCGCCGGCGGTCCGGGCGGCGGACCACCCGGCGCGGGTGCGGGCAACGGCTCGCGATACGGGTAGCGCGGATCTCCCGGATTGCCGGTGATCGCATCGGGCAGAAACAGATTCGGCGGTCCACCTTGACCGGTGCGTGGGTAGGGCGTCGGCAGGGGCGGGATACCGGGCTGGCCGGCGCCGGGCTCGGTCAGCTGCGACGGCAGCAGTACATTCGGGTCCAGCCCCAGATCGGAGAACGCCGCGTCGACGAACGGCTGATCGAATTGTCCCGGGAACAGGTTGACCAGTGACGCTTTGAAGAACGGTCCCGCACCCAGCACTTCGCCGAACGACATTGCGTACCGGCGCAGCAGGTACAGCGTGCGTTGCAGTTCCTTCTTGCGGTTGTCGAGGATGCCCAGTACGCCGTTGAGCTTGTCGACGGCGGGTTTGAGTTGCGTCCGATTGTCTTTGACCAGGCCGGACAGCTGCTGGGTGGCCGCGCTGACATTGACCATCAGCGTCTCGACCGAGTTGCGTTGCGAGAGAATCTCGCTCAGCAGCGCGTCCGTGTTCACCACCAGTCGTGCGATCTGGTCGCTGCGCTTCGCCAGCACTCCTGTCACCTTCTCTGCATCGGCGAGTAGCTGGCGCAGCTTCGCATCGCGGGTGCCAAGGGTATCGGAGAAGCGCGCCACGCCCTCCAACGCCAGTTTCAGATCGGGCGGGGTGTTCTGGAAGGTCTGCGCCAGCGTCTTGAGCGCCGACGACAGCTGGGTGGTGTCCAGGCCACTGATCGTGGTCGTCAGGTCACCCAGCGCAGCGGGCAGATCGTACGGCGACGTGGTGCGTTCAATCGGGATGGGACCGGCCAGGTTTCGGTCGCCCCGCGGTGTCAGCTCCAGCACCTTGGTACCGAGCACTGTTTCGGTCTTGATCGCGGCCTCGGTGCGGTCGCCGAGTTCGACGCCGTCACGCACCGTGAAATCGACCAGAACCTTGGCGCCCTCCAGATGGATTCCCGAGACGCGCCCGACCCCGAGGCCCGACACCCGCACGTCGCTGCCTGTCTTGATGCCGCCGGCATCGGCGAAGTACGCCTGATAGTCGGACGTCCCCTTGATGAACGGGATCTTGTCGTAGCTGAATGCGGCGGCGACGATGGCGACGATCAGCACGATGCCGGTCGCACCGACCGCCAACCGGTTGCGTTCGGCTAGTGGCTTGATGTTGAACCTTTTTCGTGTCATTTCGGTGTGCACCGCCCGGAATCCTGGCCGGCGACCTTGACGTACACGGGTTGTCCACCTTTGCCGTTGAGCTTGAGCAGCGCGTCGCAGAGGTAGAAGCCGAAGTAGTCGCCGTACAGCCCGTTGCGCGAGAGGATCTGGTATGCGTCGGGCAGCGTCCTCACCAGGTCGTCGACGTAGTCGTGGTCCGCCATGATCTGCCCCGACACCCGATCTGTCTGTTGCACAGTCTGTTTGATGTGTTCACGAGCCACGGTCAGCAGATCTGCCACTGATTTCGTCGCCGCGTTGATGTTGGCGACCCCGGTGGCGATGTCGGACTTGCGTTCGGCCAGGCCCTGAACGAGTTGTGAGAGCTTGTCCAAGCCGTCGGCGAACTGAGTGTCGCGGGCGGCGAAGGTGCCCACCACGGTGTTGAGGTTGGTGATGACCTCACCGATGAGCTGATCCCGACCGGCCAATGTCGTTGTCAGAGCCGAGGTCTGGGCCAGCACCGACGAGATGGTGCCGCCCTGGCCCTGGAACACCCGAAGCAGTTCGCCGCTCAGCGCGTTGACCTGGTCCGGATCGAGTGCACGGAACAGTGGTCGGAAGCCTCCGATGAGCGCGTCGACATCCAGTGCTGGTGCGGTACGGGACAACGGGATCGTCTGGCCCGGAAGGAGTTTCCGCACCGACCCGGGCCCTTCGTCGAGCGACAGGTAGCGGTCGCCGATCAGGTTCTCGTAGCGGATCGTCGCCGTGGTGCCCTCGGTCAGGGTCAGCTGCCGGTCGACGGCGAAGTCGATGGTGACGGTGCCATCCTTGTGCAGGGCGAGGCTCTTGACCTTCCCGACCTCGACGCCGGCGATGCGAACGAAGTTGCCGCCCTTCAGACCCGAGACGTTGGTGAACACCGCCTGGTAGGTGGCGCGCGAGTCGAATCGGAACTGCCCGAACACCGTCAGCAGGCCGAACATGAAGAGCAGGCTGACCAGGGTGAAGATCACGACGCGGGTTACGGTCCCGCGGAGGCGGCTTCTCACGGTGACCCCGAATCGGGTTGGGGTTCACCCATCTCAACCCCTGGCAGCCCTGGCGCCGGGCCACCGGGGTACCGGATTCGCGGCGGCTCCGGTTGTGGTTTGGTCACCGGGAAGTAGTTGGCGAAGCCAGGGAATCCGATGCCCGGGTTGGGCCGCATATCCAATCCGTCACCGAAACCGGTGTCGGTCACCAGATACTTGACCGGGAAGTTCTTGCTGACGTCGGGCAGCGAACCGCAGCTCGGTTTGCCGCCCGGTCCGCCGCTGGCATTGACGACCGGCAGGTTGTCGGGGAAACGGTAGGGGTCGGCACCGGCCAGCAGCGCGGCATCCATGATCACCGATTTCCCGTTGCCGCCCATGGCATATCGACCGCCGTGGTCCAGGAACCACTGGGCGCCCTGGAACAGGCAGGTGTAGGTCGGCGAGTACTTGTCGAGCAGCGCGGTGGTCGGCCTCAGCAGATTCATCGCCAGCACCAGGTTGGTCTCGTTCGCGCCGATGGTGTCGATGCCCGAGCGGGAGAATCCGACGGCGGACAGCAGGAGTCCGTCGAGTTCTTTCGACTGCCCGGCGATGGTGGTGGCGGTCGTCGAGAACGAATCCAGGGTGGACACGATGTCCTGCGCCGCAGTCGAATACGCCTGCGCGGTCTGGCCGAACAACTGCCAGTCCCTGCGCACCGTGTCCATGCGCGGATTCACCGCCAGCAGTACCTGGTTCGCGTCCGTGATGGCTTGTCCGATGACGTCGCCTTTGCCGCGCAATGATTCGGCCACCGCCGAGAGCACCGAGTTGAGCTTCGTCGGGTCGATCACCTGGACCACCGACTGCAGGTTCTCGAACACCGTGTTGACCTCGACGGTCACATTCCGCGACTGCAGCACCGCACCTGACCGAAGGTGGCCTCCGCTTGGACCGGTCGGGGGCACGTTGAGTTCGACATACTTGGCGCCGAACGCGGTGCTGGACCTGATCTGCGCTTCGACGTTGCTGGGCAGCTGCGCGAAGGGACCGGGGTCCATCCGCAGTTTCAGGGTCGAAAGTACGTGTCCCGCAGTATCGGTGCGGCTGCCGATCGATTCCACTTCGCCGATCTGCACGCCCCGCAGTTTCACCTTCGCGCCGTCTTCCATCACCAGACCGGCCCGATCCGAAACCAGGGTCAACGGCACGAATCCCCGCAGCGACCCGGAGAACAGCAGCCAGGTCATCGCGGTCATCACGACGACCACGATCACCAGCACCGGCGCCCACCAGATCGGGTCGATCTGCTCACGCCGAATTCCGTTAGCGCCCTTCGTCATTCGGTTCAGCCCGCCAGGTGGAAGTTGCCGGACTGCCCGTAGACGGACAGCGTGATGGTCAGCAGGATGAAGACGCCCGCGGTGATCGAGGTGCGTACCGCGCGGCCGACGGCCTCGCCGACACCGGCCGGCCCACCGGTGGCGGTGAAGCCGTAGTAGGTGTGCACCGCCATCACCGCGGCGGCCATGGCCAGTACCTCGAAGAACGACCATGCCAGGTCGTTCGGGTGCAGGAACGTCGTGAAGTAGTGGTCGTAGACGCCGCGCGACTGGCCGTAGATGATCGTGGTTCCGAAGCGCGTGGCCAGGAACGACATCAGCACCGCGACGGTGTAGATCGGGACGACCGCCACCACACCGGCGACGATCCGGGTCGCGGCCAGGTACGTGACGACCCGGATGCCCATCACTTCCAGGGCGTCGATCTCCTCATTGATGCGCATGGCGCCCAGTTGTGCCGTCGCCCCGGCGCCGATCGTGGCGGCGAGTGCCACCCCGGCGGTGGCCGGCGCGATGAAGCGCACGTTCAGGAAGGCGCCCAAAAAGCCGGTGAGGGCTTCGATACCGACGTTGGACAGGGTGTTGTAGCCCTGGACGGCGATCAACGCGCCGGTGGACAAGGTGAGGAACCCGACGATGACCACGGTGCCGCCGATGACGGCGAGGGCCCCGGTACCCATACCCATGACGGCGATCAGCCGCAGCACCTCGCCCGGATACCGCCGGACGGCGTCCCCTGTGGCGGCCAGCGCGCTGCCGTAGAAGGCCGTCTGCTCCCCCAGCCGACGGGTCGCCGCGACCGCCTGGCCCGCCAGTTCGCTGAGCTGAGATGGGCGGTCGACATCCACATCGGTTGTCATGGCGCGACTTTCACGCCGAACGCGGTTGCCAGGATATTGATGAGGAAGAGCGCCATGAAGGAGAAGACGACGGTCTCGTTGACCGCGTTGCCCACCGCGGTCGGGCCGCCACCGACCGAAAGCCCCTTGTAACACGCGATCAGGCCGGCCGACAGACCGAACAGCAACGCCTTGACCAGGGAGACGACTACCTGGGGCAGGCCCGTCAGCAGGGTCATCCCCGCGATGAACGCGCCGGGGGTCACGTGCTGGATATAGACGACGAAGAAGTAGCTGCCGGCCAGGCCGACGACGGCGACCATCGAATAGAGCATCGCCGCGACGAACGTCGCGGCCAGGACGCGCGGCACGACCAATGCCGGAATCGGGTTGACACCAATGACTTTCATGGCATCGATCTCTTCCCGGATGGTGCGCGCGCCGAGGTCGGCACACATCGCGGTCGAACCGGCACCGGCCACGACGATCGCGGTGACCACCGGCCCCACCTGCGTCACCGAGGCCAGCGCGGCGCCGGCACCGGACAAGTCGCCGGCGCCTACCTCGATCAGCACGATGTTGAGCGTGAAGACGATCAGCACCGTGTAAGGAATCGACAGCACGACCGTCGGGACGACGGAGACCCTGGCGACGAACCAGATCTGCTCGATCAGCTCACGCCAGGCATATGGCGGACGCAGCATCGCGGCGAACGTCTCGCCGGTCAGGACGATGAAATCGCCAACCGCCACAGCGGGACGCGCCCAGGCCGCGGAGGCGCGCGGAGACGACTGAAGCGTTTGCGCCACAAGCTGCCTCCCAGTGCCAATTTTCGTAGAGCTTGGCCCGGACGTTAGGAAGGCACCAGTTTGCTGTCAACGCAAAAGAAGTCGAACGTGACGTCGTCAATAACCGAAGATGCAGGTCGACTCAACGCAATTGCTTCGGTTCACCCGGATTGAATCGCACTGAGCCAAAACCTACCTGCGAATGCCCTCCTTGCGGCGTGATGATGTTGAACCAGAACGGGAAGGTGTCCAGCAGGCCGACGAACTCGTCCACCGACTGCCGGTTGCCGTCGACGGTGACGTTTTTCGCTGAGATCACGTCCGAGTGTTTGACTTTGCCGAGCTGAATCTCGTTCATCGTCGACTTCGTCAGCTTTCCCCCGGCTCGCCGTCCCCGTTCGTCAGCACCTTCGTATTTCGACCCACGCGGGCCGATTACGCCGATACCTGCCGCCGATATCCCGCAAATTTACGAATGCGAACAATTCGGCCTCGGGGAGAAAGCCGCGGAGAGAAAGAAGATTCCCTGTGCCCTTTGCAAAAATTTACGAGCCAATGAATAAAATGGCCGCTTCGCCGAAAGCGAAGCGGCCGTTGTCAGACGCGATCTAGTGCAGCCACTTGCCCGGCTTGTCCCAGTGCCCGGGGGGCGGGACGAACGGCAACTGACCGACCTGACCTGGCGGAACGCCGATTATCTGGCCGATCTGACCCGGCGATGGCGCGGGTACCCACCACCAGTCACTGTCAGCGTTCGCCTGACCCGTGCCGAGCCCGATGGCAGCAAAACTCAAGGCGCCTGCGGTAATGATTGCGAATTTTTTGATAGACATGTCCAGCTCCTCGTCAGCCCATCAGATGTCACATATTCCACTATGCCACTGAGCGTCACTGACCGCTAATAGGGAATGCTGGCAAACACCAACTCACTCGTCGTGTGAGGACCCCGGCGCCGACGTCCCGGCCGCACCAGCCTTCACCGGCTTCGACTTCGGCGCCTCACCGCGCGGCGACTGGCCCTTCGGGCTGTCATCGGCGGCCGCGCCGGCCGCGGGCTTGCCGCTGCCGGTCGGGTGCTGGCCGGCCTTCTTGCCCTTGCCACGCTTGGGCGAATCAGCTTGCTTCGGCGCATCGGAATCCGGCTGGGCCTTCTTGGATCCCGCCGAGTCCTTCTGGCTCACAGGCTTCTTGTCGTCGGACTCTGCCTTGGGCACGCCCTTGACCTCAGGGGTCTTCGACTCAGATGTCTGCGCTTCGGGTGTCTTCACCTCGGGCTCGACGGTCACGGGGTCCTTGGGGTGTGTCGCGTTCGCATCCACCGGCTTGACCTCGGGCCCGGCCGCGGTGTCCTTCTCCGTCCCCTTGGCCGGTGCCTTCACGGCATCAGGACCGTCGGCGTCCTTGACGTCGGCCCCCTTGACCGGGGCAACCTTCACACCGGCCGCCTGCTCCTGTTTCGTCGCGGCAGTTGCCTTCGGCGAATCCAACTCCGCCGCAACCTCTTTCATCGCGGCCACTGCCTTCAGCGCTGCCGTCGGGTTCACTGCGGCGACCGATGCCGGCGGACGAATGATGTCGCCGATCTTCTTGATCACGTTCGAAATACCGGCGACCACAGCCTTCGTCACGTCGACCGCTGTGTTGGCAACCCATTTCACGCCCTGCACGACGGCGTTGGTGACCCATTTGACCGTGTTGACCACCGCTTGCGTCACCGCCTTGGTGACGTCGACAAACGCGTTCCAGGCGGCATCGACGACTTTCACCACTGCTCTTCCGATGTTGACGGCCACGTCCACAACCGCCCCGATCGCCAGCCGCACTGCGGCCAACACCCGGGCCAAGATGCCCTCGACACCTCCGACGCCATTGAGCCGCAGGATCTCCTGCGCGATGACGAACGCGGCTTCCTTCGGAATCCAGTCCGCATAGAAGACGCCGAACTTGCCACTGCCCGGTTGGTCGTCACGGGTGGTGTAGATGAAGAGCGGCCCGCCGAACGTCATGGTCTGCCACGTGTTGATGAGGTCCTTGATGTACTCGGCCTGGGTGTGCTCGCTGACGTGATCGGTCGGCACGCCGTACTCGGTGATCCAGATCTTCTTGGCAGCATCACCGTTCGCCACCATGAGGTCGTAGATGTTCTGAATCTGGGTGAGCGGCGCGAGTGGCACGCCCTCACCGTCAGAGAATTTCAACCCCTCGTGGTACGGGTGGAATGCCAACGCGTCGAAGAAATTCTTGGCGCCGGCGGCATACATGGCGTTCACGTAGTCCACGGGGTTCATGGTGACGCCGCCAAAGGTGAAGACGCTGCCGAGCCCGGCTGCGATGACCGTCGCCGTGGGGTCGGCCGCTTTGATGGCCGGGTAGGCGGCCTGCAGCAGTTGGGCATAGCTGGACGGCGAGACCGGGTCGTAGAAGCAAACGCAGTTCACCTCGTTCCACACCTCGTACGCCGAGATGGTCTTGCCGTATCGCGTGGCGACCTGGGTCATGAAATTCGCATAGGCGACCGGGTCGGGCGTCTTCGCCCCGGGGAAGCTCCCCGCCGTCCCAGCCCAGACGGGCGTGCTGTTGGCCATCGCGAGAACGCCCATGTTGCGTGCCTTCGCCGCATTCATGATCGCGTCGATCGGTGCCCAGTTGTACTGGCCACGCAGTGGCTCGGTGTACACCCAGGGGATGTAGACCCGAACGTCCTGGACACCCATGGCTTGCAGCATGTCCAACGTGGTGTCGATGTCTTGCTGCGACATCCCGTACAGGCTGGAGTCAGCCATACCGATGGTCGATGGCGCCGAAACGATTTCCGCGGTCGGCGTCACCTCGGTGTGCACGACGGGCTGCACCGGCCGGGTGACGTACGCACAGAACACCACCAGCGGCAGCAAGACGATCACCATGCGCTGCAGTGCCGCGAGTCCGAGTTTGCCTATACGTCCAGCCACCAAAGCCCCCTTGCCAGTGCCGTACGTGCGACGCGTAATCATCGCTCGAGGCAAATTTACGTCCGGGGATGGTAACCCGTGGGCGATTTGCCGGAGTCCCCTCACCCACCGAGCGGCAGCAGAGTGAGGTGGTGGCACCTACCGGCGGTACTTCCTCGTCGACAGCCGACCCAGCGTTATTGACGATACTGGCAAAAATCTTTGCCAGAAGCGCTGCGACAGTCGTTCACAACTGTTAATTTTCTGTCAGTACTGCGGCACGACGCCGGTCTGCCACACTGCTATGCGGTAATGCCGCAGCAGCGGTTGATCTGCCGGGGTCACGAGGCCGCGCGGCGTGACTCTGGAGGAGCCGAAATGCCTGGTGCGCACCGTCGTTCGCAGCCACGGAAGTTAGCCGTATCGACGTGGCTGGGCACGGGAGTCGCTGCCGTCGGCGTCAGCGCGGCATTGTTGGGGAGCGCGGCGGTCGCGAGCGCCACCCCGTCCGCCGATTCGGACTCCGCGTCGTCCTCATCGGCGCCGGCACAGCCCAAGAAGCCGCCCGCGCAGAAGAACGCCAAGAACAAGAAGAAGGACGCCGCTGCCGCTGCCGACGCGGCGGCCCCCAAGGCGGCGTCGGACGCCAAGGCCGCCTCAGACACCGAGGCTTCGGCTGACGCGTCCGCGGACACCGACAACGACGCGAAGCCGGCACGCAATCGCCGCACGAAGGCCGAGAACAACGGCCGGTCGACGACCGCCCCGAATGCCGGGACCGTCGCGAAGCTCCCGTCGGCCGCCGCCCAGGCGGTAGCCAACAACCCGTCGACGAAGAATCCGCTGAAGACCGCGGCCGCAGTGAAGCCGACCACGGACCCCGCGGCCAAGGACACGGCCTCACCGACCGCCGCGACGCCGGCCGCCGTATCGGCACCGGCAGCTACGAGCACTCCGCACGTCACCGTCGCCGCAGCCGAAACACCTTCGGCCACAATAACTTCGATTCCCAACACCAAGGCGTTGAGCAGCGTCGCGGCGCCGACCATTCCCGCCAACGTCTCCGGACTGCTCTCGGTGCTCGCCGCCGTCGGCCAGGCACTCGGCGCCGCCACCCTGGCCACCGAGGAGTCCCTGGCCGGGGCCGTGGTCGGCACGACCAAGACCGTGAGCAAGCTGCTGGGCATTACCCCCGCCCTGGCCACCACCACGGAAAAGACCAGTGCCGCAGCAACTCTCACGCCGGCGCCCACCGAGACGTGGCAGCCGGGCCAGACCGTTACCGCGGACGAGTACATCAACACCGCGCTGGCGGAGATCGCGCAGGCGCGCACCCTCCTCGGCACCAGTTCGGCCAACGGGTACTCCCGGTACGAGCTGCGGATGGCGGCCAACTATCTCACGACGTACCAAGCGAACCAGCAGAATCTGATGGACGCCTACGCGGCGGATCCGACCAATGCGACAGCCCTGAAGGCCCTCAAGTCCAACGAGGCGCTGATCGGCAAAGCTGTGACCGCGCTGAAGACCGCGCGTTACTGGGCGGCGAATCGCGACATCAAGGCCGTCATCGTCGATGCCACCACCAACGCCCGCATCTACGCCTCGGTCCCACTGTCCATGTACGCGGGCGTCGAGCCGATCGTCACCATCTCGGTCAACGGCGGGCCGAGCATCAAGGTGCTGGTGGACACCGGATCGTCCGGCCTGGTGGTCAACGCCAAGAACGTCGGCCAGACCGGCCTCGGCAACTCAGTGGGTACCGGCACCGGCGCCTACAGCGGCGGCCTGACCTACAACTACAACACCTACAACACCACGGTGAACTTCGGCAGCGGCATCGTCACGGCGCCCGTCTCGGTCGACGTCATCACCGACCCGACGCAGCAGGCCGCGTTCGCCAACTTCCTGAAGAACAACGGCGTCGTGGGTGTCCTGGGTGTCGGCACCAACGCGGTGGGCCCCGGCCCCGGGCTGGTCACCACCGGCCTGCCGGGCGCGTTGAAGAACGGCATCTACATCGACGAGGTCGCCAAGACGCTGACCTTCGGCCCCAACCCGCTGCCGGCGCGCGTCACCACGTCGGGTTCGCCGAACGTGATCGGTTCGATGACCGTCAATGGGGTCAACACACCGATCAATCTGCTGATCGACTCGGGTGGCGTCTACGGCACCATCCCGTCGACGCTGGTGAATTCCTCCCAAATGGTCCCCATCAAGAACACCGACGGCACGGTCGCGTACTACGTGCTGGCCGCGGGCACGCCGATCTCGGTGTATGACGCCGCCGGCAATCTGCTCTACTCCTTCACGACCACCTCGACGTACCGACCGACGGTGACCACCGACGACTACAACGCCGAACTGTCGAACACCGGTGCAATGCCGTTCCTGCACAACCGGATCTACATCGACTACTCCACCGCAAACGGGTCGACGGTCTTCGACCTCTAGGCCACGCCGCGAAATCGTCCGCTGTTTCGCCGCACTCCGCGGCGAACAGCGGACTGTTTCTGTGCGCAGTTTCCGCACGCAATACCGAATCATCAGGCGGTTCGAGCGGGGTTAACAAAATACGCGATCCCGCGTTGCGGATCTGACGTGCCCGTTAGTCTTCTCGCACGTAGTCGCCGGTTAACGTAGTCCAGCTACTCGCTGGACGCGACTGATGGGAGACAGCCAGGTGGAGAATCTCATGGCGAACGCGTTCGCCTACCCCTGGTGGGTGTACGTCACCATCCCGTTGGGCGCGGCGTTCGTCGGCTGGATCACCAAGATCATGGCCCTGAAGATGATGTTCTATCCCGTCGAGTTCAAGGGCATCCCGCCCTACCTCGGCTGGCAGGGCCAGATCCCCAAGCGCGCGCCGAAAATGGCTGCGGTAGCGGTGGATTCGCTGACCTCGGAGATTCTCAAACCCGAGGAGATGTTCGACAAGATCGATCCGAACGAGCTGGTCAAGGAACTCGCCGAACCACTGCGGCAGACCTCGGCGGAGATGGTCGACACCATCATGATGTCGTTCCAGCCGCAGGTCTGGCGCGCTACGCCCGACCAGCTCAAGGACGTCGTCGTCAAGAACGTCGAGAAGCGCATCCCGACGGCCATGGCCGCCATGTTCGACAAGCTGCGCGGCCAGGTCGACCAGATCTTCGACATCAAGCACATGGTCGTCACCAACCTGGTGCGTGACAAGGTCACGCTCAACACGGTGTTCCAGGACATCGGCAAGCCGGCGTTCAAGTTCCTCATCATGTCCGGCCTGCTCTTCGGCTTCCTGATCGGTCTGGTCCAGGCCGTGGTGTTCGGCATCACCAACTGGCACTGGTCCCTGCCGTTGTTCGGCCTGCTGACCGGTGGTCTGACCGACTACGTTGCGCTGCAAATGATCTTCCGTCCGCTGGAGCGCAAGAACGTCTTCCTCGGCATCAAATGGCAGGGCGTCTTCCAGCGCGAGCGCGCACAGGTCGTCGAGGGCTACGCGGCGCTCATGGCCAGGGAGATCTTCACGCCCCAGGCCATCATGGAAAGCATGTTGAACGGTCCGTCGTCGGACCGGTTCTTCGACATGATCTCCACCGAGATCAGCGCGACCATCGACACCCAGATGGGCTTCACCGGCAAGATCATCAAGTCCGTCGGCGGCCGCCAGTACGTGGACATGAAGAAGCAGATCACCGATTCGATCATCGACAAGCTGCCCGAAACGTCCACCTACATCGAGGGATACATGCGGGATCGCCTCGATCTGGAGAACGTCATGGTGACCAAGATGATGCTGCTGGATTCCCTGTCGTTCGAGAACCTGCTGCGGCCGGCGTTCAAGGATGACGAGTGGATCGTCGTCGTGCTCGGCGCCACCCTCGGCTTCCTGTTCGGTGAGCTGCAGGCCCAGTTGATCCTGCTGCTGGCGCACTGACGGTCGTCAGGTCTGGCCGGCCGTTCCGGCCAGCTTGCGGACGGTGAGAACCTCACTGTCGCGGAACGCCCGCCCGTTGGGGTAGAGCAGGTCGCTGAACCAGGTCTTTGGCTCCGAGGGGTACGGGTGGTCCCACGAATCCCAGGGGAAGTAGGTCTGGGTCTTGCCTGCCACGAGCCCCCAGCTGTACGCACCGACGTTGCGCTGCTTGGCAATTGGCAGAATGCCCTCGACGGTGCTGCCTTGATTGCGAGCCAGGTACTCGGTGCACAGGATGGGCCGGCCCATCGGGGCGAGCTCATCGATCCGGGCCGAGAAGTCGGCCGGCTTGGCGTAGCTGTGGAACGAGATGATGTCCGAGTTGTCCAGCTGGATCGACGCGATGGCGCTGCGCTGCGCGGGGTTGGCCCAACTGCCTTGCCACACACCACTTGTCAGCGGCTGCACGGGGTCGACGGCTCGGGCCCACGCGAACACCTGCGGCAGCAGGTCGGCAACGAGTTTCATCTTGTCGCTGCGCTCGACCTTGCGATAGACCGCGGCCGGGTTGTCGGGCTCGTTCCACAGATCCCAGCCGAGCACGCGGTTGTCGTTGCGGAACAGGTTCAGCACACCGGTGACGTAGTTCTGCAGTACGGCACGGTAATTCGGATCAGCGATCCGGTCGGCGCCCGGGCTCTGCACCCATCCCGAGTTGTGGACGCCCGGGGTCGGGGCCCGCTGCACGCCGAGTTTGGGATGCGGGTCCCAACACGAGTCGAAGAACACGAACAGCGGCTTGATGCCGTTGCTCGAGGCGATGCTGACGAACTGGGTCAACCTCTGCGAGAAGCCCTGCGGGTCCTGCGCCCACAGCAGATCGTGCAGGAAGACCCGGACGGTGTTGAATCCGAACCAGCGGGCGGCACCCAGCTCGGCGTTGATCCGGCCGGGGTCATAGGTACCCGACTGGAACATCTCCAGCTGATTGACCGCGGTGGAGGTGATGTAGTTCCCCCCGACCAGCCAGCCCTGCCCCTGGTACCAGCTGTTGGCCCGCTCGGGCGTCCAGCGGGCCCCGGCCGCAGACGCCAGGGCCGGTCCGGAGAATCCGGCCATGGCAGAACCCGCTGCCAGGAGCAGCGGCACCTTGAGAGCGGTTCTGCGGTCCACCGCACGAGGCTACTGATCTTGATGGGGCTATTGGGCCGTGCTTATCGAGTTGCAATCAACCAGTTGTCGGGCAGTGACGCTGAAGCCGACGCGTCAGGCATTGATCCCCGCCGTGAGAATCGCGGCCAGCTCGCGATACGCGCTGGCATCGTCGAGTCCGGTACTCTCGCGGACCCGGCGCTGCTGGATGCGCACCATCATGGTCGACGCCAGGTCTGCGGCGAAAGCCGCATGGACATCGCGGAATTCGCCGCTCTCGACGCCTTCGGCGATCATCTCCTGCACCCGGCCGGCGGCGATCTGGGTGTTCTTCTCGTAGACGCTGCGAGCTGGGGCGAAGGCGTCGAGGTCCGCCATGAACTGGTCGGACGCGGCGTCCAGCACCGTCCCGACCGCCGACAGATAGGCCGTGATCCGGGCCCGGGCGCCATCGACTCCGGCCACGAGTCGCTCCACCTCGTCGGTCGCCTGGCGAAAGAACTGCACGGTCGCGGCGCTGACCAACTGTTCCTTGCTGCCGGCCAGGGTGTACAGCGTCGACTTCGAGCACCGCAGCCGCCCGGCGATGTCGTCGAGCGTGAGGTGCGCGAATCCCTCGTCGAGGAACAGCGTGATCAGGGCGTCGAACAGCTCGGTGCGTCGGCGGGTGCCGAATGCCGGGGACGTGCGCGCGCTCACATCGGCATAGTACTGCGGACCCTTTACTCAGTACTACTCAAACAGTACTGTGTGAGGTAATTCAGTACTGTCCGACGTATTAGTGGAGTGCCCGGTGCCTGTTGATCGCCTCTTGCCCAACGACGAAGCCCACGCGCTCATCGAACTCACCCGCGACATCGCCGACAAGGTGCTGGACCCCATCGTCGATCAGCACGAGAAGGACGAGACGTACCCCGACGGGGTGTTCCCCACACTGGGCGAGGCCGGGCTGCTGAGCCTGCCGTACCCCGAGGAGTGGGGCGGCGGAGGCCAGCCCTACGAGGTCTACCTCCAGGTGCTCGAGGAGCTCGCGGCGCGGTGGGCTTCGGTGGCCATCGCGGTCAGTGTGCACAGCCTGTCGTGCCATCCGTTGATGACGTTCGGCACCGACGAGCAGCGGCAGCGTTGGTTGCCGGAGATGCTGAGCGGCACCCTGGTCGGTGCCTACAGCCTGTCCGAACCGCAGGCCGGTTCCGACGCCGCGGCGCTGGCCTGCAAGGCCGTTCGGTCCGACGACGGCTACCGCATCACCGGCTCGAAAGCGTGGATCACGCACGGCGGCTTAGCCGACTTCTACACCCTGTTCGCCCGCACCGGTGAAGGCTCCCAAGGCATCTCGTGCTTCCTGGTGCCGAAGGACACGCCGGGACTGTCCTTCGGCCGGCCCGAGGAAAAAATGGGCCTGCACGCGGTCCCCACCACCTCCGCGCACTACGACGATGCTTTCCTGCCCGCCGAGCGCCTGATCGGCGCCGAAGGCCAAGGCCTGCCGATCGCGTTCAGCGCGCTCGATTCCGGCCGGCTCGGTGTCGCCGCGGTCGCCGTCGGCCTGGCCCAGTCCGCGCTGGATCAGGCGGTGGCCTACGCCCAGGAACGAACGACGTTCGGCCGCAAGATCATCGATCACCAGGGCCTCGGCTTCCTGCTCGCCGACATGGCTGCGGCAGTTGACTCTGCGCGGGCCACCTACCTCGATGCCGCCCGCCGACGCGATGCCGGGCTGCCGTACTCGCGCAACGCCTCGGTGGCCAAACTGGTCGCCACCGACGCTGCCATGAAGGTCACCACCGACGCGGTCCAGGTATTCGGCGGTGCCGGCTACACCCGCGATTACCGCGTGGAGCGCTTCATGCGCGAAGCCAAGATCATGCAGATCTTCGAGGGCACCAACCAGATTCAGCGGTTGGTGATCAGCCGGAGCCTGGCGAAGTAGGCACCGACGCGCGCCTGGACTTGCCGACGGCGCGAATCACCAACGCCGCCAGGATGATCAACAAGAACGGTCCGTAGAACAGCGGGTAGGTGATCCCGCGACGCCAGTACGCGACGAAGAATGTCAGCCAGATGACATAGTTTCCGGCGACGTGCAGCTTCCGCCAGGTCGCATACTGCATCCGCTTGGCAATACGGTCGAACGAGGTCACCGTCATCGCGATGAGAAATCCGTAGGCGACGGTGTCGAGGGCATAGACGGCGTGCGGGGTGCGCTCGACACCCGCTTTGAACCGCTCGCTGCTCAGCACCACAGACGCGACGATGAACCCGGCGTGGACCAAATGAGAACCCGCGAAGCCGACGCCGAGATAGCGTCGATTCGTCCGCACCCATCTGGTGAAATTGTTGGGCCACAGCCGATATGCAGATGACGCCGTGAACGCCAGAAGGAACAGCACCGCTGAGGTGCGTGCCGTGATCCGGATGCCTTCGTTGGCTCCGGCAACGCCGCCCGCCACAACCGCCACCGCGGTCGTGCCAACGGCAATCAGTAACACGAGCGTCCAGGTCAGCCGCCAGCCGGTGAGCCAACCACTCGACCCAGGCGCGAGCTGCGCCGATCGGGCTTCCACTGCGTCGACGATCGCCATCCGGTCTTGCTCCTTTCAGTCAATTGCTGTGAACGCCGGTCATTCCGACGTCAGCCGACTACATCCGGCTGACGTCGATGACGGCGTTCGCGAATTGCGTGGGCGCCTCCTGCGGCACGTTGTGACCGATGCCGTCGAGGACACGGTGCTCGTACGCCGCGGTGTACATCGAGCGATATCCCGCGCCGTCTTTCGCCGCACCGTCGAAGTCGCTGCCGATCGTGATGGTGGGGACATGGATCAGCGGTTTGGTCTGGAGGCGTTGTTCGTCTGCGTCGTAACGACTTTCTCCCTCTGCCAGGCTGAGCCGCCAGCGGTAGTTGTGGATCACGATGGCGACGTGGTCCGGGTTGTCGAACGACCCGGCGCTCAGTCCGTAGGTCGCGTCGGTGAAGTGCCACAACGGTGAGGCCTTCTCCCAGATCAGGCGATTGAACTCCTTGGTGTTCTTGCGGTAGCCGAGTTCACCGCGCGGCGTGGCGAAGTAGTACTGGTACCACCACCCCAGCTCGGCCTGCGGCTCCAGCGGCTGCAGGTTGGCCGCGCGATTGACCACGATGTACCCGCTGACCGCAACCAGACCGGCGACCCGCTGCGGCCACAGCGCGGCAACGGCATTCGCCGACCGCCCGCCCCAGTCGAAGCCGCCGAGGATCGCCCGCGGGATGTTCAGCGCGTCCATCAGGGCAATGACATCCGCGGCCAGCGCGGCTTGCTGCCCGTTCCGGACCGTCGTATCTGCCAGGAAGCGGGTCGATCCGAAGCCGCGCAGATATGGCACGATCACCCGGAAGCCCTGATCCGCCAGGAGCGCGGAAACGTCTGCGTAGCTGTGGATGTCGTAGGGCCAGCCATGCAGCAGGATGACCGGCCGACCGTCTGCCGGCCCCGCTTCGACGTATCCGACGTTCAGGTCGCCGGCGCGAACCTGCTTGACCGCATTCAGGTTGTGCTCCGGCGCGGGCGACGGCGTCGTCTTCACGGCCACCGGCTGCTCGGACGACGACCCACAGGCCGCCAGCGACGCGGCGCCGACCGCTGCCGTCGCCATCAAGCCGAACTGTCTTCTGCTGAAGCCGTTCACGGTTCGTCGTTCCTTCCAGAGCGTCTCGGTAGGCCGCCCACGATTCACCACCGCGGCGCACGGCACCTATCTCACCCGCTGATGCGTATCGTGTCCAACGATAGATTTTGATGGCTGACATCGATTTCAGAGATGAGGTCTGGTCACGGCGTTGCGTCAGACGGCCGCCCACCCACCGTCGACACTGAGGACGGCGCCGTGGATGTTGGCGGCGTCATCACTGGCCAGGAACGCCACCGATGCGGCGACCTCCTCCGGTGTGCTCATCCGCCGAGAGGGCAACCGGTCCAGCACCGGTTTGATGTGGTCTGCGAACTCCTGTTGCCGCTCGGTTGCGATCGGCCCCGGGGCCACCGCGTTGACCCGCACCCCGAACGGCCCGTACTCGTCGGCCCAGGATGTGGTGAGCGAATGGATCGCCGCCTTGTTGGAGTTGTAGATCGCCGACCCGCTCGCCCCACGCAGCCCGGTGATCGATCCGATGTTCACCACGGCACCGCCACCAGCACGCACCATTGCCGGGGCGATCACACCGGTGAGCAGGAATGGCGCAAAGACGTTGACCTCGAACGCCTCTCGCAGCACTGCAGGCGCGATGTCACCGGTCGGGGTCGGCATCAGCAGCGTGGCGGCGTTGTTCACCAGGATGTCAAGGCGCCCACCCACCGCCTCCGTGGCGCGTTCGGCGAGGTCGCGGATCGCGTCGTCGCCACCCGCCAGGTCTGCCGCGACGAACGACGCCTCGCCGCCTGAAGCACGGATAGCCGTCACCAGCTCGGCACCGCGTTCTGCGTTCCGGCCGCTGACCACGACATGTGCGCCTTCCTCGGCCAGCCTGCGTGCGATGGCCGTGCCGAGTCCTCCGGTGGAACCCGTGACAAGTGCTGTGCGGCCGGACAATCGCGTATGTTCTGGACTCATGAGTCCACATGCTGCACGGGACAAAATGGACCTGCAAGTCCAGAAACTGACGGCCAAAGGACAGGCCACCCGCGCCCGGATCGTCGACGGCGCCGCAGCCGAAATCCGGGAACGCGGTGTCGCGCAGACCACCATCGAAGACGTGATGGCACGTACCCGAACCTCGAAAAGCCAGATTTTCCATTACTTTCCACGCGGCAAAGACCAGCTGCTGCTCGCCGTCGCAACTCTCGAATCGCAGCGGGTACTCGACGACCAGCAGCCCCACCTCAGCTCGCTCACCTCGTGGGCCGCCTGGCAACGCTGGCGGGACATCGTGGTCGAGCGGTACCGCCGACAGGGCCAGAACTGCCCGATCGCCGTGCTGATGTCCGAGATCGGACGCACCAGTAGCGGCGCGCAGGCCGTCACCACCGAACTGATCGACTCGTGGCGGGGCGCCATCGCCGCCGGCATCACGGCAATGCAGCAGCAGGAGAAGATCGCCGGCACCGTCGACCCCGAGCGCGCGGCGGCCGCGCTGCTGGCCGGCATCCAGGGCGGCGTCGGGATCATGCTGGCCACCGGCGACCTCACCTATCTGGAGGCCGCCCTGGATGAGGGCATCGGAGCGCTGCGACAGCGATAGCTATTGCAGCGGAATGTCGTGCCCCGGACCGCGTTCCGACTCCGGCCGCACGCCGAACCACCGTCGCTCCTCTTCGGTGATCTGCAGATCGTTGATGCTGGCCTCCCGGCGCCGCATGAGTCAGGTGAAGGGCGGGACCCAACGGCCCGCCGCCCTTCACAACCGTAGGAGCATCGTCGACATTTCCTGCGGCTCACACGGCACCCGTAGTTGTTAGTTCGCCTACACGTCACCCCATCTGCGTTGACAGCTGTCAACGCCGCCGAGAAGGATCGGCGGCGTGTCCGCCAAGACTGAAGAACAGGTATTCAACGAAATCGAGAGCCGCCTGACGGCCAAGTTTGCGGACCTGCCTCCGGCTCGCGTGACTACCGTCATCGACGGCGCGCGCGAGCAGTTCGCCGGCAGTACGATTCGGGACTTCGTGCCGCTCCTCGTCGAGCGACGTGCCGACGACGAGCTGACCAGGCTGTTGGCCGCCAGCTCCGACGCCCGGTAGGTCCCCCACTCGGCGGAGCGCCGAGTTTGCTGGCGCCACAACGGGTTCCAGCGCCAACCCGTTACCCTTTGAGACCTTTCTGTGAGGACTTTGAGGCGATTGAAACGGTGCGGTCACGGTCGCGGCTCAGTCCCATGTCGAGCGCGCATCCGATTGAGAACATGTCTTGAACCGGCCTCCCGCGGTGCTCTACGGTTCAGCTGCGCAAATTTTCGGCGCTGGTAATTTAAGGGCACGTTCAAGGAGACGCCGGTGATGATCAGCTTTGGTCGAATCGCTGTGAAAGTAGTTGCCAGCGCCGGTGTGTGCGCTGCCGCCGTGGCCTTGAGCCCGACTGCAGCGGCAGTCCCACTCAAGACTGGCGGATACGCGTGCGACACGGGCGCCGCAGCGCCTGCAGCCGGGGCACCCGCCGCGGCAGCAGCTGCCGCGCCCTGCGCCGCCCCCGCCGTTGAATCGTCGGGCATCATCGGCCCCCTGGCCGCCGCTCCGGTGGTCCCGGCAGCGGTCCCGCCGGTTCCTGCGGTGGTCCCGCCGGTCCCGGTAGGCGTGCCTCCGGTCGTGCCGCCCATCCCCGCCGGCTTGCCGCTCGGCGCCCCGATCCCGATCGCCGCGGCCCCCGCCGCGATCCCGATGGACATGGGCGGCATCGCAGACGGCAAGGAAGCCCGCACCCTGCGTCCCGTCGATGCCGGCGGCCCGACCCCGAACCTGCCGACCCAGCCGGGCCCGCAGAACTGAACCATCCAGCTGCACAATCGCTTTCACCGAAGCACTCGAGCCCTCGCGGCTCGGGTGCTTCGTGCGTTGTGGAGGTTGACCCTGTACTGAGGGCCCACTTGTGCGAGTAGCGAACGCCGTGGACTCAGAGTCAACGGCCACCCCACGCTGACTCTGTACTGAGGGCGCGTTTGTGCGAGTGACGAACGCCGTGGACTCAGAGTCAACGCGGCGCAAGAACGCGAATTGTCCTGCGGCGCAGGCTATGGCTCGACGATGACGGGATCGCCGACGTTGACGGTGTTGAAGTACCACTCGGCTCCCGCGGGCGCCAAACCAATACAACCGTGGCTGACGTTCTCGAAGCCCATCGACTCGACGGCCCAGGGCGCCGAATGCACGAACAGTCCGCGTCGGCTGATCCGTACCGCGAACTCGACCTCCGTCATGTACCCGTCCGGATGATCGACGGGAATGCCAACGCTGCTCGAATCCATAAGTACATTGCGGTCTTTCGCCAAAACCGTGTACTTGCCAGGCGGAGTCTCGTACTCGGGCCGACCCATGGTCGCCAACAGCACGCCCGACTCGCCGAGATGCGGAAGATGGTGCGGCGCCGGCATGTCCGGTGGAGTCTGACCGTCGATCGTGACGGTGAAGGTGTGATCGGCGACGTGAGCGGTCCCGATGACCGCGGGACCCGTGGTCAACGCCATCGGCTGACCGCCGACCGTCAACTTGATCGTGCTGTGCGCGGGCCAGAAACCATCTGGAACCCATTGCACCACTTTGTTATCCAGCCATTCGAACTTGCCCGTCATCGCGGGCGTCGATGTCACGTCCAGCGCCAGCTCGGCGGCCGCACGGTTGGTGATCGGCCGCTTGAACGTCACCACGATCGGATGTGCGACGCCCACCGGAACGCCCTGCGTCGGCTGCGTCGACTCGATGATCGAGCCCAGCGGCAGTCGAATGCCTGCCGTCTCGATACCGAGCGCGCCGCCAGTGGTGGTCGTGGCGACCACGACCACGGCAAGGACACCGTGTACAAACACCCGCATCTATCCGACCCCTTCGTGCGCTGGCCGCATGGTTGAACTCCGTCATGGTATGGGCCGGCGAACGCCGAAATCCGTACGGCGCGTCAATATTTCGGTCAAAGATTCGTCACGGATTGGCTACCCGATATCACGAAATGTGACGCCGATCGAGATGCCGGCCAGCGGGACGCGCGCCACCGATGACCGGCAATACCTGCCGACATCTGCGGTTTCCCGACATCCGGGGTTGACGAGGGCGACAATTACGGCCGGCGCCACGGAAGGGGCAAGCCATGACAACCGAGCGAGTAGCGGTCCAGACCGCAGCCGACGAAGAATGTGTCGACTGCGGATACACACCAGAGCTGAAACGGACCCTCGGCGGCTTTCAGGTCTTCGCGGTCTCGTTCGCCTTCATGTCGGTGGCGGTCGGGATATTCGGCACCTACGACGACCTCCTCAGTACTTCGGGCCCAGTGGGCATCTGGCTGTGGGTGCTGGTCGCCGTCGGACAGACTCTCGTGGCCCTCGTGGTCGCGCAGTTCGCTGCCCGCATCGCGCTCAGCGGATCGTCGTATCAGTGGGCGTCGCGGTTGGCCAATCCGAAAGTCGGCTGGTTGTTCGGCTGGCTGTCGTTCTGGTACCTCGCGATAGCGGTGGTGGCCGTGGACAACGCGTTGGCCAGCCAGGCTGTCATGCCGCTACTCGGCATGTCCGCCAGCGAAGACACCGCACGAGTGATCACGGTGGCGGTGTTGATCGCGCAGACCATCCTGGTCATCGCCTCCACTCGCCTGCTCGGCCTGATCACCTCCGGCGCGGTGGGGCTGGAGCTCGCCATCATCGTGCTGATCGTGGTCGCGCTGGGGATCGTCATGGCCGTCACCGGCGACAGCAATGTCGACAACCTGACCAGCCGTGGAATCGCGTCGTCGTCCCCCGACTACTTCGCGGTCGGCGGCGGGTTGATGGCCGGCATGGTCATGGGGCTGACCACGCTCGTCGGTTTCGACTCGGCCGCGAACCTGGCCGAGGAGGCCAAGGATCCGTTCCGGAGCGTGCCGCGGGCCATCGTGGCGTCGGTCGTTGCGGCGGGTGTGGCCGGTCTGGTGTTCCTCATCGCCCTGACCATCGCGATCAAGGACGTCGGCGCAGTCAGCCACAGTGGTGCGCCGGTGGCCATGATCGTCCGTGAGCAGCTCGGATCCTTCACTGAACGAATCCTGTTGGCCGGCATTGCCTTTGCCATGTTCGGTGCCGGCATGGTGGTGATGGCGGCGTGCTCGAGGCAGGTTTTCGCGATGGCACGTGACGACCGCTTCCCCGCCCACGCGCTGATGCGCCGGGTCAATCCACGCACCCAGACACCGGTTCCCGCGACCCTGCTGATTCTGATCGTCGGGGTGGTGCTGATGGTGACCTTGCGCGGCGGGGCGCTCATCCAGCTGATCATCGCGTCGACGATCCTGCCGGCGCTGATCTACGGAGCCATCGTCGTGCTGTACCTCGCCGTCCGGAAACGTCTGGAGCACAAGGAAGGTGGGTTCGGGCTGGGCCGCTTCGAACTGCCCGTCGCCGCCGTCGCACTGATCTGGGTGGTCTTCGCACTCTTCGTTCTCGTGACACCCGAATCCGCGCGGGTACCCAGCTTCATCGTGCTCGGCCTCATCGCCGTCGGCCTCGGATACTTCGTCAAGATGTTGGTCTTCAATCGCGAGGTCCTCGACACCGAGCCTGGCATCGACGAATTCGCCGTGGCAGCGGCCGACCGATGATCCCGTTATCGTCCCGACCCGGGACACTCACCGGACGGGTGGTGTGCGCGGATGACACCGAATACGCCGCAGCGTGCGCCGGATACAACCTGCTCTACACCAACCGGCCCGTGGCTATCGTATTTGCCAGGGACACAACAGATGTCGTCAATGCGTTGACGTGGGCACGCCACCACGATGTGCCGGTCCGCGCACGCAGCGGACGGCACTGCCTCGAAGGTTGGTCCACCGTCGACGACGGTCTGGTGATCGACGTCAGCGAAATGAAGTCGGTGACCGTCGACGCCGCGGCCAGGACCGCCACGGTCGGCGCCGGCCTCAATCAGTCCGAGACGGTCGCCGCACTGGGCGAGGCCGGCTTCGCCACCGCGACCGGAACCGAGGGCACCGTCGGACTGGTCGGCGCGACGCTCGGCGGCGGCTTCGGGCTACTCACCCGGGCCTTCGGGATGGCGTGCGACAACCTGGTCGCCGCTGAGATCGTCGTGGCCTCAGGTACCGGCGGCGCCGAGTCCGTCACCGCCGACCTGAACTCCAACCCGGATCTGTTGTGGGCCCTCCGGGGCGCCGGCAACGGCAATTTCGGCATCGTGACGTCACTGACCTACGCGATTCATCCACTGGCACAGACCATTTACATCGTCGCCACGTGGTCCGGACTGGACGACCTGCCGGCAGTTTTTCAGGCATGGCAACGGTGCGCGCCATTCCTGGATCATCGCCTCACCACCCAATTGGAGATCCTGCGTGACCAGATTTCGATGATCGGCGTTCTCGTGTCCGGTTCGGAGACCGAAGCACAGCAGATCCTGGCGCCGATCCTGTCTGTGGGCACACCCCGCGTCGAGGCGACGGCCTCGGATTGGGCCGGCACGTATGCCGGCTTTCAGATACCCGCCGAAGACGAAGCCGCGAATTGGAAGTTCCTGTCACAGTTCATCTCTCAGCCTTTTCCGCCCGAGGCCGTGCAAGTCATCGGCGCCTACATGTCTGCAGCGCCCACCTCCGCCAGCAACTACTTCACCAACGCGCTGGGTGGCGCAGTCATCACCAGTGAGCCACGCGGCGGCGCGGCCTACGCTCACCGCAACGCCCTCTTCTACGCAGAACCCGGCGCGGGGTGGGGCGTCCGCGGCGACATTCCCGCATCCGATGACCCACTGACGGCGACCTGCCTGACCTGGATCGCCGAGTTCGGAGAAGCCTTGCAACCCTTCACAACCGGCGCCTACACCAATGTCCCCAACGCCGGGATGCCCGACTGGGAGCATGCCTATTGGGGAGCCAATGTCGACCGACTGCGTGCCATCAAGGCCAAGTACGACCCGGAAAATATATTCCAGTTCGAGCAGAGCATCACCCCCGCGAAAGTGCATTCATGATATTTCTCGCGAACAGACATAAAGCTGTCGTTTCCACACGAATGCGACAGTTCTACGTCTTTTCGACAATTGCAGAAAAAGTGCAACAACTAACTCAGTTCACTTGGTAGCGACCCGCTGAATAGCGGAGAACCGCTGATAGGCGGCGAATTTCAATCTCGCTGACTGGGAAGTAGCAATTGTAAAGCCCTCGCGTGTCGATACGTTATTGCCGCCACACGTCCGTGGTATAGCGAGGGGAGTTTTCGGTGAAGCGCTTGTCCGGCATGGATGCCATGTTCTTGTCCATGGAGGGCACCGAATGGCCTCAGCACACGCTGGGGTTGATGATTCTGGACCCCAGCGACGCACCGGGATTCGACTTCGAGCACCTCCGCGATCACCTGGATCGCCGCCTGCCCTACCTGCCGTCGTTCCGGCGCCGGATCCAAGAAGTTCCGCTGGGCCTGGACCGGCCCGTGTGGGTCGACGATCCCGCGTTCAAGCTCGACTACCACATCCACCGCGCGGCACTCCCCGCTCCCGGTGGCGAGAAAGAGCTCGCCGATGTCGTCGGCGAGATCCTGGCCCGTCAGCTCAACCGCAACCAGCCGCTGTGGGAGAGCTGGTTCGCCGAGGGCCTCGAAGGCGGCCGCGTCGCCTTCATCGCCAAGACCCACCACTCCATCGTCGACGGCGTGTCCGGCGCGGGCCTGTCGTCGGTCCTGTGCGACGTGACGCCCGATGCCACGAAGCCGATCGTGGACCTGCCCAACGAGGGCGAGCAGACGCGCCACTCGAGCCTCGAACTGTTCGCCAAGGGCGCGCTGACCGCTGCGAGCACGCCGCCGAAGGTCGTCCAGTACCTGGGCCAGACCGTCCGCAACGCGGTGACCACCATCAGCCACCTGCGGCGCGACGATCCGCCGCCACGCCCGATGAGCGCCCCCAAGACCAGCTTCAACGGCGCGCTCAGCTCACACCGCAGCTTCGCGTACACGTCGCTGCCGATGGCGCACATCAAGCACGTCAAGAACGGGCTCGGCGTCAAGGTCAACGACGTGATCCTGAGCGTCGTGGCAGGCGCACTGCGCACCTACCTGACCAAGCGCGACGCACTGCCCGAGACCCCGGTCCTGGCGACCGTGCCGATGTCGACGCGCGACGCGGGCGACGAAACCCCCGGTAACCACGTGCACACCATGATCGCCTCGATGTGCACCGACGTGGACGATCCGGTCGAGCGGCTGTCCGCCATCCACAACGGCATGAACAGCGCCAAGGCCCTGGCCGAGGACCTGCAGGCCGGCCAGTCCATCGGCCTCACCGACTTTGCGCCGCCGGTGCTGCTGAACCTGGTGTTCAAGGGTTTCCGCGCCGCCAAGCTCGAGGACAAGCTGCCGCTGGCCAGCAACCTCATCGTCTCGAATGTGCCCGGCCCGCCGCTTCAGCTGTACATGGCCGGCGCCAAGATCGAGCACATCGTGCCGGTCGGTCCGCTCACCGTCGGCATGGGCATCAACGTCACCGTCTTCAGCTACGGCGGCAACGTCGACGTCGGTATTCAGGCTGATCCGGACCTCGTCGAAGACCCGTGGGAGATCCTCGAGGGCGCCAAGGCCGAACTCGACCGGCTGCTCGCCGCATCCGGCTGGGTGGAGCCCGCACCGAAGAAGGACGCCCCGGCCGCCAAGCAAAAAACAGACGCCACAGTCCCACCGGGTGGGAGTTCGTCCGGCAGCACCGAATAGATGTGATTGCCTTCACACGAGGGCGGACGCGACAGCGATCCGCGCCCTGACGACGTCGAAAGGAAGTTGCTGCGATGGCAGATTCGGATAGCTTGTCGGACGTGGTGGCGATCGTCACCGGTGGCTCACGCGGTCTCGGTGCGTCGATGGCCCGGCACATCGTGGCCGGCGGCGGCAAGGTCGTCATCGCTGACGTCCTCGACGACGAAGGCAAACAACTGGCCACCGAACTCGGGGACGCGGCCCGGTACGCGCACCTCGACGTCACCGACCGCGCCCAGTGGGACGCCGCCGTCGCACTGACGGTCGCCGAGTTCGGCAAGATCACCGGTCTGGTCAACAACGCGGGCATCTCCACCGGCCAGTTCATCGAGCACGAGCCGCTGGATCACTTCCGCACCGTGCTCGACGTCAACCTGGTCGGTGTCTTCAACGGCATCCAGGCCGTCATCGCGCCGATGCGTGCTGCCGGCGGCGGTTCCATCGTCAACATCTCGTCGGCCGCCGGCCTGATGGGCCTGGCCCTGACCGCCGGCTACGGCGCCTCCAAGTGGGCGGTGCGTGGCCTCAGCAAGATCGCCGCCGTCGAACTGGGCACCGACCGGATCCGGGTCAACTCCGTGCATCCCGGCATGACCTACTCGCCGATGACGGCTGCTATCGGCATCCAGCAGGGCGAGGGCAACTACCCCAACACCCCGATGGGTCGCGTCGGCGAGGCCGACGAGATCGCCGGCGCCGTGACCTACCTGCTCTCCCGCGCCGCCTCGTACGTCACCGGAGCCGAGATCGCGGTCGACGGCGGCTGGACCACCGGACCCACCGTCAAGTACGTGATGGGTCAATAACTGAACAGGCGACCAGCCAATCGTCCGTCAGGTCAGCATGTTTGAGCTGAACGCGGGTGCGCGCCGATGGCCATCGGCGCGCATCTGCGGGCAGGACGACTTCAAGCAAGGAGACAATGGTGTCTGCCCCACTGAGGAACGATGAGTTGCCCGAGCCGCCGATGGTGAGCCGTCCGGAGTGCATGGACATCAACGAGCGCATGGCCGTGGCCCCGCACATCGCCATCGATGAAGCCGTGCTCGCCGTCATGCGCCTGCGCCAGCCGAAGCTGCCGACAGAAGCCGCTCCGGAACGGCTCGCCGCCGACTTGGACAAGGCCGCGGCCATGTTCAAGAGGCGCGGCTGGGTCTCCAAACCATCGAAGTACCACCGCACTCCGCCGAAGCTGAACGACGCCGACGTCCTGCACTGGAGCACTCACAACGGACCGCTGCGCCACGAGTCGATGTCCTTCACATCGGAATTCGACGTCCGGTCATTCGAACTGGGCGCGGGCCGCTGGCCCGGCAATGACCGCAACGACACCGTCACGGTCCGGCTGCTGCGCCGCCCCGACTCGCCCGCCCCGTGGGTCGTCATCCTGCATGGCTTCGGGATGGGGTCGTCACGTTTCGACCTGAACGTGCTCTGGGCCAACTACCTGCACCATAAGCTCGGATACAATGTGGCACTTCCGATTTCGCCACTACACGGGCCCCGGCGCGAGTCCGCGGACGGACAGCTGCTGTCGCTGGATCTGACTTCGATGCTGCACGGCATCACCCAGGCGGTGTGGGATGTCCGCCGATTGGTGAGCTGGATTCGCAGCACCACTGATGCCCCGGTGGGTCTCTATGGCGTTTCACTCGGTGGCTACCTGTCCACCGTGCTGGCCGGCCTGGAGCGCTTCGACGCGGTGGCCGCGGCGCTGCCGTTCGCCGATCCGTTGGCGCTGCTGACGCACCACGGGCCGCCCGAGGAGTACCGGGACGTCATCGCGTCCGACGACGCCCGGACCGTCTTCCAAGTGGTATCGCCGTTGGCGCTGCCGACGGTCGTCGCGCCACGGGACCGGACGCTGTTCATCGCCAAGGCCGATCGGCTGATCCCGGTGGAACAGTCTGAGGCACTGGCTGATTCGTGGCATGCCGACCATGTGCGCTGGGTCAACGCCGGGCACGTCGGGTTCACCTGGACCCGCGCGGCGCGCGGAATTCTGGGCCGTCGCTTCCGGGAGTCGCTGGGCACCGCCTAGTCCGGTATCCCAGTCAGCGGCACATACGGCGTCACGACGGTTGACGCAGTAGCGATGATTGATCATGGCGAACTCCGGACCGTTCCCATCCTGGGACTCGTTTCCGAGCTGGGACTCGCTCCCCAACTGGGATGCGTTCAAGCCGCTGGACGCGCTGTCGTCCTTCTGGTCATCGACCGCGGGCAGCGCGCTCGCCAGCGGGCCGGCCGGGGCCTACAAGAGTCTGTTCGACACGTTGCGCAAGCAGATCGTCGGCCGCCGGATGACCGTCAAACTCAAGTCCGGCGAGATGACGCTGACGGTCACCGCGATCGACGCCGATCTCGACATGCGCAGTCTGTCGGTCGGGCAACTGGGCGACGTCTCCATCTCGGCGTCCGACATCGTTTGGAACGGATGGCAATTCGACAAGGCCACTGCCGTCCTGCACAACGTGCACATCAAACCCAGCAACACGCCGGTGCTGGTTGCGGCACCGCTCGACCTGACCATCGAAATGTCCACCACGGCGCTCGACAAGATGATCGACAAGGCGTCGTCGCTGCCGGGTCGTGCCGCGCCGCGGCTGCTCGGCCAGATCGACGCCGGTGGCGTCGCTCAAATCCGTTGGGCCCGAAAGCCTGACATCGGTCACCTCGAGGTCGACGCGACCATCGACGGGTCGACGTTGTTGATCAAACCGAGGATGGTCGCGCTGCGCAAAGCCCGGTGGCACCTGCCGAACCGCTTGCCCGCCTACCGGATTCAGCTGCCGAAGCTGCCCCGCGAACTCACGCCAACGTCCGTCAGCTTCAGTCCGGAAACCTTGCAGCTGACCGGCCGGATGCCCGAATGGCGGGTCGAGGTGCCGCGGCGGCGGATCGAAGAGGCCATCAGCCAACTCAACCAGGTGGGCAGGTCGCTCAACCTGAGCTGGATGGGCCGCGCGCTCTAGCCGCCGATTGCCGGGATGCGATCTCCGAAGAGCCGCAACGCATTCTCGTAGCCCACCTTGCGCCGGTCCGGCTCGTCCATCGGATACGACGCCAGGAAGTTCGCCCCGTCGACATTGTCGTCCATCGGGTAATCCACCGAGAACATGACGCGGTCGGCGCCCATGACCGACAACGTGCACGCCATGGCCGGCGGCGAGAAGTTGCCGCTCGTGGTGAAGTAGAAGTTGTTCCGCAGGTACTCCGACGGCAGCTTCTGCAAGTGGCCGCCCGAGCCGCCCAGCCCGTAGTACCGGTCGGTGCGAAAAGCGGTGAACGGCAACATCTCTCCGAGATGACCGAGGATCATCTGCAGGTTCGGGTGGCGGTCGAACAGCCCCGAGTAGATCAGCCGCAGCGCGTGCGTCCCCGCTTCGACGGCGAACCCCCACGACGCCAGGTGCAGACCCTGGTCGACGTACGGCGCGAACCAGGCGTCCATCACCGCCGGGTGCGGGGTGGTCGGATGCAGATAGAGCGGGACACCGAGCGTCTCAGCGGTGTCGAACAGCGGCTCATAGGCGGGGTCGTCCAGGTAGCGGCCATGGGTGTGGCCGTTGATGAGGGCGCCCACCAGTCCGAGATCAACGACGGCCCTTTGTAATTCGGCCACCGCCGCCTCGGGGTCCTGGGTGGCGAGCGTGGCGAAGCCCCCGAACCGGTCGGGGTACTGGCGCACAGTCTCGGCTAGATCGTCGTTGGCGCGGCGCGCGTAGTCGACGGCGAGCGCGGCGTCGTCGTACTCCTGCACCCCAGGGTCGAACAGCGACAGGATCTGGAAGTCGATGCCGGCGGCGTCCATCTGGTCCAGCCGGAGCGGCCCGCGATCGTAGAGCCGATCGAAGCCGGTGCGGTTGTTGGACTCCAGCCACGTCGCGACCACGTTGCCATCGCTCGCCGGATTCCAGGCGTAGTGCTCCTCCAGCGCGATCAGATACATAGGCCGAGGATAGGTCAGAGAGCGAACACTTGGCCGTCGCGCGCGACGGTGATCTTGCCCTGGTAACGGCTGCCGATCGCGTCCCGCCACTTCGAGTCGGGCAGGTCGGTGGGCGAATAGTGGCTCAACACAACATGCTTGGCGCCCGCGGCGGCGGCGACTTCACCGACCTGCTCGGCGGAGGTGTGCGAACGGATCAGATATCCCGGCGGGAACCTGCTGTTGTTACCGCCGTCAGCCAGGCTGAACTGCGCCTCATGCACCAGGATGTCGGTGCCCTGAGCCAGCGCGATCAGGTTGTCGGACTTGGTCGTGTCGCCCGAGAAGGTCACCGACACACCAGATTTCACCAGGTCGAACCGGAAGGCGAAGGCCGGGTAGACGTCGTAGTGGCTCACCAGGGTCGCGGTGACCCGCACATTGTCGTCCACCATCACCGGGAAGGGGTCGGTGCGCGGCGACCTGTTCCGGTAGTCCGAGCCGGGCGGCACGACGACTTCGTTCACGTTGACCAGGCTTTGGATGTCGTCGGTGCCCATGTCCCGGATGAAGATGTTGCTGGTGTAGGCGAAAGCCCGGTGCAACGCATCGGTCATGGCCGCGATCCCCGGCGTGGGGCTGGCCGGTTCGACGGTCGGTGGGCTGGGGTTGCCGACCTCGCTGGGCGGCAGACCACCGGCCGGGCCGGGCCCGTACACCGCCACCGCGCCCTTGCCCGGCGACGCGGTGTAGCCGCCGGACAGGAAGAAGCTGTAGTAGTCGACGATGTGATCGGTGTGCAGGTGCGTGATGAAGAGGCTGCGCAGCTGGTCGAATCTCAGTCCCGCATTGGTGAATGCGTTCAAAGAGCCCAAGCCACAGTCGATTTGGTAGACGTCGCCGCCGATCTTGAGCGCCGACGAGATGCCCGTCCGGTTGGGTACAGGCGGCGGCCCCGCCTGTACCCCGAGCGTGATCAGTGCGTTCTGCGGCAGCTCATTGCCCTGCGGCTCGGCTGAACTGCCTGCCGATGTCGCCAGTGCGGCGCCGCCGAGCAGCGCCGACACCGAGGCGGCAATCGCGGTCCGCCGGGAGATCGCGTCGACGCTGTCGGCGCAGTCAGTGCCACACCCATGCATGACGGCAAGGTATCGCCCTTTCGCCGAAACCTCCGTCCCGGCGCGCGGTAATCAGTGCGCCGCGTTGCGAGCCAGGTCGATGGCGTACGACCGCACGAAGGTGCCCGCACCGGGCTCCCCACGGCCGCACGACCCGTCGGACTCTCCGACCCGCTTGACCCACAGGTACGCGTCAGCGTGCGCGCCGGCGGTGTCGGTGGTCGGCGCGGCACCCAGTGCACGGCCATCGGGGTTGCACCAGTACATCGGGTCGCCCTCGGCCGGCCCGGCGCCGTTGCGCGAGGTGTCGATGACGTAGTGCGCGCCGTTGGTCAGTCCGGAGATCGCCTCGCCGTAGCCGATTTCCTCACCGGTGGTGAAGTAGTTCGTCGTGTTGAGGCTGAAGCCCCGCGCCTTCGCGACACCGACGTCGTTGAGCCGCGAGGCCATCGTCTCGGCGCTCACCCAGCGCGAGTGTCCGGCGTCGATGTAGACCGCCGCGGCCGGGTCACGGGTCAGGGTGTCGACGGCGTAGCGGATCAGGTCGTAGCGCTCCTGACGCTGACCGGCGGACAGGCAGTCGGCCATGGCGAGGGCGTCGGGTTCGACGATGATCGCCGCGGGCGAGCCGCCCAGGCCTGCCGCGACGCTGTCGATCCAGCCTCGGTAGCTGTCGGCCGATCCGAAGCCGCCTGCGGCGTAGCTGCCACAGTCGCGGTGCGGGATGCCGTACAGAACGAGCACCGGCGTGGCGCCCGCGGCGTTCGCGGCGCCGGTGAGCCCGGCGACGGTGCCGCCGACCGTGGAGGCGGGGAACGCCTGATCCAGCCAGTAGGCCTGCGGCGTGTTCGCGATGGCGGTCAGCTCGGGGCTCGGCGGGTCAGCCTGTGCGGCGGCAGTCCTAGCCTTCGAGATCGGGTCCGCGTAGAACGGCCGGCCGGCCAGCGGGTTGCCGTCATCGACCAGCCGGATCGCCGGGGCGTCGGCGCGCGGAGCGGGATCGAGGGACAGGCCCACGCTCGCGACGGCGGCAACAGCGAGGAAAGGAGCAGTCCAGCGGGCAACAACGCCAACAGCTGAGGAGATCACCTCAAGGAAAATAGTTCGAGTTGGTCAATAAGCGCCAATCGGGGGCCAAAGTTGGTGTGCGAGTGATCGATGTGGCGACTTGCCACGCCTACTCGCCCGGAGGTGACCCGCATCCTGACCCCGCGAACACCAGGACCATCTCGGCCTTCCTGCGCGCCTCCGACAGTCGGAGTATGTGTGTATGGCGACAAGTGATGTTCACGAGCTCCCCTTCAGCGGGGTCCGGGTGCGGTTCGACAGTGACAAGACGTTCGACGAACTGAGTGCCGACTTGCTGGCTGATATCGGTACGGGGCCCGCGCAGATAACGGATCTCCAGGCGTTGGCAGATCGCGACTGGAACGCGTTCGCGGCAGACGTCCAGCGCCAGGCCGGGCCGAGCGGTTTCATGTTGATGCACCTGATCGACCACGGTTTATGGCTCCCAGCAGCCGGCGTAGAACGCAGGGCCCTCCGCGTCATACTCGGCAATCCGCTCATCGCAATCACCATGATTCGTCACGACCTCACGGCCGGGCTGTTCGCTCCTGTGGAGGTTCTTCTGACGGAAGAGGACGACGACCACAGCGCCTTGACCTACGTCAAGCCGTCGTCGCTGATGGTTGTCGAGGAGAACCCTCCGCTGCTGGCGGCGGCACTTGTGTTGGACGGCAAACTCGCCGCCCTGGCCAAGAAAGTCTCGACCACCAACGACGCTGGATGAGGTCGGCCGGCATGTCGGCGCTCCCCCATCACTCCCGATCTGAGGTCGTCAGCTTTCCTTGACGTCGTTGTCCGCGATGACCGATGGCGAAGCCGCCGGCACCG
Organism: Mycolicibacterium sp. P4_G11; assembly: GCF_056555145.1. Lineage (NCBI taxonomy): Bacteria > Bacillati > Actinomycetota > Actinomycetes > Mycobacteriales > Mycobacteriaceae > Mycobacterium > Mycolicibacterium sp. P4_G11. Next base: position 48,160 of record NZ_JBFUJW010000008.1, read on the forward strand.
AGGTCGGACCACTGATTTCACTGCCCTGGCAGACGGTGACCGAGGGGTCGCAGATGTCGGCCTGTGCGGCCGGGGCGACCAGGATGCCCACTGCCACGCCTGCCGCCGCGAAGAGCGTCGCCTTCTTCTTCAGATCCATGGCGGTTCCCTTTCGCTGTCCGCAGACTGTGTGTGCACGAAACTACCGCCGCGCGTCACTGTCCGCGCGGGGCCGCGCCTGCCGACACCCTGCGCCCGTCAGATGTCCGGGATGCGCTCCGGATGCAGCATCTCGGCGTAGCGCAACTGCTCGGGAATCCCGAACCCGTCGACCAGCACTTCGGCGTAGGGCCGCAGCTTGCGGCAGCGGTCGTTGATCGCGGCGGTCACGGCCTTCGCCCGGTCCGTGGACAGGAAGCGGTGCTCGATGTACCAGGCCTTGTCCTCCTCGATCACCGACAGCGCGTACAGATCGCAGACGAGCTCGAAAATCTTGCGCGCCTCAGGATCAGGACACGCGTCGATACCGGCAGCGAAGGACTCGAACACGATGCGGTCGATGTGTGCCGACGCCGCGTGCAGCACGTGGTCCTGCACGGAGTTGAACGCCTCGAACGCGCTCATCTCCTTGGAGTTGGCCTGCAGGCGGCGGGCGACCGTCGACAGCAGGTAGTCGGCCCGGTCCTCGAACATCTTCGCCTGCGTGCCGCGGTTGAAGAGGCTGCCCTCTTCCTCGTTGTCCTGCCGGGTGTCGAGCAGGTTCTGCAGGATGGTCTCGGTGCCGGTGCTCCGGCGCACGCGCTCGCGGGCCGTGCTGGTGGCGAACTTCACCCACTCGAACGGGCTCATGCCCTTGATGTCGTCGGCGTACTCGGTGAGCAGGTGTTTGGCCACCAACTGGGTCAAGACGTGGTTGTCACCTTCGAAGGTGGTGAAGACGTCGGTGTCGGCCTTGAGCGCGATGAGCCGGTTCTCCGCCAGATACCCTGCGCCGCCGCAGGCTTCGCGGCACTCCTGGATGGCGTGGGTGGCATGCCACGTCGCGGCCGCCTTGAGTCCCGCGGCCCGTGCCTCCAGTTCGCGCTGTACCTCGCCGTCGGGTTCGGCGACCGCACTCAGATCGTGCAGGTCGGACACCAACTCGTTCTGGGCGAACTGCAGCGCGTACGACTTGGCGATCAACGGCAGCAGTCGACGCTGGTGCACGAGGTAGTCCATGATGAGGACTTCGTCGTCGGTCTTCGGCGCCTCGAACTGCCTGCGCTGCAACGCATACCGGGTGGCGATGTCCAGTGCGACGCGGGCGGCGGCCGCGGCGCTTCCGCCCACCGTCACCCGGCCGCGGATCAACGTGCCGAGCATGGTGAAGAACCGCCGGTTCGGATTGTCGATCGGCGAGGTGTACGTCCCGTCCTCGGCGACGTCGCCGTAGCGGTTGAGCAGGTTCTCCCGCGGGATCCGCACATGATCGAACTGGATGCGGCCGTTGTCGACCCCGGGCAGTCCGCCCTTGTAGTGACAGTCCGAGGTCCGGATACCGGGCAGGTCGCTGCCGTACTCATCGCGCAGCGGCACCATGAAGCAATGCACGCCCTGACTCTCGCCGCCGGTGATCAGCTGCGCGAAAACCGCTGACACCTGGGCAGATTCGGCGGCACCGCCGATGTAGTCCTTGCGTGCGGTGGGGGTCGGGGAATCGATGACGAATTCCTCGGTGGCCGGATCGTACGTGGCGGTCGTCTCCAGGGACTGCACGTCACTGCCGTGCCCGGTCTCCGTCATGCCGAAACAGCCGACCAGATCCAGATCGATGGCCTTGCGCACGTACGCCTCGTGATGGCGTTCCGTGCCCAGATTGTCGATCGCGCCGCCGAACAGGCCCCACTGCACTCCGGCCTTGACCATCAGCGACAGGTCGCTCATGGCGAGCATCTCGATGCGGGCGATGGTGGCACCCGCATCGCCGTTGCCGCCATGGCCCTTGGCGAAGGCATCTTCGGCGGCGCCGCGCGACGCCATGTACTTCATCTGTTCGGTGACCTTGGCTCGGGCCACCGCGGTGTCCGGGGTGTAGTGCGGCTTGAACAGGTCTACGGAAAGCTCTTGCCGAATACGGTCTTTCACCTCGCGCCAACGCCCGTCGAGGGCGTAGCGGAGATGTTCGGCGGTCGTCGTCACAAGGGTCCCCTCCGTGGCACGGTCGCGTTGACGACCGAATGGTCCATCTAGCGTTCGATGCTGATGCCGTACAGATCGATACTGTGCGGCAGTGACTTCTGCGGATTCAGCGTAGCCCCGCGCAGCACCGGAGTGGTCCCCTTCAACACGTGCGCCAGGAAGGCCTGCCCGAGGAACACCGACAGGCCGGCGCCCGGGCAGCCCTGCGGGCCGTGACTCAGGAAGTTGTACGACCAGTCGCTTCCCGCGTCCCCACTGACCCACTCACCCGGCGAGAACCGGTCGGCGTACGGGATCCGGTCCCGGTTCCGGTGGTTGAAGACGTTGTAGATGAGCACCTGCTTCCCTTCGGGCAGCACTGCACCGCTGGGGAATTCGATGTCCCGGGTCGCGACGCGGCCGAACAACCCTGTCGTCGGCCACAGCCGCATGGTGTCGAGCAGGCACCCGCCGAGGTACTTCAGCGAGGCGATGCCCTGCCCCGACGCGATGTCGGCCGACTCCAGTTCCGCCCGCACCTCGCGCAGATGCTCGGGGTGGGTGGACAGCACCGCGAGGGCCCGGAAAGCGTTGGCTGCCAGGGTGTCCCCCATCGCGAACAGCCAGTGGATCACCTGGCTCGCGGGACTCGCGGTCTCGGGCGGGGTGGTCTCCGCGATGAGCGCAGCCAGGCTGTTCGGCTCCGGATTCTGCAGATAGGACTCGATGTGCGACAGGAATTCCGGATATCCCGGCGCGGGCTCGCCGGGCATGCCGTTGCCCGCCGACATCAGCTCGCTGAGCTGAGAGGTGAGCCGGGTGTCGTCGGCGGCCTTGTCACCGAAGACCACACACCGGGTCAGACGCTGGAACGCGGCATTCCAGTCCGACCACTTCAGCGCCCCGGACTCGAGGCCCGCCACGGTCTGCGCGCCCTTCTCGACGAACGCCTGCGCCAGCCGGTGCACCGGGTGCCCGGTGTCCAGGACTGCTTCGGCGAATCGGCGGCGGTCCTCCCACGGCTGGCCGCGGGAGATGGTCAGCGCATCTGGCTGGAACGCCGCCATGCCCTCCCGTTTGGGCTTGGGGTCGGAGGCGAACGGATCGGGCGATCCGCCCAGCACGAACTCCAGATCATCAGGGTGGTGCACCAGCAGCGCCTCGTCGGCGACGACCCGGACGTAGAACGGGCCGGGGCCGTAACTGCGCACCATGCCTTCGACCAGCTGGTATCCCAGATAGTCCGAACTCAGCCCAGATGCGATGCGCGTGGGCAACTCTCGCTTGTTGAACAGTCCCAGAAGGACATTCGGCACACCGATCTGGGCGGTGAACCGAACACCTTCGACGATGGATGCGTGCGGGAAATCCTCGGGCATCGTGTCAGCCCCAGGGCAGGTAGGCGCGGACGGAGTCGGCCAGCTGCACCACCGGGTTCTTCTTCCCCGGCACCGGTGCACCCAGCTTCGGCCACGGCGCGAACACCCGCTCGACGTCGCCGATCACCGGATCCAGCTCCGGATAGTGCCGCAGCATGACGTCCTTCATCGTGTTGTTGTTCACCCAGTCGAAGCCGACCTGCGTGTACACCTCGGGCTTGAAGTCGTTGGTGAAGAAGCGGTCGCTCTTGAGCCGGCGTGATGCCATCAGGATGAAGATGCGGAAAGCGGTATCCGAGAAGCCAAATCCCTTCGGCGGCTGCTCGGCCTGCATGCCGATCTGCAGGTCGACGGCGTCGACGTCGCCGTTGTAGACCTCGTTGATCTCCCGCGCCCACTGCTTGTTCGGGGTGATGTCGTCGATGGTCTTGCGGCGCGGCATCCGCAGCGCTTCACGGAAGTCGTTGTAGCGCGGCACACCTCGCTCGCGGTCGCGCACGATGTCGAGGGTCGCGAGGTCGGTGACCTGACCGTCGACGCGCTTGAGGTTGCGCAGCGCGTTCGGGTAGTTGTGCAGGCACACGGCACCGGCACTGGCCAGGCCGAACGAGTACCACATGTCGCCCATCTGGATTTTGTCCATGAAGTCACGCGTGTAGCTGCCCTGCAGCTGGGTGAAGTCCGCCTTGACCAGGTGCTCACCGGATTCCAGCGAGAAGAAGTTCCAGTCGTCCGGGATCAGCGGGTGCATCCGGTAGACCGAGACGAACTCCTCGGTCAGCGAGAACGGCGCCCCATGGTGATCAGTCGGCGAACCGATGATGCCCGAGATTGCCTCGTTGTCGCTGATCCGGCCGAACTTCTCCTGGAACGTCTCCCCCAGTGCGCCATACCAGTTCGCGCTCATACCGATCTGCAACGCGGGGTGGCGCAGCACGCACGGTGTCCACTCCACGGTGTGGATCTTGGCGATCAGCGCAGAGACGACGAGCACACCGATCTCGAAGAGGCGCTGGTCATCGAAGCTCGGGTAGGCCTTCTTCAGCGCATCGCAGACGGCGTTGTGCTCACGCGCGAACATGGTGTGCAGCAAACCGGTGCCGACCCAGTAGTTCTCTTTCATACCGGTCAGGTCGATACCCGGAATGTCGCTCTCGGGCAGGCGGCCGTTCGGGTCGACCTTGACCTTGCCGTCGACGAAGGTCCGGACCTCCGACTGGCGTTCCTTGCCACTGCCGTAGACCTGGGAGCCGTCCCACCAGTGCGTCTCCGCGTTGGCGAAAACCGGTGCGGGACAACCGTCGGCGATCTCGCCGCGCAGCGGGATGGTGCACCGGATCCTCATCGGGTTCTCGGGGAACTGGTCGTCGGCGCTCAGCGGGATGTCGATGGTCTTGTCGGGCACACCGTCGCCGTGGAAGAACCAGTTGTGGTTCTCGAACTGCAGCCATGCGGCGGCGAGGGCGTTGATGATGCCGGCGGGCTTGAAGTCGTCGCGGGCCATGAGCTTGCGGCTGATGACGCGCGGATCCGGCTTGAGGAGTCGCTTGACGTCGGTGACGGTCATCGACAGCGGCACGTTGCGCCCGAAGCCGGTGCCCTTGGCACCCATATGCGGATCTTGGAGATCGTTCCAGGTGCCATCAGGCTGACGGGCGCGGCGCACCTCGTCGTTGGGCTGGCCCAGGTCGTCGGACGGCCGCATGCCGTACGCCTCGTACAAGTTGTGCTCGCGCAGCTCGTCGCGGGTCTTCGCCAGCGCGTTCAGCTGCAGCAGGAGAGAGGGGTATTCGTGCCACTGGGACGGAATCATGTTGTCGCCGTTTCTCTTTCGAAGTTTGTCGGTGGTCGTCGGATGATCTGGGGTCCGTCAGCGAGGCGTGCGCAGCGCAAAATATCCAATCTTGCTGTACCGGTCGGAGCCGGTGTTGAACAGAATCTTGCCGAGGTAGACGCCCGGTACCAGCTCCACCAGCTCGTCGCGAATGCTGCGGATCACCAGGCGCGGGTTGGATTCCACGTTGGCGTAGTCGATGACCATCACCTGACGGTCGGGGTCGTCCTTGCCGGCCTCGACGTACGTGGCGAAATCGAAAGCGAGTTTGCCGGATTCAGCGTCACGCATCGAGTACAGCGGCCACAACAATTTGCCGACCAGGCCTGTGCTGCGGGTCAGCCGGTTGTCGCCGGTACCGCTGTCCGAGTCGAAGCGTTTGCCTTGCCACGGCATCCACAAGGCTGTGACAGCCCGGGCCACGGTGTCGAGAGCCGGGTTCGTTGTCGTCATGACCAGGATGCCCTCCGTCGGGCCATCCAGATCGACCGGCGGTGTCCCCAGCCGGAAAAGGTCGTTGAGCTGCGCTTCGGCTGCGTCCGCGTCGTTGTCGGCCAACGTGGACAGCTCGACGATCCAGCTCCATGCCGAGTCAACTGCCCCCGATTGACCCTCCGCCGCCGATTTCCGTAACCACGCCAACCTGTCGTCCGCAGCGGAACTCGCAGCGGTTTCTTGTTCGCTCATCGGCACCATTTCCGTTGAATTTCGAGCACCCGCGGAGCATGATAGTGATCTGCGCCACTCTTCGGGGGCATTTCAAGACGATCGTCCAAACTTTGCCGCCGAGTGCAGAAGTGCCTGCTCAGAGGAATAGACTTAGAGTTTCCCGCCAGTTCACTGACACCTCATCTGCCACTGGAGCCCTGTGGATACCCCTTCGAGCCGCGTCGCTGGGCGACTGACGGGTCCGCGCGGGCAAAAGTTCGCTGCGCGCCGTCAGGCGCTGGCCACCCAGGCCACCAGTGGGCTTGCTGAACTGGGTTTCTCGCGGGCCAGCATGCGCGAGCTCGCCCAGCATTGCTCGATATCGCTCGGCGTTCTGCACTACTACTTCGACGACAAAGACGACCTCGTCATGTGCTGCGTGCGGCAATACAAGGACCACTTCATCGACCGGTACAGCTCCATCGTCATCGACGGCGGTTCCGGCCCGGAGCTCAAGACCCGGATCAGTACCGCGCTGAGCAACTCACTGCGCGAGTCGGCAGTGATGCACCGACTCTGGTACGACCTGCGCACCCAAGCGCTCTTCGACGATCGCTTCGCCTTGAGCATCAACGAGATCGACGACAGCCTCGCCGCGCTCACCTGGAAGGCAGTCACCGCCTACGCGCGGCTGACCGGTAGTTCTGTCATCGTGACGCCTGCGATCGTCTATGCGACGGCCGACGGCCTCTTCCACCGCGCACTGCGCGACCTGATCACCGGAGACACTGACGCCCCGCAGCGACTCGCACACGAAATCGAGTCGGCGCTCGACGATTTCGTCGGTCCCACGCGTTAGGCACCGAACGCCGAGCGGCCAATTGGCGCACGCTTTTTCAGCAGATGCGTGTGACATCTGGCCAGTCGCGGGCGGCGGCATCCGTCCCTGATCGAATACCGAGCCATACCGTAGGCGGAGACAAAGATCAGTCCGCGGCGCGATGCCTGCAGCCGCGTGTATTCGTAGCGTCGATGACATGACACAGGCACACGTCCCAGCTCTCGGACATCAGCTGCGGGGCTGGATCGCACGAATCATTGCTGAAGCCTCGTGGTCCCGGACCCGGGCCCCACGAAGACCACGACAACATGAGTACTACCCGCCCTCACTGGTCGGGTTGCTCGGTGACGCCGCGATGGAGCGCGAAATGTACCGGCTCTGAAGCTTTTTCGATGAAGTTCGGCGCTACCCGCCATCACGGTTTGCCCGCCGAGCGAACTCGGCCGGTGAACACCCCGCCACCCGCGCGAAAGCCGCACTGAAGGCGCTCGCCGAGCCGTAACCGACCTGTCCTGCCACGGCAGACAGCGATGGCTTCCCACCCAACATCAGTTCTTTGGCCCGCACGACCCGCCATTCCGTGAGGTACTGCATGGGCGGCATCCCGACCGTGCGGGAGAATCGCTCCGCGAAGACGGCCCGGGACATCCCCGCGGTGCGCGCGAGCTTCTCGACCGTCCATTGCTCGGCCAGGTCAGCGTGTATCGCCCGCAGGACGCGGGCCAGTGCTGGATCTGCCAGTCCCCCAAGCAATCCCCGCTCCACGGCACCGTGTTCGGTCTCGAATCGCCATGCCTCGATGAGCAGCACCTCCACCAGGCGCTCCAGGATGAGGTCCCGGCACCGGTTTCGCTCGCCGGCCTCTTCGGCGATCAGTTCCACCATGCGACCGAGCCGGGCGGCGCCTGGATCGTCCCGGCGAATCAGGATCGCGGCCGGCAACAGCTGCACGATCAGTGCGGCGTTCGCCCGATCGAATTGGAAGTATCCGCCCAGCATCCGCATCGTCGCCGCGCTGTCGCCGTAGACGGCATCAGCGTCGACGCCGAGTGGCGTGTCCGTCGGCGCCAGGTCCGGGTCGCTGGCCAACACAAAACTCGGTGTCTCCGGCAGGAGCAGAAAATCACCCGCACGCAGCTCGACGGCGTCGCCGTCCTCCGGGATGAACCAACACGTCCCGTCGAGGATCAGAGAGAAGGACGGATCGGCGTACCGCCGCTTGCGGATGCTCCATCGCCCGCCACCCGCCACGATCTTCGATCGCACCGCGCGAGGCTGCAACACTGCGATGGTGAAATCAAGCGGGTCCGTTGCCATTTCGACACGGTACCCGCGACACTCAATGGGCCTGCGCAGCGACCAGGGCCAGCGCATCCGGGCCCGCCGCGAACCGGAGTTGGCCCGACGTATCGGTCGCGGCCGCGTAGACGACCTCGGCGACGTCGGCCGCCGTCGTGAACACGTCGACATCCCCGAAAGCGGCCATGACCGGTGCCGCGAAATCCTGGTACTCCGGTGGCAGCAAGCCGTCCATCCGGGAAGCGCCGTTGACCGTGAAATTGGTGCCCGGGCCGTAGCCCGGTTCGACGAGTTTGGCTGCCACACCGAAGAATTCGAGCTCCAGTGCCAACGATCCGGTGAACCCCTCGATGGCCGCCTTGCTCGCTGTGTACACCGCGGCGAGCGGCATCGGCGCCAACGTCGTACTGGAGGTCACATTCACGATGACACCAGACCGCCGCTCGCGGAACTGCGGAACAACCGCCTGCGTCATCGCAATGACACCAAAGGTGTTGGTTTCGAACACCTCCCGAGTCGTCGCCATCGGCGTGGCCTCGAACGCACCCACCACCCCGACGCCGGCGTTGTTCACCAGCACATCGATCGGGCCGGCCGCCGCGATGGCATCGGCGATGCTCTGCGAGTCCGTCACGTCGAGGGCCAGCACCCGGATACGGTCCGAGTCCGGCAGCAGTTCGGGCCGTGGGGTTCTCATCGTCGCGACGACGTTCCAGCCCTGCGCGTGGAAGTGGCGCGCGATCTCCAGCCCGTAGCCCGACGAACAACCCGTGATCAAAACTGTCTTCATAGGTCAGAACTTAGGCGCGCTGAACGCGACGATCAATGCGCTTTCGTCTGAGATTCATGCGTGATCGTCTTGGCTGTCGATCCGGCCGGCCTGGTCAACTGACCAGAGGTGAAGGACCTCGACACGCAGTGACCGTAAGGCGTCAGGTCTAGACCTTCGCTTCCGGGCACTACGCCGAATGTGCAGCTTTTGGACGTGGATTCGTGAAACATCGACCGATACCTACACATTCGGCAGAGCATCGGCTGGCAGGCACACCAACCCATCGCATCACTCACGCCAACACCGCGACAATCTCCTCCGCGACGTTCCCGTGGAATCAGGGCGACCCAAAATCTTCACGTCCCGCGGCCGGCCTCCTACGTTCGGTGTTACGGCGTACCCGCCTGACCAACTGCCGTCGACGTAAGGAGCGTGATGACCACCCGCGAGGCCCCGGTGGCCGCCGCGGCCCCCGGTACCGAACCTGCTGCGGTGCAGGCAATTTCCTGGCGGGGCCGCGTCCATGCACGGCGCTGGGAAATCCTCCGCTGGCTGTCGCCGCTGGCGATCCTCATCCTGTGGCAGGCCGGCAGCGCCTGGGGCCTCATCGATCCCGCGATCCTGCCGGCGCCTCAGACCATCGCGGAGGCCGGCATCGAACTGATCGGAAACGGCCAGCTCGCCGAAGCACTGCGCATTTCCGGCATCCGCGCAGCCGAAGGCCTGTTCCTCGGCGGAGTCATCGGCGCCGCCCTCGGTGCCCTCGTGGGCTTCTCGAAGTGGGCCGATGCCACTGTCGATCCGACGATGCAGATGATCCGCGCGCTGCCCCACCTCGGCTTGATCCCGCTGTTCATCCTCTGGTTCGGCATCGGCGAACTGCCGAAGGTGCTCATGGTCGCGTTGGGTGCGGCATTCCCGCTCTATCTCAATACCTCCTCGGCGATTCGCCAGGTCGACCCGAAGCTGTTCGAAACCGCTGCAGTACTCGGCTTTTCACCGCTACAGCGGCTACGGACCGTCGTCATCCCGAGCGCCGCTCCCCAGATCCTGGTCGGATTGCGGCAGTCATTGGCCATCGCGTGGCTCACGCTCATCGTTGCCGAACAGATCAACGCCGACTCCGGTGTCGGCTACCTCATCAACAACGCGCGCGACTTCCTGCGCATCGACGTGATCATCTTCGGGCTCGTCGTATACGCGCTGCTCGGCATCATCACCGACGCACTGGTGCGAATCCTGGAGCGCCGCGCCTTGCGCTATCGAGTCTGAAAGGCACGCCATGACAGCACTTTACGAAGTACCCGTGGAGACGCCCGCCGTGTCCGAGCCGCCCGCGGCGGTATTGCGCTCGGTATCCAAGTGGTACGGCGGCAATCGGGTGCTCGATGACGTCAATCTCCAGGTGAAACGCGGTGAGATCGTCGCGCTGGTCGGGCGCAGCGGTTCGGGCAAATCGACGATACTGCGCGTCCTTTCCGGCCTGGCCGGTGATTTTCAGGGCGAGCGCGAAGTGCAGGGCGCGCCGGCCGTCGCCTTCCAGGAGCCGCGGCTGTTCCCTTGGCGGTCCGTTCGCGACAACGTGCGCTACGGCCTGACACGGGCCAAATTGTCTCGCGGCGAATCGCTTTCACGAGCCGACCAGGCCCTGACCGAGGTGGGCCTGGCCGACAAGGCGGAGTCGTGGCCGCTGACCCTGTCGGGTGGGCAGGCGCAACGGGTGTCACTGGCCCGCGCGCTGGTGGCGGAGCCACAACTGCTGCTGCTCGACGAGCCGTTCGGCGCACTCGACGCGCTGACCCGGCTCTCCATGCACCGCCTCCTGCTGAACCTATGGCGCCAGCACAACTTCGGGGTACTGCTGGTCACGCACGACGTGGACGAGGCGATCGCGCTGGCCGACACCATCGTCGTGCTCGAGCACGGGCGAGTGGCCCACACCCTGCACATCGACAACCCCCGCCAGCCCCCTGGCGTACGGGACCAACGCACCGACGAACACCGCGCCGAGCTGCTGACGCAACTCGGTGTCTGACAGGAGACGACTGTGACGCATTCACGAATATCGCGGCTGCTATCAGTTCTGGCCGCCGGCGCACTGCTCACCGCCTGCGTTTCCAGTCGCGACGCCAAAGACGAACTGGCGGTGCCCCAAACGGTTCCGGTATCGGACCTGTCCGGACTGACGCTCCAGGTGGGCGATCAGAAGGGCGGCACCGAAGCGCTGCTGCGTGCCGCCGGAGAGCTCGACAATGTGCCCTACAAGGTCCAGTTCTCGACGTTCACCTCCGGGCCGCCGCAGGTTGAGGCAGCCACCGCGGGCAAGATCGACTTCGCCGTCACCGGGAACACGCCACCGGTCTTCGGAGCCGCGGCCGGCGCGAAGATTCGTGTCATAGCCGCATATTCGAACGATGCGGGCGGCGACCAGATCCTCATCCCCGCCGACTCGCCCGTCCACTCGGTGGCCGAACTCCGCGGAAAGAAGGTCGTTGTCGGTAAGGGCAGTTCGGCGCACGGCCATCTGCTGCTCCAACTGCAGAAGGCCGGCCTGACGGTCAAGGACATTCAGCTGGTGTTCCTGCAGCCGGCCGACGCCTTCACCGCACTGAGCCAGGGGCAGGCCGATGCGTGGGCCATCTGGGATCCGTACACGGCGCTGGCCCAGAACCAGCTCAAGGTGCGCACCCTGGTCACCGCCCAAGGCGTCACCAATGGGTACGGATTCGGGATCGCTTCGGTGGCCGCCCTGCAGGACGCCAAGCGCAACAGCGCGCTGGCCGATCTTGTCCAGCGAGTGGCCCGGGCTTCGCGCTGGGCCAAGGACCACCCTGACCAGTGGTACCAAAAGTACGCTGCCGCAATCGGAATCGATCCGCAGGTCGCCCGCGTCGCACAGTCACGCAGTCTGCGCCTGGCCATCCCCATCAACGACGCGGTGATCGCGTCCGAGCAGCAGCTGGCCGACGTGTTCGAACAGTCCGGACAGATCGAGCACAAGCCCACCTTTTCGCACTTCGTCGACAACCGTTTCGGCGACCAGTTGTCGCAGTTCTGGAACACCGAGAAATAGGAGAGTCACCTTGTCTGCCAAGTTCTTCTGGTTCCTGCCCACCAACGGTGACAGCCGCTCGATTGTCGGCGCGTCGCACGCGTCCTCGCACCACACCGTCCCTGCCGGATACCGAAAGCCCAGCCTGCGCTATCTGGGTGAAGTGGCCCGGGCCGCCGACCGACTCGGCTTCGAAGGGGTGCTGACCCCCACCGGAACCTGGTGTGAGGACGCCTGGTTGACGTCCGCTGCACTGCTCGAACAGACCGACCGACTCAAGTTCCTGGTCGCCTTCCGGCCCGGCCTGGTGCCACCCACCCTGGCCGCCCAGCAGGCGGCGACCTTCCAGCGATTCTCGGAAGGCCGGCTGCTGCTCAACATCGTCAGCGGCGGCGACGACGTCGAGCAGCGCCGATTCGGCGACTGGCTCAGCCACGACCAGCGCTACGAGCGCACCGGCGAGTTCCTCGAGATCGTGCGCGACGTCTGGCGCGGCCAGCCCGTCGACTACCGCGGCCGGCACTACTCCGTCACCGACGCCCGGGTCTCCGAACCACCGAACCCGTTGCCGCAGCTCTACTTCGGTGGCTCGTCGCCGGCGGCGCTGCCGATCGCCGCCGAGCACGTCGACGTCTACCTGACCTGGGGCGAACCGCCGGCCGCGGCGGCCGCCAAGATCGCGCAGGTACGCGAACTGGCCAAGGCCCGCGGACGCAATCTGCGGTTCGGGATCCGGCTGCACACCATCACCCGCGACACCTCCGAGGCCGCCTGGGCCGTGGCCAATTCCCTACTCGCGGAGTTGACGCCCGAACAGATCGCCAAAGCCACTGCCCTGCATGCCAATTCCGAATCAGAAGGACAGCGACGAATGACGGCGCTGCACGGTGGACGGCTCGACCACCTCGAGGTCTATCCGAACCTCTGGGCGGGCGTCGGCTTGGTGCGCGGCGGCGCCGGCACCGCACTCGTCGGCAGCCACGAGGAGGTGGCCTCGCTGATCTCCGAGTACCACGACCTCGGATTCGACGAGTTCATCCTCTCCGGCTACCCGCACCTCGAAGAGGCCTACTGGTTCGCCGAAGGTGTACTGCCGCTGCTGCGCAAGCGCGGCGCCCTGGCTGCCTAGCCGAGGCGCGCGCTGGGATCCTCGAGATCGCTGTGCTGCAGCGCCATCGGGGTGATCACCGGTAAGTCCCCGCCGGCGACCACCTGTCGGGCGATCGGGGTGAGCACCTGGAACAGGGTCTCGACCTCGTCGTCGCTCAGCACGTCGAGCGTGGGCAATGCGGCAGCGTCGGTGCGGTACTCGATGTCGCGTTTGAGGGCACGTCCGTCGTCGGTGAGCGCACCGTCGGACGTCAACAGACCGCACTCGACGAGCTGCGCGGTCACCGCCGCCCACTCGGCCTCGTCGTAATCGCGAGTGGTGATGACCTTCTCCTTGGTGGTCCGCCCCGCGGCGACGTGCAGCACGTTGGATTGGCGGCCCGTGATGCCGCTAGCCACCAGGGCTGCCACATGGGCGTCACCCCGTTGTTCACGCAGCAGGGTCGCCGCATGCCACAGCGCGGCGACCGGCTCATCGGGCCACGGCACCGCCGACAGTGCGGCGAACAGCGGCCTGCCGTCGACCGCGGCGTCGCGGGCAACGCGGCCGAGCAAGTCGACGGCGGTGCGCAGGTTGTCGTCAGCGGTGAGGCCGTACCGGCTCAATGCGGCGACCGCTCCCGTTTCCCTGGCTGCGAGTGCCTGCTGCGGCGTGGCGATGTCCCACGCGCCGGCCAGCGACTTCGCGACGCGGTGGGAGGCGAAGTTGTAGAAGATCGCCGTAACGACCTGCGGAGGCACCGGCCCCAGCGGCGCTGATCGGGTGACGAAGTATCCGCTCCAGAAACTGCGATAGCCGAGGTCGACGGCAGCGGCCCGCGACTCGGGCGCGAAGTAGGTGATCGCGTGCACGGGTTCGAATCGCTCGAACAACCGACGGGCCAAAGTGGGTGTGCGGGCCATGCTGCCAGTCAAGCACGGACCCACCAACACCCGCGAAGAGCCACGGATGTCGCCTGAATCGCATGGTTTTCCGCACAATTGTGCCTGTTCGGCGCAGGTAGACGACGGATCGACGTGTGTTGTCGGCACCTCGCCACGTAGTGTGCTTTGGTCGGCCTCAGCGAACATGCCGATAGAAAAGTTGGGCACAGTTATGACGACAGCAGCAGACGCGTCGCCGCTCGAAGCGCGGATCGGCCACCACTACCAGATGGATGGCACCTATCTGGTCGGCCGCGAGAAGCTCCGGGAGTACGCGCGCGCGGTGCAGGACTACCACCCCGCGCACTGGGACGTCGCTGCTGCCAATGAGCTCGGCTACGCGGATGTCATCGCGCCCATCACGTTCACCTCGACCCCCGGCATGAAGTGCAACCGGCGGATGTTCGAGACGATCGTCGTCGGCTACGACACCTACCTACAGACCGAAGAGGTCTTCGAGCAGCACCGCCCGATCGTGGCGGGCGATGAACTGGTCATCGATGTCGAACTGACAGCGGTGCGCCGGACCGCGGGCCGCGACTTCATCACCGTGACCAACACCTTCACCGACACCAAGGGCGAGCGGGTCCACACCCTGCACACCACCGTCGTCGGCGTGACGGCCGAAGATGTCGACGCCGACATCAAGGCAGCCGCGCAGAAGGCCATGATGCACGACATGAACATCCTCGACATCGGCAGCGAGGCGTACCACAAGACGGTGCGCCCCGAGGGCGAGGTCCGGATCGCCGAGGACTCGGCGCGCACGCCGGGCACTCTGTCGTTCGATGACGTGGCCGTCGGCGATGAGCTGCCCAGCAGCCACTTGCGATTGTCCATCGGCGACCTCGTCAACTACGCCGGCGTGGCCGGCGACGCCAACCCGATTCACTGGGACAAGGAGCTGGCCCAGCTGGCCGGCCTGCCCGACGTGATCGCCCACGGCATGCTCACCATGGGCCTGGGTGGCGGATACGCGTCGGCGTGGTCCGGCGACCCCGGCGCCGTCACCCGCTACACGGTGCGGCTGTCCGCGCCCGCGGTCGTGCCCGCCACCGAAGGCTGCGATATCGAGTTCACCGGCAAGATCAAGTCGCTGGACCCGGCGACCCGCACCGGTGTGGTCATCGTCGGCGCGAAGTCTGGCGGCAAGAAGATCTTCGGACTCGCCACCATGGACGTCCGCTTCCGCTGATCTCGGGCGAGCGCACTACTGCGCGAACAGCACCGCCGGATTGCCCGACATCGCCGACCACCGGCTGATCCGGTTGACGATGCGCCAGCCTGCGGGCCGGCGGGCCCAGGTATCGGTGTATTCGCCGTTGGTGTCGAAGGTATCGCCCGCGAGCGGCCCGAGGCCCTGATGGCGCGCCTGCACATACGCCCGGGTCACGGCCGTGTCGTCGTCGCGCACCTCGATCTGGATAGACCCGATGAGATGCTGTGTACCACCGCAGTTTTCGAGGTACCGGCGGAACGTGTCCACCAGCCGTTGTACGGCAACCGGCAGTACGTCTCCTGACACCTGACCCTCCTCGCGTTGGTCCCCGGCATCTTATGGGCGGGCGAATGCCGACTCCTGCTTTCGTACCGCGAGGCGGAACATCGGCAGAAGACCCTTGCCTCGCCCCTTGATTTTGGGGTAGCGTCGCCATTCGAATAGCGTGGCTATCTCAAAGCAGGAGGAACCATGAAGGCAGTTCGCTTGCAGGACGTTGCGATGCCCAAAGCGGAGCGGCAGAGAATCGACCGACGGTACGACTTCTTGTTGAAGCTGCACGGCAAGAACGGGAAGAAAGCGCTGGCGATCGCGGAGGCCCCGCGGATCGACAACGGCTACTTCGGACCAGAGTCGATCAGCTGGAAGGTCTACGAGAACGTCATGGTCGCCGGAATGGGCGCCCTCTCAGGGCTTTTCATCTCGGTCCTGGATCCTGACGGTGCGTACGGCGTCGGCCACCACACGACCTACTACTACGACACCATCGGCCGAATCCGGCGTAGCCTGCACTTCTTCGCCGGCGCCGTCGCCGGCGATACCGTCAACGCCGAGAAAGTGGGAGTTGACCTGTTCCGCAAGCACTCTCACATCAACGGCGAGATTCCCGCGACCGGTGAGCTGTTTCAAGCCAACCACGTCGAGACGCTCAAGTTCACCTACGTGGTCGGCTGGCCGCACCTGTGGCGGGCGTACAAGACCTTCGGCGACCCGAACGCGACGGACGCAGACGAGCGGCAGTTCTACCGGGAGCAGGTCAAGGTCTGCCAGCTGATGGGGATGCCGGCCGACGAATTGCCCGACACCCCAGAGGACGTCGAAGCCTGGGTGCAGCGCGCCGAGCAGGAGCTCATGGCCTTCACCCGGCCGGCGCAGGAACTCACCGATTTCATGACCCACCCCCCGGTGACGCCGTTGTACCCGAATCTGGTCATCGGGATACTCATGCGGGTGGCGATCTGGGCGGCCATCCCGCTACTGACGCCGTACGTGCGACAGATCTGCGGCCTCGAGGACTACCGGTTGCGCCCACGACTTGGCTCGGTCCTGGTGCGGGCGACCGTCAAGGCCCTGGAGAATCCGATTTTCGACCGGCTCTTCATCCCCTACTTCGGCCCCGAAATGTGGGGCTACCTGCACAACGTCATCCGGCACGCCGACAGCACCGGCTTCGTGGAGATGACGCACGATCCGGGCCTGAAGTTGCAGCAGGGCAAACACGGCACGATGTGCCCCTTTGCGCCCGCGACCCCCGACTCGGCGAACGAGACGAACACCGTTGCGGGAGTGGGGATATGAGCCGAGTCGACGTCATCAGCAACGAGCGCGTTTTCGATGACCGTCACCACCTGCACGAGTTCCGGGACTTCTGGCGTGACGGGCCGGTGGCGCTGGTGTTCTTGCCGCAGTTCGGCAGCACCTTCGGCCTGGCGCAGGCCAGAGCGTTGACCGCACGCTTCGACGAAGTGGAAGCGCTTGGCGCGCAGGTGATCCTGATCGGAATCGGCACGTCGATCCAGGGCTTCACCTTCCGCAAACGTGCCGGCTCCCGTTTTCCGGTGATGGTCACCCAGGACCACACGCTTTATCGCACAATGGGATTGGCCTCTCGACGGCGACTGTTGAACCCGATCCGGAACGCGACTGCGTTCATCAACTTCGTCCGGGCCGGAATGTACCCGTATCAACGCACCGGCGATCCGAACCGGCTGGGTGGAGTGTTCGTCGTCGAACAAGGTGGCCGACGGGTCACGTGGGAACACCGGGCACGGTACGCCGCCGACCTGGCCGCAGGGGCCGACGTGGTCGGCGCACTTCGCGCCGCCGCCCGGCCGAGGGTGACGGCCTAGTCAGACGTGCCGTTGGCCAGCGCGTCGAACCATAACCGCATGCTGGCCACCATCAGCGAGGCGCCCCGCTCGGCGTCGATCGTCCCCAGCGCCTGGGCCATGGCTATGCCGGCACCGGTGGCCACGGCCACCTCGATGGCGTCGTCCATCAGCGGGTGATCCGCCGGAACCCCTTCTGGCACCGCGTCTTCGAGCAGGACCCGGGTCGATTCCTTGAACCGTTCGAGCGCCTCACGGGCCTTGGCGAGTTGCTCTGGATTGTGGAAGGTACTGGTCACGTATTCAGCCGTCAGCACGACGAGGTTGGGTTCCGCGCCGATGCGTGCCCACCAACTCGCGAGGGCCGCGAGCCGCTCGTCAGTCGAGACACCGGCAGCCACCAGCGGCCCCAGGAGTTGATTCAGCTCGGCCATGGAGCGATTACGGATTACCTCGAGGCACAGCGCTTCTTTGCCCTCGAAGTTGCTGTACACCGCGCCGATGGTGCGTCCGGCTTCCGCCGCGATCGCGGCCAGGGACGTGGCGTGGTACCCGTTTGCGTAGAACAGTTGCTCCGCGGCGTCCAGCAATTCCTGCCGCGTCTGCGCCTGGCTCTCCGCCCGAGTCAGCACCTTCCGAGCAGCCACCACATCCTCCGATTCCTCCGTGCAACGAGCCTCGATACTATCGCTATCCAGATAACGAGCCAGCTTAAGGGTACTTTTTGGTCCGACTGCGCGCCTTCGGATAGCATTACAATCCCAATGTGTTAGTTATTTAGGATGGACATGGCCACTGCAGCTGCCGACAACCCCCTGCTCGACGAGCTCGGACAACCACGGGCGGTGCTGGAGAAGCTCACCCCCGAGGAATCAGCGCAGCTGCTCGGCCTGCTCAGGAAGGCGAAGGTCGCCCACCAGCGCAGCCTGAACGACTCACTCGACGACGGGCTCAAGATCCTGCCCCGGCTGATTCGGCCCGCCGCCCGCAAGATCCTGTTCGGAAGGTGACCCACTGATGGCCGACATCCTGACCCGAGCACAGCTGTCACTGCTCGCCGCGCTGCTACAGACCGATGCCGCAAACCTGTCCAGCCTCGAACGGCTCGGCGCCGACGACCTCAAAGCCCTACGTGGCGCCCTCTCCGACGCCCTGTTCGACGAACAGGCCGAGGCCTTCGCCCGGGTGGGCAAGCTGGCGCCCCTGGTGCCAAATGCCTTGGTGGTCACCGTCGCTCATCGTGCGGTGCCGCCGGAAGTCGCGGGGCGCGTCGGCGGTGCAGTGGGCCTGGCGCATGGAGACCGCGCCATCGGTGTCCTGTCCGGCATGAAGCCGGCCTACCTCGCCGACGCGGCGCCGTACGTCGATCCTCGCGTCATCCCGCACTTCGCTCCGCGGCTGCCCGCCACACTGCTGATCCCGGCAGCGAAGGAGCTGCTGCGTCGGCGCGACTACCTGACGGCGTCGCGGTTCGTCGAATTCGCCACCGACGACCACATCGTGGCGTTCGAGCAGGCCATCGACGATGACGAAGGCATCATCCTGACCGGCGTCCTGGTGTCGGACACGAAGGTCATGAACGACATCATGCGTGCGGCCGGACCGGACCGGTCGCTGCGGATGGCCCGGACGGCAACGGCGGGCAAACCAGAAGTGCTGGCCGCGCTGCTGTCGCTGCTGAACCGGATCGACCCCGCGCTCGCGAGGCCCGCGGTCACCGAACTGCTCGGGCACTCCGACGTCGATGTCGTGGTGCACGTACTCGAGGTGGCCATGGCCGAAGGCGTTGTTGTGGAGGCGCTCGAGCTTTCCGCCGTGCTGGACGGTGAAACCCGGGCCCGGCTCGCGGGCCTGGAAGCCTGGCAACGCATCGCCCGCGAAGCCGAGTCCTGGGCGCACGAGACTCCCGCCTGATCGGGCCGGTACGTTGAGGGGATCGTCGCACCGATTCCGTGGGAGGCAGCGTGGCACGCCGACTACCTGAGGGTCGTATTGCGCGGGGCGGGAAGTTGGGCGCCCTGGCCGCCAAGCAAGCGGTGCGCGGTGGCCGAACCCGACTGTCCATGGTCGGCCGGTCGGAACGCGCCAAGGAGCTGCTGTCCGAGCGCGCCACCATCGAGATGGCCGAGAACCTCGTGACGGTGCTGGGGTCCATGAAGGGCGCCGCGATGAAGCTCGGCCAGATGCTGTCGGTGATCGAACTGGACCTGGTGCCCGAATCGCATCGGGAGCAGTTCCGGCAAAAGCTTGCCGCACTGCGTGATCAGGCACCGCAAGCGCCGTTCAGCGCCATGCGTGCGGTGATGGAAGCCGACCTGGGTTCGATGTCGGCCGCGTTCGCCGATTTCGACGAAAACCCCACGGCCGCAGCGTCAATCGGCCAGGTGTATCGAGCCCGCTTGCACGACGGCCGCGAGGTCGCCGTCAAGGTCCAGTACCCGGGTGTGGACCGGGCGATCCAGGCCGACATGCGCAACCTCGCGCTGCTGATGAAGCTCTGGCGGCTGTGGCCGTCGGCGAACACCGCGATGCTCGACGAGATAACCCGAAACTTCGAAAGCGAACTCGACTACCTACGCGAGGCCGACACCCAGCACCTGGTGGCCGAGCAATACCGCGGGCACCCGTTCATCGTCGTCCCCGACAGCGTGCCGCAGTTCTGTACGCGGCGGGTGCTGGTCACCGAATACCTCGACGCCGCGGGCTTCGATCACATGCGGACGCTGCCGGCCGCGGACCGCAACCACATCGGCGAACTGATCTACCGCTTCTACATCGGGTCACTGTTCACCAACCACGAGTTCTGCGGCGACCCGCACCCCGGCAACATCATGCTGGCCGCCGACGGCCGGGTCGGCTTCGTCGACTTCGGGCTGTACAACCGCATGGATCCGGCCAACGTCGCATTCGAGCTGGACTGCTTCCACACCGCCATCGAAGGCCGCGCCGACGACCTGTACCGCCTGATGCTCGACCGCGGCATCGTCGACGCGGAATCCGGTGTGACAGCGCAGGATTGCCTGGACTACATCTGGGCTGCGAGCGAATGGCACATGGTCGACGAGGACCTCACCATCACCCCCGAATTGGCCACCGGTGCCGTCATGTCAGCCATCGACCCGCGCCAGACCGAATTCGCCGGAATGAAGCAGCAGATGCTGCCGCCCGAGCACGTCTTTTCCCGGCGCGCCGATTTCCTCACGTTCGGCACCCTCGGACATCTGCAGAGCACCAACAACTGGTACCGGATCGGCCAGGAGTGGTTCCTCGACGGCCCACCGGAGACCGAGATCGGCCGCGAGATCGCCCGCTGGCGCGCGAGCCGCTGACTTACTGGGCCACAACGCTTTCGGCGGCCATCACCTCGGCCGCGGCGCGTTCGCCCGACCGCACCGCGCCGTCGATCCAGCCGCACATGATGGCCGAACTCTCGCTCCCGGCCCAGTGGATCCGTCCGCACGGGGTGCGCAGGGCGTGGCCGAACTCGGTGAGCACGCCGGGCGGCGCGTGACTGATCATGCCGCCGCCGGAGTAGCGCTCGACAGTCCAGTTCTGCTCGTGGTAGCTGACCGGAGACGAGGCCTTCGGCCCGAACCGGTCGACCAGCTCGTTGATGACGACAGCCTTGCGTTCCGCCGGGTCGAGCAGCCCGAGCTTGCGCGCGGCGGGGCCTTCGGTGATGACGCACATGATGCCCGGGGTACCGGTGTCCGTGCAGGCGTCGATGGTCAGGGTGGCCGGACTGCCCGGTGCGGCCGACTGCCCGCACAGACCGTCCGTACGCCAGAACGCCGTCTCATAGACGATCGAGATCTTGTACACGGCACCCCCGGGCATCCGCCGATGCAGGAAGGTCCGGTCGACGGGAAGCATTGGCTCATAATCGATCTGGGTGGCGACGGCCAGCGGGACGGCGACTATCGCGTGCCGCGCACGGATCGTCAGCCGCTCCGAGTGCACCGTGACACCGTCGTCGTCCTGCGCGATGAGGTCCACCGGCCGCGAAAGATGCAGCGCGTCACCGAGTTCGGCGGCCATGGGCCCGGAGATGGCTCCCATGCCACCGCGCACCCGGGCATCCTGGGCGCCGCCGGAGTTGGAGATGACGAACGTCGGTCCGCCACCCGAGCCCATCTGGTGCAGAGCCCACAGCAATGACGTCTCCGAAGCCGCCGAGGTGTAGATGCCGGCCATGGCCATGTCGAGCATCTCGCGCGCCTGGTGCGAGCGGATGTTCCGATGAAGCCACTCCCCCAAGGTGATTCGGTCCCATTCGGCGGCCTTCTTGGCCTCCCACGGGGCATCGAACGGAATCGCCTTGCACATCTGGCTGATCTCGAGCAGGCCGGCGCCGAGGTTCGCGATGGCCCATGGGCTCATCGCCCATGGGATCGTCCCGGAGTACCGGTGCTTCTTGCCGTCGACGATCATCATTGCGTCGCCGTCGACATACTCCTTGTATTCGCCGACCCCGTATTCGGCCATCAGCGCTTTGATGCGGTCCTGTCCCGGTCCGACCCACGCACCACCGCGGTCGATCCACGTCCCGTCCGGGAGCATCTCGGTGAAAGTGCGGCCCCCGACCCGGTCCCGGGCCTCCAGCAGGGCCACCGAATGACCCGCCTGCTTCAAGCGCAGCGCCGCCGTCAACCCGGCGAAGCCCGCACCCACGACACAAAAGTCGACATCGGCCGCCATGAGGGTCGTCCCTTCGTTCGGACGTTCGGCGTAGCTCAAGGTACGCCGGACAACCCGCACGAAATCGGAATTGGCGAATTAATTGACGGCACCGCCAACCCGCGTTGGGGCTACACGTCGCCCGGCATGCCAGGCGGACTCATCGAGCCGTCGACGTTGGGCACCATGGCCGGGGCCGGGATGCCGCCTTCTGCCGCGTTGTCTCCCGGAATGCCGTCGTCGGCCGGCGTGTTCCAATCCCCGGCACTGCAGTTCGGTTCCCACGGCCAGCAGGCGGGTGCGGGCTGGATCGCCAGCGACGTGTGCGCCGGCGGGTTCGCGCCGAATAGCGCAACGGCCGTCAGACCCGCGCCCGCGGCCAACAGGCCACTCATTCTCGACGCCATAGCAACCCCCAGGTCCCATCGTCAGATGCACCTGAAGCTACGCCGGCAAAGCGCACGAGTAGCAGGAATGCAGGAACTAATCGCCCAGTGCGTCGACGACGCCCATCGCGAGGTCCTTGGCGCTCACCAACTCGGTATCGTCGGCAAACAGTTCCCGTCGGGCATTACCGGCGTTGAGAAACGCGTCGATCTTGAACGCGTCGACAGCTGGGTTCGTCGAGCCCGCGGCCGTCAGCTCGGTTTCCAAGAACGTCAGCCAGCCACGCTTGAGCTTCCTGACCTCGTCCGCTACCGGGCCGTCGCGGCGGCCGTATTCGGCCGTGGTCGCGGCGATGAAGCATCCGCCCCGGAACACCCCGGCGAGCAGGTAGTCGGTCCAGATATCGATGAATGCGCGCAGTCGCGGCGCCCCGGGGGCGGCCTCATACACCTTGGCGAGCACGGTTTCGCGGTAGATGTGCCGTGCCTCGGCCACCGCGGCGATCTGGACGGCCTCACGATTTCCGAACACCGTGAGGATGCCGCTCTTGCTGACCCCAGTGGCAGTGGCCAACGCGCCCACCGTGATCGAGTCGAGCCCGTGCGTCGTCGCGATCATGGCCGCCTCACGAGCGACCTTCCGCCGCGTCGCGTCGCCGCGGGCGCGTCGCCCATCGAGCTGATCGTCGGTTGCCACCTCCTCATTTTATACGTTCGACTGGACGTAAATCTCCGCGATAGCTAGGCTCCCAAATACGTCCGATCGGACGCTTAACTTCGCGATTGGGGTGCCCACATGACTTCGAATCCGCAACCGGTGCTCGAGGAGAGCGTCGATATTGCCGCCGATCCGGACACGGTGTGGACGTTGGTCAGCGATGTCCGCCGCATGGCGGACTGGAGCCCACAGGTCGAATCAACCCGGCTGCGCAACGGTGCCGAGCAGGTCGCCGACGGCGTCGAGTTCACCAACCTGAACACCAATGGCAGCTTCCAATGGACGACCCACGGAACCGTGGTGCGGTTGGACAGTGGTCGCGAGATCGCGTTCCGGATCAAGGAGAACTGGGCCATCTGGTCCCTGCACGTGGAGCCCACCCCGGAGGGGACCAAACTGACGCAGCGGCGCGAGAGCCCCGACGGCAGCCCGGATGCGACGGTCCAGGTCATCGCCACCTACCTCGGTGGGCAGGACGCCTTCACCGAATCCATGCGCGAAGGGATGCGTCAAACCCTGCGGGCGATCAAAGCCGCCGCCGAGTAGTCAGCGGCTGACGTCGTAGGAATGGTGGACGACGTCGTGCAGGTGGTACAGCGAGATGGTCGCGATGGTGAATTCGCTTCCGTTGCTGCGTAATCCGCGGCGGCCCCGGGAGTCGGCGGGCACGTTGGCATACGTGGTGGCGACGATGTTCGCCGCATCGAAGAGTTCCGTCGCGACGACGGCGGGGTCCTGCGACGGGTAGTCATCGGCGAGCGCCGTCTCGTCCTGGTCCCAGTTGGGGAACCGCGGATCGTCTTCCGTGAGCATCAACCGGACGCGGTGCTCGAAGATTCGGTGCACGTCGCGGACGTGGCACCCGTATTCCAGGGTCGACCACACGCCGGGCTGGGGTCGGGTCCGGACAGCGGGTGACGCGAGTCGGTGCACCCAGTCGGCGGCATCGTCGCGAATCCTGGCGGCGACGTCGGCGGACTGCAGGGACGACGCATCGAAACCGCATTCCGGGCAGGCGCGCGACAGCACCCACGTCCAGTCCTTGTTGTCGGGTTCGATCGGGTCCGGTGTCGTCACGGCACCAGTGTCGCACTCACTCCGGTGCCGTGATTCAGATCGGTACGCCAGCGCGTCGGGATAGCCTCTACGGACTCATTCGGCGAATGGAAGGCAACCCGATGGCTCCGAGCACCCGTCCCACTGAGGGACCGGAGGTCGCCGTCACCACGACTGACGCCCCGATGCACCGCGAGCTGAAAAACCGGCACCTGCAGATGATCTCGCTCGGCTCGGCGATCGGGACCGGGCTGTTCCTCATCTCCGGTACGTCGGTGCAGACCGCGGGGCCGATCGTTCTCGTCGGGTACGCCATCGCCGGCATCGTGCTCTACGGGGTGATGCGGATGCTCGGCGAGATGGCCGTCGCGCATCCAGTGGCCGGGTCATGGTCGGCCTACGCGCGCGAATACCTCGGCAAGCCAGCGGGATTCATCGCCGGCTGGAACTGGTGGTACGTCTGCGTCGTCGTCTGCATGGTGGAGTTGACGGCGGCCTCGGAGTTCATGGCCTTCTGGTTCCCGGGTCTGCCACGCTGGATCACGACTGCCGTCTGTCTCGTGCTGATCACGGGGGCGAACATGATCAACGTCAAGGCATTCGGCGAGTTCGAGTTCTACTTCACGCTGATCAAGGTGACGGCCGTCATCGCCATGATCGGGCTCGGCATCGCGATCATCTTCGGCGCGGGCGACTACAACGTGCACGGCCTGCAAAACCTCTGGGCGCATGGCGGTTTCGCCCCGAAGGGGCTCGGTGCCTTCATGATCTCGCTGGTCGCGATCACCTTCTCGTTCGGCGGCATCGAGTCGCTGGGCACCGCCGCCGGCGAAGTCGAAGAACCCGCCCGCAACATCCCCCGCGCCATCAACCAGGTTCTGCTGCGAATCCTGGTCTTCTACGTCGGTGCCATCGGCGTCATGCTGATCATCTGGCCGTGGGACCAGGTGGGCACCGAGGGCAGCCCGTTCGTGCTGATGCTCGTCGGCCTCGGAATCGGCGGCGCCGCAACGCTGCTCAACGTTGTCGTGCTGACCGCCGCGTTGTCCGTCGCCAACGTCATGACCTACAGCAACGCGCGGGTCCTGTACGACCTCGCCGCCAGCGGCCAGGCCCCCCGGTTCCTCGCGCACACCAACAAGCAGGGCGTGCCGGTGCGCGCGCTCCTGCTCAACTCCGGATTCGTCGCCGTGGCGGTGCTGCTGAACATCGTGCTCCCCGGCAAGGCCCTGGCGATCCTCATTCCCGTCGTGGTCGGCAGCGAACTGATCACCTGGAGCATCATCGTGCTGAGCCACCTGCGATTCCGGGCCCGCGAGGGCGCGGGCGTTTTCAAGGCACCGTGGTCGCCGATCACGAACTACCTGTGCCTCGGGTACTTCGCGCTCATCTACCTGCTGATGACCCAGGACCCGTCGTCGCACTCCGGAGCGATCGCGTTGCCTCTGTGGTTCTGCGGGCTGCTCATCGTCGGGTTCGTGCTGAGCAGAGTCAGGCGCTAGCGTCGGACCGGTGAAGGTGTCTCGCTGCGCACGGCTGGCCGCCGTCGCGCTTGCCCTCGCGGCGTGCGGGCATCCGGCGCCGCCACCGGCATCCGTCACGTCACCGCCGGCCTCGCGCGCGGCTGCCGCGGCGCCGAGTCCCGTCCCGATACCGACCGTCGTCCCCGCCGGCCCATTCGCTGCGGTCTCCCGCCTGGTCAATGACGCGATCGCGGCACATCGGTTGCCCGGCGCGGTGATTCAGATCGGGCACGCCGGGCAGGTCGTCTTCCGGCAGGCCTATGGTGCGCGCCGGCTCGGCGACGAGCCCGGACTGGACGGGTCTGCGTCCCCGGCCGAGCCGATGACCGACGACACCATTTTCGATCTCGCGTCGTTGTCGAAGAGCATCGCGACGACGGTGGCTTTCCTGCAGCTGTACGAGAAAGGCCTGGTGCAGGTCGACGAGCCCATCCAGACGTATTTTCCGGAATTCAACGCCACCAACGACCCGCGGCGTGCCCAGGTGACAGTGCGGATGATGTTGACGCACACGTCCGGTACCGGCGGCGACCTCAGTCACCAGGGCCCGTGGGGGCTGACGAGTGCCGACAAGGCCGAGGGTATTCGTCGTGCGCTCACCGCGCCTTTGGAGTTCGGCCCCGGCGAGGGATTCCACTACTCCGACCTCAACTTCATCATTCTCGGCGCGCTGATCGAGAAGATCACCGGCGAATCTTTGGACAACTACGTGCAGGACAACGTCTTTGCACCGCTCGGGCTTGCCGATACCCGCTACCTCCCGGCCACCAAGGCCTGTGGCCCGCACCAAGTTCGCGGTACGGCAATCGTTTTCGAGGGCGTTCCCTCCGGTCCGTGCCCGGCTGGGACGTGGAGCACCGACCTGTTGGCGCGCGTCGCGCCGACGGCGCATGACGACGACACCCCGGGCATCAACCCCGACTTCGATCACCTGATCCGCGGGACGGTGCACGACCCGACGGCTCGACGCATGGGCGGCACCGGAGGGAGCGCGGGCGTGTTCTCGACGGTCACCGACGTCGGCCGCTACGCGCAGGCTCTGCTCGACCGTCTCGCCGGCCGCCCGAGCCCGTTCCCACTCCAGCAGTCGACCGCGGCATTGATGGCGACTCCGCAACAGCCCGGGCACACGGCATCTCAAGTTGAGGCAGCGAATGCCGCAAGTCGGTACGCCATCGAAAAGCACCCCAACACAACGGATCCGCTGCTGGCACCGAGCTACCCGGCTATCCCGGGACAGGAGCTGCGCAGCTTCGGCTGGGACATCGACACCGAGCATTCGCGACCGCGCGGCATGGTGTTTCCCGTCGGCAGCTTCGGCCATACCGGCTTCACCGGCGTCACCCTCTGGATCGACCCTGAGTCCGACACCTACGTGGTGGTGCTGGCGAACGTGATCCACCAACGCGGCGGTCCGCCCATCGCGCGGCTGAGCGGCGACATCGCCACAGAGGCCGCACGGGCTCTGCGGCTCTACGGGAGCTGACGCCGCCAGAAGCGCGCCGAAATCACCGCCACCGCAGGAGAATGCGTGGGTGACCTCAATCTCCGGCGCGAACAGATTCTGGATCAGCTTGACCGCGGGCCTCGGCGTCGGCCTGGCGACCGGGCTGCTGTTGCAGCGTTGGCCCGTCGGCCTGCTGGCGGTCGTCATCGTCACCGCGGCGAGCTATGTCTCATGGGCGCTCGTGGCGCTCTGGCGGATGGGCCCCGAGCAGACAAAGGAGCACGCGGGTGAAGCCGACGTCGACGACGAGATCGGCGATCTGGTCCTGTTCCTCATCCTGACGGCCAGCCTGACCTCCATCGGAATCCTCCTGTTGTCCGCCAACGACGCGGACAAGGCGTCGTACGCAGGCATGTCGCTGGCCGCGATCCTCGCGACGTGGGCGTTGCTCCACACCATGTACACGGCGCGCTACGCCCGCATCTACTACGACGACGAACCCGGCGGAATCGACTTCAACAGTCCCGGTGTCGATCCGCAGTACAGCGACTTCTACTACTTCTCGTTCAACCTCGGGATGACCTACCAGGTGTCCGATACCGACGTCACGAGCTCGCAGATTCGGGCCGAAGTCCTCCGGCACTGTCTCTTCAGCTACATCTATGGCACCGTGATCATCGCGTGCACGATCAATCTCGTGATCAACCTCGTCGGCTGAATCCTCCGCTCGCCGATCAACGCGCGGCCGCCTTCACGACTCGGCCGATTCCGGTGTCCTGCATCCAGCATCCGGTTGTCGTCCGTGCAGTCACCACATACCGCCGACGGCGATGTCCTCAATCGCAACCACAGATCGGGTCGAACAACCATGAATACCAACCGAATTACCAATGGCGCCGAACGGGCGCTCCTCGAGAACATGCTGGACCGCAACCGCGAGGCACTCATCGCGACGGTACGAGGTCTGCCCGAGGCCGAGGCCCGTCAGCGGCGCGTCGCGTCGCTGACGACTCCGATCTCGTTGATCAAGCACGCGGCGGCCGCGGAACGAATCTGGTTTCAGCGGTTCTGGGCGGGGCTCGATGAAGCCGACTGCGACGGCTACTCCAACCGAGACGAAGGCACGTTCGCGGTCTCCGACGACGAGTCGCTGCCCGACGTGATCGCCGAGTTCGAGCGCGCCAGCCGACGATCGCGGGAGATCGCCGGACGCTTCGCCCTGGACGACACCCTGGACATCCCTCGCGAAGGAACCGTGAGCATGCGCTGGACGCTCCTCGCCATGATCGAAGAATTCGCCAGGCACGCTGGTCACGGCGACATTCTGCGGGAGCAGATCGAGCAACCGGTGCAACGCTGATCGCCAGGTCGGAGTCATCACGGCGCGCCGACGGGAACTGTTCAGTAGTCTGCCGCCTGTGCCCAGTAGGCCCTACCTGAGGATCGACCTCGCGACGGTGCGCAGGAACGTTGCTGCGTTGCGCGGTGCGCTGCCCACGGCCGAAATTCGGTACGCGGTGAAGGCCAATCCGGCCGAACCCGTCCTCCGGCTCCTCGCCGGCCTTGACTGCACGTTTGACGTCGCGTCCGTCGGCGAGATCGACCTGTGCGCGGCGGCCGGGGTCGACGGCGCCCTGATGACGTTCGGGAACCCGCTCAAGAAGCCCGCCGAGGTCGCGTACGCGTTTGCGCGGGGCGTGCGGCGATTCACCTTCGACACCGCGGCCGGCTTAGAGGCGATCGCCGAGAACGCGCCCGGGTCGAGCGTCGAATGCCGCATCGCACCGGCGTTCCCGTCGTCGGTGACACCGTTCGGGCACAAGTTCGGCTGTGCACCGGACGAGGCAGTGGGGCTGCTGAGTCAGGCTGCCCGGTTGGGTCTGCGAGGGGACGGGCTGGCCTTCCACGTCGGCTCACAGCAGCTCGACCCGGGAGCGTGGGAGATCGGCATCCGTTGCGCACGTGATGTTTTCGACGCTGTACCCGGCATGGCCACGCTCAATCTGGGCGGCGGAATCCCGGTCTCGTACGATTCGCGCGTGCCCAGCGTCCAGGTCGTGGGCGACGCCATCGCCGACGCGCTGCAGCGCCACTTCCCGATGCTCCCCCATATCGTCATCGAACCGGGCCGCGCGATCGTCGGGTCGGCGGGCACGCTCTACTGCGAAGTGGTGTCGGTGCGGACCGGTACCGACGGCCGCCGCTGGGTGTACCTGGACATCGGGCGCTATGGCGGGCTCGCCGAAACCGAGAACGAATACATCCGGTACCGGCTGCGCACCAGCCGCGATGGTGATCCCGTCGACGACGCCGTCGTCGCCGGCCCGACGTGCGACGGCGACGACGTGCTGTATCGGCGGTATCCGCTGCCCGTGACGCTACGTCCGGGCGATCTGGCCGAGATCGAATCGGCCGGCGCGTATACGACGAGCTATTCGTCGTCATTCAATGGATTTGCTTTTTTGGCAACAGAATTCGTGGAGGTCGATGATGCAGTCACAACCGGGTAGCAGCTTCGCGGGCTGTCACGTGCTGGCCGAGTTCACTGGCGTCGATCGCGAACTGGCCAACGATCGCGTGCGGCTGCGCCACCTACTGCGCACCGCGGTCGAACGCGCCGGAGCCACTGTGTGCGACATGGTGGACAAGCGCTTCGAGCCGCACGGCGTGACGGTGCTGGCGTTGCTCGCGGAGTCGCACGCCTCGATCCACAGCTACCCGGAGCGCGGCGCCATGTTCGTCGACGTCTTCACCTGCGGCGAGTCCGCCGACGCCGAGGAGGCCGTCCGGCTGCTGCGCCAGGCTGTCGGCGCAGCAGATGCTCACGTCCACACCGTGTTTCGCGGCGCCGGCAAGCAGATCGTCGAGCCGATGGCACCCGGTATCACCCGCACCTGGCAGCTGACCGACGTGCTGTGTGACGTCCACACCGAGTTCCAGCATCTGGTGATCGGCCGGACGGAGCAGGGCATTTCTTTGTTCAGCGACTCGGACCGGCAGAGCACCGAATTGAGCCAGCTCGTCTATCACGAAGCTCTGATGGTGCCGGCAATGCTGCTGGCCGAGGCGGTCGATCGGGTACTGATCATCGGCTCCGGCGAGGGCGTGGCCAGCCAGATGGCGGTCGCTGCCGGCGCCACCCACGTCGATCACGTCGACATCGACCGCGACGCCGTCCGGCTCTGTGCCGAACATCTGCCCTACGGTTACACCCCCGCTGAATTGGCAAGCGCAGAAGCCGGACTCGGCCCCGTCACGGTGCATTACACCGACGGATACGAGTTCGTCGCCAACCACACCGGCCCCCGCTACGACGTCGTCGTCATCGACCTGCCGGACGAACGAACCGAGCCCGCCCAACACAACCGCCTCTACGGCGCCGATTTCATGAAGCTGTGCGGCGACATCGGCGCCATCGTGGTCGGCCAGGCGGGCTGCCCCACGCTCTGGCGCAACGAGACGCTGATCCGATCGTGGGAGCGCTTCGGCGAAACCTTCGCCACCGTGGTCTATTTCGGCAGCGTCGAGCACGAGTGGGCGTTCCTGTCGGGAACCACCGGGGTGCTCGAGGATCCGCTCGGCACGATGACGGCACGGCTGGAGACACTCCCGTACCGGTGTCAGACGATCGACGCCGTTGCATTGGCCGCCGCGACGACGCCGCCGATCTCGCTGCGGGAAAACGCTACCGCTTGACCGCGATGACCAGCAGGTATTCGGCCTGATACAGCGTGCGACCGGACTCGGTCGACTGGTTGGCCGCAGTCAGGAACTGTTCGAAGTCACTGTCCAACAGCGTGATTCGATCTGGTTGGTCAGCGTTGAAGTTGTAGACGGCGATGGTCGGCCCGTAGTTGGTCTTCCAGTATTCGCGGAATTCGACCGGCGTCGGACAACGGGCCATCGTCACCGTCTGCCGCTGAACCGTCAGCTCGGTCACCTTGTCGCCGAACAGCTCTCGCACGTGGTCGGCGTCGCCCCAGAGCAGCGCCGGGCTGACGCCGGGGGGCAACGGGGGTGCGTAGGGCTTCATGGTCGCGAACAACTGACCGATGAAACCTGTTGGCGTCCAGTTGATCATGCCGATGGTGCCACCGGGACGGCACACCCGGACCAGCTCGTCGGCGGTGATCTGGTGATGTGGTGCGAACATCGCGCCGACACAGGACATCACGACGTCGAAGCTGTTGTCTTCGTACGGCAGCGCTTCGGCATCTGCCGTCATCCATTCCAGTTCGACGCCGCGCTGGGCAGCGCTGGCTCGGCCGGCATCGAACAGCTCGGGGGTCAGGTCGCTCGCCGTGACCGTCGCACCGAGCGCCGCCGCGGGAATCGCCGCATTGCCCGACCCGGCCGCCACGTCGAGCACGCGATCTCCCGCCCGGATTCCGCAGGCGCGCACCAGCTCCGGGCCGAGCGACGAAATCAGGTCGGAGGCGACGGTGGCGTAGTCGCCGGAGGCCCACAGGGCGCGGTGCTTCGCCTTGAGTGCCGCGTCGGCGTCGGCCCGATCCGACGAAGTCGTGCCGGTCATGATTTCTCCTCCGCGGCGATGGCGACGGTCGATGAGCACCGGCCTGAGCGGAGGGTAGCGCCCGGTGCTCGACGGCGAGACGGATTCGCAACCTCAAGTAGTCTCGACCCCCATGCGACTCACGGGCACCGTATTGGCCTTGGCAGGTGCGCTCACGCTGCTCGGACCGATGCCATCCGCGTCCGCCGATGCGGCGAGCCCCTTCGATGTTTCTGATCCGGCGGTCGGCCGGCTTGATCCGGCCTTGTTGGCAGCGGTCCAGCATGCGACGACCGCGGCGGCTGCCGAGGGGATCCCCATGACGATCACCTCCGGCTGGCGCTCTCCAGAGTTCCAGCAGCAATTGCTCGACGACGCGATCCAGACCTACGGCAGTTACAACGCTGCGCGGCAGTACGTCCAGACGCCGCAGCAGTCCAAACATGTCAGCGGCCAGGCCGTCGACATCGGCGGCCAGAGTGCCGACAAGTGGCTGATCGCCAATGGTGGGCGCTTCGGCTTGTGTCAGATCTACGCCAACGAACTCTGGCATTTCGAGCTGGCCACCGATGCCCACGGGGACTGCCCTCCGTTGCTACCCAACGCCGCCAGCTGATCCGCTGCTCGATTCCGGCGTCGTGGTGGCTGCAGGTGTCCGCACGCCGGTAAGGCCAAGTGCCACAGTGATTTCCAATACCGCGTCTGGATCGTCGAGCCGGTCGCCGTAGAAGTCGCGCAGCTGGGTCATGCGGTAACGCACCGTCTGCGGGTGCACGAACAGCGACTCGGCGACGGCGTCTCGGCGGCCGAGGTGCAGGACCCAGGCCCGTAGCGTTTCCTCGAGCCGTTCGGCTGTGCTCGGTCGCAGCCCGGCGAGCGGCGCAAGCACGCGCCGACGTAGGTCGTCGACGGCGTCGTGGTCGGCGCTGAGCACCAGGTCGACGAGGTGTTCTTCGGTGTCGACGACACCGGAGCCACCTGGCACCAGGGCCCGGGTGCGCATCGCGCGCAGGTAGGAGGATTTCACCTGCCACCACTGACGCGAAGGTCCGACGATCACGCGGCTGCCGGTCATGGCGTCGAGGACCCGCTGACGCTGCTGACCGTCGGCGTCGGGTACGAGCACCACGGCCAGCGATTCACCGGCGTCCACCTCAGACACGTCAAGACTCGTGTGGAGGGTTTCCTGGGCGAAAAGGACTGACAGCTTGCGGGTTTCAACCTCCGGCAGCAGCACGGCGCTCAGCGTTTTCGGCGGCTTCCAGTCGGCCTGCTCGGCACTGGCGAGCAGCTGGTTCATGGGCGCGCCCGCCAACAGTTCCGCGGCGAGCCGGTCGAGGTGGCGTTGCCGGACCCGGCCGGCGGCGGCGAGTTCATCTGCGTGGCCCGACACGCTGGCCGCCGACAGTTCGTCGATGAACGCGAACACCATTTCGGCGAACCTCGCGGTGGTCGCCGCAGACAGTCCTGCTGCGACCGCGGTGGCCGAGAGCTCTCGCCACGACACGCGAGCGCCGACCCGGTAGGCCGACAGCAGGGCATCGATCGATCGGCCGGTGCGGGCCTCACCCCGACCCAGGTCGTAGGCACCGTCGAGCGCCGGAGACAGCCTCGGCCCCGGATCGGTGTCGTGGGACCGGGTGGTCAGACGCAGGAACGCGCCCAGCGCCAGCTGTACCGCGTTCTCGATGGTCTGCCCCATCGGTCCGCTGAACGCGTCGGTGTAGCTCGGCACCTCGGCCGTGACCGCCGCGACGGTCCGCTCGGCCATCTGAGGCAACACCCCTTCCAGCGCCCGAACTATCTCCTCATCGAGGTCCAGGCCACTGAATCGGGCAGCGGGATCCGTCATAACTGTTCTTTCCGAACAAATTGATCCGGATCTATCACCCTCCCAGCATAGGACTTTGTACCGCCTGCTCATGGAAGCTAAGAGCATGACCACGACATCAGTTCGCCCGACCGCTGCAGGATTGCGCCGGCGTGTGCTCGAGCTGGCCGAGCGGATCACCACCCCACTGCTGCCCGGCGACTACCTCGACCTCGTCGCACCCCTGCGTTCCGGAGCCCCGCTGCGCGGCCGGATCACCGCTGTACATCCCGAGACGCGCGACTGCGTCACCGTGACCATCAAGCCCGGCAGCGGATGGCAATCGCACATCCCCGGCCAGTACGCCCGCATCGGGATCGATGTCGACGGGGTACGCCAATGGCGCACCTACTCGCTGACCTCGCACACCGATCGCCCCGATGGGCACATCGCGATCACCGTCAAAGCCGTCACAGACGGAACGGTCAGCAACTACCTGGTGCGTCGCGCCAGTGTCGGCACGCTGGTGCACCTCGACCAGGCCGCCGGCGACTTCGTCCTTCCCACCGCTACGCCGGACAAGCTGCTGTTCGTCGCCGCCGGCAGCGGCATCACCCCGATCATGGGCATCCTGCGCAACCTCGCCGACAGCACGGACACCAACACAGTGGTCGTGCACTGCGCGCCGACGCCCGACGACATGATCTTCGCCGGCGAGCTGCGCGAACTGGCTGCGCGCGGCCGGATCCGGCTGATCGAGGTCCACACCGCCACCGACGGTCGGGTCGACGTGACGCGCCTGCAGGAACTGGTCGGCGATCTCACCGGGCGCCATACCTGGGCGTGCGGACCCGCCGGACTACTCGATGCGCTGCAACAGCATTGGACCGCGGCCGGCATGGCCGACCGGTTGCACACCGAACGGTTCCGCGCCGAAATCCTCGCCACCGGCGACGGCGGCACCGTGACATTCAGCAAGAGCGGCACCACCACCGAGGCCGCCGGAGGTCAGACGCTGCTCGACACCGGAGAGGCCGCCGGCGTCCTGATGCCCTCGGGCTGCCGGATGGGCGTGTGCTTCGGCTGCGTCGTCCCCCTCCGCCGAGGAGCAGTGCGCGACGTGCGCACGGGCGACCTCACCACCGCCGTCGAAGGCGACGGCGTCGCAATCCAAACCTGCATCAGCGCAGCCGCCGGCGCCTGCGATATCGACATCTGATCGAAAACTGCCTTCACACAAGGAGTTACGCCATGACCGCAATCCAACGCAAACTCAACAACCCCGTCGCGCACCTCTCTGAGGCCGACATCGAGAACATCGGCATCGAACTCGACGCGATCCGCGCCAACGTCATCGCCAGCCGCGGCGAACAAGACGCCGCCTACATCCGCAAGGTCATCGCCGGCCAGCGCAAGCTCGAGCTGACCAGCCGCGCCGTGTTGTTGTTCTCGCTGTTCCCGCCGGCATGGATCGCCGGCACCGCCGGACTGGCCGTGTCGAAGATCATCGACAACATGGAAATCGGCCACAACGTGATGCACGGCCAGTGGGACTGGATGCGCGACCCGAAGATTCACTCCACGACGTGGGAATGGGACAGCGCGTCGCCCGCCGCGATGTGGAAGCACTCACACAACGAACTGCACCACACGTACACCAACGTGCTCGGCAAGGACCATGACCTCGGCTACGGCATCATGCGCGTCGACGAAGATCAGCGGTGGACTCCCTTCTACCTGATGCAGCCGCTGACCAACTTCATCAACGCCTGCTTCTTCCAATACGGCATCGCCGCGTACGACCTGCAGATCGGCCGCTACCTCAAGGGCAAGACCGACAAGGAAGAGTTCCGCCGTCAGGGCAAGGAAGTGCTGGCCAAGACCGGCCGCCAGGCGCTGAAAGACTATGTCCTGCACCCGCTTCTGTCGGGACCGTCGGCGCTGACCACGCTCACCGCGAATCTGACGGCGAACCTCATCCGCAATTGGTGGACCCACTCGGTCATCATGTGCGGACACTTCCCCGAAGGCGTCGAGACGTTCGAGAAGGCGTCCATCGAGGGCGAGACCCGCGGCGAGTGGTACCTGCGGCAGATGCTCGGCTCGGCCAACATCTCCGGCGGTCGGTGGATGCACTTCATGACCGGCAACCTGTCGTTCCAGATCGAGCACCACCTGTTCCCCGATCTGCCCAGTAACCGCTACCAGGAGATCGCGCCGCAGGTCGCCGAACTCTTCGAGCGCAACGGGCTGACCTACACCAGCGGCTCACTGCCGCGACAGGTTGCGTCGGCGTGGCGGAAGGTGTTCCGGCTCTCCCTGCCCAACCGATACGCGACGATGCGCTTGCCGCGCCTCCGGTTGCGGCGGGCACCGGCAGCCACGCCGGAGCTGGCAGCAGCCGCGTAATTCCGTTGTTACCGTGAGCTATTCACTTCATCAGTGAGTGCCCGGGCTTCCTCGTAGGACATCGCGCCGTTGGCGGTGCTGCCTACGGTTACCGACGCCTATGCCGCGGATCGCAGTCACTACGTGACCGCAATCCGCGGCGTAAGCGCCTTCAGGAAGCAGCGTCGCGACCGACGGTGACGGTGCAGGCCATGGGACTTCGGGCGGCCCGCCGCAGATCAACGGATGTGCCCGCCCAGCGACGCCGTGATCAGCGCGGGTGGCGTGTAGGAAGCGAACAAGTTGGCCCGTTCTTGAAGGGTCAAATTCCGTCGGGCCCACAGGCGTCGAAATCCCTGTCGCGCCAATGCAATCCACGAAGGTAGCAGCGAAGTCGTCATTTCGTGGTGGTGACGTGCAACCATGACCATTGAGAATCTCCTTGATGTGAGGTGGAACGGCCGTCTGTCAGATTCAGTCGAAACCGTTCAGGGACAGTGGTGTTCGTTGGCGGTTTGGGCTGCTCCGAGCCGGTCGTAGACCTGCCACCAGATCGCTTCGTGAGCGCTTACCGACAAGCGGCCCTGATCACGCAACATGTCTGCGGCCCGGAGCTTGCCCACCAGTACTTTCAGCTCGACGTACTCGGCTTCGAATTGCTCATCGGGTCGGCCGGCGAACCGGGTGATGCAGAGTGTCCGAATCTGAGCGTGCGATCGTGCGACCCGGGCGAAGAGCGCGACCCCAACTCCCAGCCACACGACGGTCGGAATGGCGAACTGCAGCCAGGATGTCGCAGCACCAAGCAGCAGAAGGGAAAACAGCCACAGGACGGTGCCCCACGTCGGCCACGCCCGCCACGCGCGCAGCCAACGGCGCTCGACATTGTCGATGCCAGGTGGGTACACGACCAGCCAATAGCGTGTGACGCCGTAGCGGGTGGGTGAGACGCTCAACGACCCCCACACGTGGTCGCCGTCCAGCAGGCGAGTCCACCACCGCCTGGAGGCAGGCGCCCAACTGGGCAGCGGCTGGGGCCAGCGATCACCGCCGACCCAGTAGTGCGGGTTCTCCATGTATGTCGGTCTACTCGCTCGCCGGCGGGGCGGACGGGATGTGTACGGAATCCTTACGCAGCTGGAGGCGATCTTTACAGCGGGTGTTCAGATCGCGTCAAGACCAGGTCATATTCCTCGGATGCGGGTCTAACGTCGGCCCCCGCGGCGCGTGGCATGCCGCAGGCTGACGCAGGAGGGGCAGTGACTATGCATTGGGGACCGGCGGCGTGGCTGCAACTCATCACGATCGTCGCGATCCTGGCACTGCTGCATGTGCCGTTGGGCAACTACATCGCATCGGTCTACTCCAGCGAAAGGCATTGGCGTGCTGAGCGATTGATCTATCGAATAGTTGGAGTGCAGCCGGATCGCGAACAGCATTGGGTCTGGTACGCGGCATCGGTGGTCGCGTTCTCGGTGGTCAGCGTGGCCGTGCTGTTCAGTCTGCTGATGCTGCAAACCCAGCTGCCCGCACCTTGGGGCGTACCAGGAATGACGCCGTTGCTCGCGCTGAACACTGCCGTCAGCTTCGTCACCAACACCAGTTGGCAGAACTATGCCGGCGAGTCGACGCTCGGTCACTTCGGACTGACCGTCGGCCTGGGCGTGCAGGCCTTCGCCAGCTCCGCCGTCGGCATCGCCGTGGCCATCGCGCTGATACGCGGCATCGTGCGTCGTCAGACATTCGAACTCGGCAACTTCTGGGTGGACCTGGTGCGCGGCATCATCCGGATCCTGATCCCGATGGCGCTGATCATCGCGGTCCTGCTCACCGCACTCGGTGTGATGGAGACCTTCGGTCCGGCACAGGCGATCGGCAGCCTGGCCGGCGGCTCGCAGACCTTGCCGTCCGCGCCGGTTGCGTCGTGGGAGTCCATCAAGCTGATGTCCGGCGACGGCGGTGGTGCCTTCAACGCCAACAGTGCGCACCCGTTCGAGAACCCGACACCGCTGACCAACGTCATCGAGATCGTGACCATGGCCGCCATCCCGTTATCGCTGGTCCGCACCTACGGTGTCATGGTCGGCGACCGGCGTCAGGGCTGGGCCTTGCTGGCCGTAGTTGTCACACTGTTCGGATTGGGTACCGCGGCCGTCGGGATGTCGGAAGCGATGCCGCACGGCACCGTCACCAGCGCAGTCGGTACTGCGCTGGAAGGCAAGGAGATTCGCTTCGGAATACCCGGTAGTGCGCAGTTCGGCCAGGTGGCCACCGCTACCGCGGACGGCGCGGCCAACTCGTCCTACGACAGTTTCACCAGCGTTGGTGGCGGCGTGCTGATGGCCAACATGATGCTGGGCGAGATCAGCCCCGGCGGCACGGGCAGCGGGCTGTACGGTTTGGTCGTCATCGCGCTGCTCGCCGTGTTTCTCGGCGGTCTGATGATCGGCCGCACGCCGGAGTATCTGGGCAAGCGGGTCAGCGCCCGGGAGATGAAGTTGGTCAGCCTGGCGGTGCTCACCCCGCCGGTGACGGTACTGACCGGCGTCGCGATCTCGATGGCGCTGCCGGCCGGCGCCAACGCCACGACCAACTCCGGGCCACACGGGCTGTCCGAGGTGCTGTATGCGTTGACCAGTTGTGTCGCGGGTAACGGCAGCGCGTTCGGCGGATTCAGCGGAAACACAACAGGATTCAACATCGGTCTGGCGGCGGCAATGATCATCGGCCGGTTCGTGCCGATGATGCTGGTGCTCGCCCTGGCCGCCAGCTTCGCCAGGCAGAGTTCCGGGGCAGTCACCGACGGCACACTGCGCACTCACCAACCATCGTTCGTGGGGCTGATGATCGGCGCCGCCCTGATCGTGGTCGGACTGGAGTACCTGCCGGCACTCGCGTTGGGCCCCATCGTCGAACGGTTGTCCTAGCAGGCTGTCGGTGCGCTGCGGTCGGGCGTTGCAGCTGATTCGATCAGCCGCGCCAATGCCACGAATGGCGCGCGCCGCACCGCTTCCGACGTGCCCGGTGCCTCCGGATGCCACTGCACCGCAAGCACCCAACCGTCGACGGCCTCGAACGACTCGATCAGGCCGTCGGCAGCATAACCCGTCGCCACCAGCCCGGCGCCCAGCGATGCGATGCCCTGGTGGTGCGCCGACGCCACGACGATCCGGTCAGAGTCATGTGCGGCGTGGACTCGGCTATCTGCTGTCAGGGCAACCGTGTGCCAACCGAACAGCTCGCCGGCGGTGATGCTCTGGTGCGGGACTTCGCTTGGTACCAGGTCGATCTGGAGATCGCCGCCCCGAAGTACGTTCAGTACCTGCGCTCCACGACAGATGCCGAGCACCGGCAAGCCGGCGTCCTGTGCCCGCGCCGCCAAGGTGAAGTCGAGTTCGTCCTGCTCGTCGTTGACGTCGTACACCACCTCGGTAGTGGCCTGTCCGTACCGTTGCGGGTTGATATCGCCGCCACCGGGCAGCACGAGTCCACTGACGCCGGACAGTGCGACAAACGGGTCGTCGACGACCAGCGGGGTAAGCCCGGCATCGGCGACCAGATCGACAATCCGGTCGAAGAGGTCATTCGCCGCGACGACTCGTGGGTCGTCTCCCAGTGAGAACCGGCGCGGCACGACAACAACGGGCGAGGCCACTCCTGTCGCCACGGGTTCAGAAGTATCCGGAGTTGGGCGGAAGCGCGCCGTTGACAACGAAATCTCCAGTCGCCCAGGACTTGTACGCGAGCGGGTTGTGGCTTGCGATGGTTCGCGCATTGCGCCAGTGCCGGTCCAGGTTCAGTGTTCGCGCGGTGGCCGACGCACCGCCGGTGTCGAACAGCCGCTGCGCGGCGTCGAGGGTGAGTCGTTCCGCGACGAGTTGGGCCTTCGCCACCTCGATCGCGGCCTCACCGATGGCGCGCTGATCGTCGATCTGGCCGGCATCCACCACGCGATCCAGCGCCTCCGCGGCATGGAGGGTGACCGCCGTGGCCGCCGACGTCCAGGCCGCGATCTCCCCAACTGCCTGCAGGATGAACGGATCCTGCGTCGCCGCGGGGCTGAGTGCGTGTGCCGCAGGGCGCGCCTTGTTCTGGACGAACCAGATGGCATCGCGCAGGACGCCGTTGGCAATTCCCACTGCCACCGCAGTCAGGTACAGCTGCAGGAAAGTCTGGCTGTGGGCGAGCCGGTGGTCCTCAGGGACCAGCGAGACCTCATCGTCGTAGACCGGCACGGCATCGAATGTTGTTGCACCGCTGGCGGTCAGTCGCTGCCCGAAGCCGTCCCAGTCGTCGTACAGCGTCACGCCTTGCCGGTCGACGGGAATGATCGCGTGCACTTCGCGACCGTCTTCCCGTTCGGCGGAGACCGCGATCAGATCCGCGTACAGGGTTCCGGTCGAGTAGAACTTCTTGCCGTCCAACCGATATCGACCGTCACCGGTGGAACGCAATGTGGTGCCCACTGCTGCTGGGGACGCGCCCACCGCTTCGGTGATCGCGTTGCCGACGATCTTTCCGCTGAGGACCTCGGGGAACCACTGGGCACGCAGACCTTCATCGCCCCGGTTGCCCAGGAGCCGTTCCACGAATCCGAAATGGGCGCGGAGCGCTTGGGCGACGTTGGAGCTGGCCTGCGCAATGTCGATCACCGTCTCGACGACGTCGACGATGGAACCGCCTGGGCCGCCGTACTCCGGTGGGATCCGCAGTGCCAGTACGCCGGTGTCGGCGATCGCCCTAGTCGACTCGTGGTGCAGGGTGCGGTTCAGTTCATGGTGGGCGTCGTCGTCGCCGAGCTTTTCGACGACCGACGCCAACAGCGCCCGCCGGTCAGCGACGGAGCCTGCGGCCAACGCCGTAACGGTCATGGGAGTTTCCTTCTCAGCTCATCGAAACAGGGGCAGGATGTGGGTCGCGAAACGTTCCATCTCGGTTTCCAGAGGCTGGAACTGCAACATGAACAGGTCGATACCGAGGTTGGCGAACGTCGTGATCCGTTCGGCCACTTGCTCATAACTGCCGATGAGGCCGGCCAGGGTGCCGCCGTTGGTGCCCACCCGCGCAACACCCTCATGCACTTTGAACATCGCGGTGGCGGGATCGGCTCCAGCGGTGCGGTCCCGTTGCCCCTCCCCGCCGACGAGACTTTGCAAGTACCGGAACTCGTGCTCCGCTTCCTCCGCCGACTCTCGGGCAATCACAAATGCAGACAAGCCAAACTGCAAGGGGTCCGGCTTGTTCCGTTCACGACGCCGCATGTCATCGATGAGTTCTGCGGCCTCCTGTGGCGGGCGTCCGTTCAGGAAGAACACGTCGGCCTCCGCGGCCGCCAACGCGCGCGCTGCTTCGGATTCACCGCCGAGGTACACCCGGGGTGTGCGTTCGAGCGCCGGCCGCAACTGAGCACCCGCCGCCACGGCCCCGTCCAGTCCCGACTCGATGGCATCGCCGCGCCACAGCCGGCCCACGACGTCGAGCCATTCGCGGGAGTATTCGTAACGATCACCATGGTTGACGTCGCCGAGCCCAATCGCCTCCAGTTCGGGGAGGAACCAGCCACTGACGAGGTTGATCGCCAATCGGTCGGCGGCGATCTGTTCAATGTTGGCAACGGTTTTCGCGAATACCAGCGGATTGAACAGCAACGGCTTGATCGCGCCGATCAGCTCGACCCGGCTGGTGGCCTCGGCGAGCCCGGCGAGCGTCGACCAGGTTTCCAGCACATCGTGTTCAGCGCCACCAGGATGGAGCACGTGTTGGGCCACCAACGTTGAATCGAAGCCCAGCTCTTCGGCCCTGACGATGAGATCGCGCGTCCGCTGGTAGCTGGCGTCGGGGATCTCGGTGGGATGCGTTCTGGCGCCCCAAGTTCCGTAAACGGGCGCCCACACCCCGAACCGGGGCGCGGTCAGTGTGGCAGTCATGAATTCTCCAGGTAGCGCCGGAACTCCCAGTCAGTGACCGCACCGGAATACTCATCCCACTCGCTCTGTGCGATCTCGGCGAAGTCGTGCACGGAGTCCCCGCCCAAGATGTCCACGATGGCGTCATCGCTACGCGCCAGCGCGATGGCGACGCCAAGCGATTCAGGTAGCCGCACCCCCACGTCGTAGAGGTTGCCAGTCAGAGGGCCGGGCGGATTGCGTCTGGCTTCCAGGCCCGCCACGACAGCGGCCAGCGCAGATGCGATGAGCCAGTAGGGGTTTGCGTCGGATGCGCCCGTGCGCAGCTCGATTCGGGTGGCCTGCGGCGTCGACTCCAGAAGGGACCGGACCGCGGACGTCCGGTTGTCCCGACTCCACGTCAAGGTTGCGGGGGCGAACGAGCCGGGGACGTATCGGCGGTACGCGTTGACCGAGTGGGCCCCGAACAGCGTGATCGACGGCAGGTGTTCGAGCAGGCCGGCGATGGCATGGAGGCTGACCTGGCTCTCTGCGCCGTCGGCGCCGGCGAGGACCGGCTCGCCGTCTCGCCACAACGAGATGTGCAGGTGCGCAGAGCTTCCGGAGTGCTCGGAGAACGGTTTGGGCATGAACGTGGCCAGCTTGCCGTTGCGGCGAGCGATCTCCTTGACCGCGTACTTGAGCCGAGCGCTGTTGTCGGCGGCATCGAGTGCGTCGCTGTAGACCAGGTTTGCTTCAACCTGTCCGGGACCGTATTCGGTGAGCAGGCCCTCCAGTGAGGTGAATGAGCGCAACACCGAATAGAGCTCGCTGAGTAGGGGTTCGAGAGTGTTGGCGTTCTGCAGCGAGTAGGCGTGGACGTCGTTCTGGAAGATCGATCCGTCGGGGTTGAGCAGGTAGAACTCGAACTCGGCGCCAACTTTGGCGGTGTATCCGAGTGCCTCGAGACGCTCGATGACCCGCCGCAAGACACCGCGGGGATCGAGCGGTGACGGCGTCCGGTCGTGGGTGACGATGTCGGAGATGACGTGTCCCACACCGGGCCGCCACGGCAACTCCCGGAAGGTGCT
Organism: Mycolicibacterium sp. P4_G11; assembly: GCF_056555145.1. Classification (NCBI taxonomy): domain Bacteria; kingdom Bacillati; phylum Actinomycetota; class Actinomycetes; order Mycobacteriales; family Mycobacteriaceae; genus Mycobacterium; species Mycolicibacterium sp. P4_G11. The sequence goes on from NZ_JBFUJW010000008.1 coordinate 90,976, forward strand.
CAGGTCGGGAACCGCGAAAGCGTCCGGGTAACCCGTGTTCCAGTTGGTCGACCGGAGGCTTTCGATGACTCGCGCGTTGGAGTTCCACGCGAGCGCGCCATCGCAGAAGCCGAAGCCGGATGTTTCGGCGCGACTGCGGAACTGGTCGGCGGGCACCCGCTTGCCCAGCGCGTGGCCGAACTGATCACTCCACGCCACCTCGACCTCGGTGATGACTCCGGAGTCGAGCAGATCGACAACGCTCCTGTGCCGCTGGTCCGTTGCGGCTTCGGTGGTCACAGACATCTCAGCCCTCCTCTGCGGCCGGCGTCAGCGACTCAGTTCGGGCGCGGCGGTAGCCCAGCACGGCACCGCCCACGAAACCCACTACGAGCACCAGGATTACGGCCAGTGCCAGACCCGACGAGCCGCCGACCAGGTCTTTGAGGTTCACCAGGATCAGTCCCAGGAACGCCACCAGGCCGACCAAGCCGAGGGCCGGGGCAACCCGGACACGCCACACCGAATGATGCCGTCGGTCCTTCGCGAAGAATGTCAGGACCGCCGCACTGGTGAGGACCATCAAAACCAGCACACCGACCGTGGTGATCCCGGACAGCCAGGTGTAGAACTCCGTGCTCGGGTCCAGCTGAGTCACCGTCGCGACGCCGATGACCGCGAGGACCAGTGCCGACAGAGCCAGCGATGCGACGTGCGGCGAGCCGTGGCGGGTGTGCGGCCGACCGAAGGCAGCGGGCAGCACGCCACGTCCGGACAACGCGAAGAGGTACCGGGATACCACGTTGTGGAAGGACAAGATGCAGGCGAAGAGGCTGGTGACGAACAAGACTTGAATGACGTCGGCTCCCACCACACCCAGGTAGCGCTGCGCGGTGTCCACGAGCATGGTGCCACCCGAATTCGTCGCGCGCTCAACAGCTTCGTGATCACCCCACGCCGAGATCAGTGCCCAGCTCGACACCGTGTAGAAGATGCCGATCACGGCCAGCGCGAGGTACGTCGCATAGGGAATGGTGCGGTCCGGATCGCGAGCCTCATCCCGGAAGATGGCCGTCGCCTCGAATCCGAGGAACGAGATGATCGCGAAGAGCAATCCGATTCCCGGTGCCCCCGAGACGATCTGCGCCGGGTTGAGCAATCCCGTTGACAGTCCATGGTCTCCACCGCGGCCGATGATGACCGCGTCGAGGACAACGACGATGGCGATCTCGGCGACGAGCAGGACCGCGAGTACTCGACTGGAGAGCTCGATGTTGCGATAGCCGAGATAGGTGATCACCGCCAGCCCTGCCAATGCCCACACCGGCCACGGCAACTGCGGTACACCGACCAAGCTCAACAATCCACCGAGCTGCGGCCCCAACAAGCCGTAGACCGCAGCCTCCATCGAGGCGTACGTGAGGATCGCCACGAAGGCGGCGCCGATGGCAGCAGTAACCCCAAAGCCCTGCTGCACATACGAAAAGAACGCGCCGGCCTCGCGGACGAAAGGCGTCATCGCGGTGAAGCCGATGGCGAACAGCAGCAGCACGACGGTGGCAATGACGAAGGTGGCCGGGAACCCCGGTCCGTTGCCGGTGGCGATGCCCAACGGCACCGGTCCCCCGATGACGCCCAGCGGTGCCGCCGCGGCCAGCACCATGAAGACGATGGCCGGAATGCCCAAATTCCCGCGTAGGCGCTGAGCGACGGCAGGAGGCCCACCGCCGGTACGCACCGCAGTATCTTCGACCGACATGGCCGGACCCCTCACTATTCGGCGAATATTGTTGTATGCAAAAGCTATTGGCCACACTCGTCCCGCTCCAGCCGGCGGGACACCGGCGCTGACAATGCGTCACATGCGGTAACACTCGGCACGTCAGATTCGGGAGCGGGTCGGTAGTCTTCGTGACACAGCGCCGTGTGCGCATAGCCAAAGGGGTTGTCCGTGGGGACCATTCGATCGATACATCGCGCGGGCCGCGTCCTGCGCGTGGGCGCGACCCCGGTGCCGCACGCCGAAATCCTCGAGCACGTCCGCCCCGCCCTAGCGCGCGCCGGAATCGACCTCCACATCGAAGTGTTCGATACCTTCGACGAACCGAACCAGCACCTGGTCGCCAGAGCGATCGACGCCAACTTCTTTCAGTACCTGCCATTCCTCGACGAATTCAATGCCTCGTCGGCCCAGCGGCTGGTCCCGGTCGCACCGGTACACATCGAACCGTTCGCGCTCTATTCGGAATCGATTGCCGCCGTTGGCGAGGTGCCGCAGTACGCGCAGGTCGCGCTGCCCGGCGATACCGCGAACGTGGGGCGGGCCTTGCGCATCCTTCATGACCTGGGTCTGGTGACTCTGCGTGATGACGAGCTGTCCACCCCCGGCGTCGACTCGATCGTCGAGAACCCAAAACAGTTGCTGTTCAAGGAAATCGCCAGTGCTCATCTGGCCGATGTCCTCGCGGACTTCGAACTGGTTTTCCTCTTCGGCAACTACGCCATGGACCGTCAGATCGACCTGCAGTCAGCCCTCTACTGCGATCGCGCGAATCGCGGCTATGCCGAATACCTGGTCGCGCGACCGGACAACCACGAGAGCGAACCAATCAGAATGTTGGCCCAAGCCTTGCAATCAGATTCCTTACGCTCGTTCATCGCCCGGTCGTACGGAGACCTCGTCGTGCCGGCGTTCTGACGATCAGGCAGACCGGATCGGACGCTGATCCCGGAACCGCGTCGAAGGCTGCGGATCAAAGCGATAGCCCTTGCCCCGAACAGTCGTCAACGTCAGAGCATGCACACCCAGCTTCACCCGGAGCCGTCGCACATGGGTATCGATGGTCCGCATCGAGGCGAACCCCGCGTCCCACACGTTTTCGATCAGCTCTTCTCGCGAGACGATCCGCCGGGGATGTTGCGCCAGATATGCCAGCAGTTCGAACTCTTTGTACGCCATCGCGATCAGGCGACCGTCGGCGCTGACCTGCCGGGTAGTTCGGTCAATGACCAATCCACCTATCGGCGCCGGTGGAGCACTACGAGCCGGGCCCGCGGCGACGGCCGACTTCTCGACCCGGGCGCCAGGCACCCGGTACGCGAGATACGCGCCGAACTCGTCCATCAGGGCCGTCACCTGTGCCAGCGCATCGCCGGATGCGGTGGCAAGCTCCACCGTCAGCACCAGCTGCGATGCCCGGACGGCGCGGCCCTGATACATCCACTCTCCCTTGTCGATCCGGACTCAAGTGTCCGCGAGGAAGGTCGCCATCGACATCGTTAGCGTCACTCTGAATCGAAGCGAGCCGTCGCGTTGACCGATGAAACAGTCCGGTCACGATCTGAACTCAGCAAGGACCGGCCACAACTTTCACATCTGTCGCATTGTTAACATCTCGAGATGCAGGACTTCCCGGAGACCACCGGCCTTCGGCGCCCGTTCTCGCGACGTGACGCGCTGCGCTATGCCGGCGCCGCATCGGCGCTGGCCGGCCTCGGCGCAGCAGGGCTCGGCATGCCGACGGCGTCAGCCGCCGCTCCCACGCTGATCGACTTCGCCATGAAGCAGATTCCGGCGCAAGACATTCGGGCCGCAGGCCATGCCGGCGTCGTCAACTACGTCTCGACGTCGCGCCCCGGCTCGACCATGGGCGCCAAGCCGATCACCCTGCCCTACGCCAAGTCGCTGGCCGCGGCGGGACTGGCGATCGTGAGCAACTATCAATACGGCAAGCCGGGTGGGACCGCGCCGTCGGACTTCACCCGCGGATACGCGGGCGGCGTCGCCGATGCGCGCACCGCCTGGCAGCTGCACACCGCGGCAGGCGGCGGCCAGAGCGCACCGATCTTCTTCTCCGTCGACGACGACATCAACCGCGAAACGTGGAACAACGTTGCGTTGCCGTGGTTTCGGGGCATCAACTCGGTGATCGGTGCGCAGCGCACCGGCGTCTACGGCGGCATCAACACGTGCCAGTGGGCCGCGGCCGACGGTGTCATCGGCCGCTCGACCACGCCCGGTCACGTGTGGGCGTGGCAGACCCGGTCCTGGTCCGGCGGGAAGATCTACCCGGCCGCCGTGATGTACCAGCGCATCGTGAGCACCGCGTCGAACCCCGGCCCGGTCGTGGGTGGGCTCGAAGTGGACGTCAGCGACGCCCTGGCCTCCGACGTCGGGCAGTGGAACCTGCATCCCTGAGGCGATAGCACCAGCTATAGCTCTGCAACGCGCCCGTTGTCGACCAGCCACGAGCGATCCAACCGAACGTTCTGCAACATCCGGCGATCATGGGTCACGAGCAGCAGTGCCCCGTCATAGCTCTTCAGCGCTTCCTCGAGTTGCTCGATGGCCGCCAGGTCGAGATGGTTGGTCGGCTCATCGAGCACCAACACGTTCGTCCCGCGTGCCTGCAATAAGGCAAGGCCCGCGCGGGTTCGTTCACCGGGCGACAGCTCGTCGACGGTGCGTTCCACGTGGTCGGCGCGCAGCCCGAATTTGGCGAGCAAGGTGCGCACATCCGCGGTCGTCCAGGACGGTACGAATTGCTCGAAGCGATCGACGAGCCGGCTGGCACCGGTGAAATCTGCACGCGCCTGGTCGATTTCGCCGATGGCGACGTTCGCGCCCAGGCTCGCCCGGCCCTCATCGGGCTGCTGCCGACCGAGCAGTAGCCGCAGCAGGGTCGACTTTCCCGCCCCATTGGGGCCGGTGATGCCGATCCGCTCGCCGGCGTCGACCTGCAGCGACACAGGCCCCAGCACGTAATCGCCTTGGCGCACAACGGCACTGTCCAATGTCGCGACAACGGAACTCGACCGCGGTGCGGCACCGATGGTGAACTGGAGCGTCCATTCCTTGCGGGGCTCTTCAACTTCTTCGAGGCGGGCGATCCGGCTCTCCATCTGCCGCACCTTCTGCGCCTGCTTCTCGCTGGACTCGGTTTGTGCGCTGCGCCGGTTCTTGTCGTTGTCGGGCGCCTTGCGCATCGCATTGCGCACACCCTGACTGGACCACTCCCGCTGCGTGCGTGCACGCGCCACGAGATCGGCCTTCTTATCAGCGAATTCGTCGTACTGTTCGCGACGGTGCCGACGGGCGACCTCGCGTTCTTCCAGATAGCTGTCGTAACCGCCGCCGAAGATGGTGGTCCTGTTCTGCGCCAAATCGAGTTCAAGGACGCGGGTTACGGTGCGGGCCAGAAACTCTCGGTCATGACTGACCAGCACGACCCCACCACGCAGGTTGCCGACGATCTCTTCCAGCCGGGCAAGACCGTCAAGGTCGAGATCGTTGGTCGGCTCGTCGAGCAGGACGATGTCGAACCGGGACAGCATCAGCGCCGCCAGCCCCACTCGCGCGGCCTGGCCGCCCGACAACGCGGTCATCAAAGTCGATTCCGGCCGCACCGCGTCGGAGTCGAGCCCCAGGTCGGCCAGCACCGCCGGCAGTCGTTCATCGAGGTCCGCCGCGCCGGTCGCGAGCCAGTGATCCAGCGCGTGTGAGTAGCTATCGGCGTCCGCTGCCGAATCCGCGAGCGCCTCAGCCGCCGCATCCATTGCCTGCGTCGCCGCGGCGCATCCGGTGCGCCGCGCGACGTACGCGGCAACGGTCTCCCCCGGCACCCGCTCGTGCTCCTGCGGCAGCCAGCCGACGAACGCGTCGGCCGGCGCCAGGCTGACCACCCCGTCCAGCGGTGCGAGTTCCCCCGCCAGAATCCGCAGCAGCGTGCTCTTACCGGCACCGTTCGAGCCGACCACACCGATCACATCGCCCGGCGCCACCGTCAGGTCGAGCCGCTCGAAGAGCGTGCGGTGGGCAAATCCGCCGGCCAGATTGTTCGTGACAAGCGTTGCGGTCATGGGTCAATGGTCGCATCACGGCGGCACGCCGATACCGGGCAAGCCCCTACGCGGGTTGGCGCGTGCCGCCCGACCACGCCGGGTCCCGACCGATGAACCCCATCAGCCGGGTAACCGGGTCCGCATCGTCCGCCACTGCGACGGGTGGCCCGTATTGCCCCGATGAGCGCAGCAGGTCCTCGATTTCGGTCATCCCGGCGAGCATCTGCGCGGCGAATTCGGGGTCCAGTCCCGATTTTCGGTCGTTGGCCGTGGCGAGATCCCAGGTGTGCATGTACACATCGGCGGTATAGAACCGGTCGATGGCGTCGGCAAGCCGGTGAGAACCGGCCATCGGATGGCTGAAGTCGCCGTCGGCTGCGTCACTGTCGAGCAGGCCCTGCACCGCCGCGGCGTGTGCGATCCACGCCGCGAGCGGGTCGTCGGCGACGGGTGGGCTTGCAGGCAGCGTCACACCGCCCGCACCGAGGAACTCGGTGAACCAACCGACCAGATGCGCGACGATGTCGCCTGCGGTCCAGTCGGTCACCGGCGTTGGAGCTGACCAATCCCGCACCGCCGCAGCATGTTCGGTGAACCCAGCGGCGACGGCGCGGTGCCGGTCGGCGAGCGTGAGTGCGTTGAGAACAACCATCGCGCTCAGAGACCGCCGACCAGTGCGTCGAGTTTCGCGTAGCCCTGATCGACGCCCGTCTCCATCCCGGACGCCAGCCAGGCGTCGCGTCCTTCGAAGCTGTCCACCAACGATTGCGCATGCAGCCTGGTGCGGCCGTCACCGAGATCTTCGAACCACAATGTCTCCAGGGAAACGTCGTCGGGCATGCCCTCGAAGGTGAAGGTCTGCACGATCTTGTCTTCGCCAACGGTGTGGAAGCAGCCGCGGAAGCCGAACTCCTGGCCGTCGCGGCTCGCGACATAGCGCCAGCTGCCGCCGTCTCGGGCGTCCCACTCCAGGATCCGGGTGTCCATACCGTCGGGTCCGACCCAGCGGGCGAACACCTCGGGATCAGTATGTGCCTTCAGCAATTGTGCTGGGGTGGCATGGAAATCGCGGGTGATGCGGATGAGTGGCACATCCTTGTCGGCTTCGATCACGGCCTGTGCGGTGTTCATGATGCTTTGCCCTTTCGTCGCGGTTTCGCTTCGGTGTCATTCATCTCTGCCAGCACCGCATCCAGGCGCTGGTAACGCTGTTCGGCCTGCTGTTGGTAGCGCTCGATCCACTTGGTCATCAGGTCGAACACCTGCGCTTCCAAGTGCACCGGGCGGGTCTGTGCCGCGCGGCCCCGGCTGACCAGTCCCGCGTCCTCGAGCACTTTGAGGTGCTTGGAGACCGCTTGCATGCTGACGTCGTACGGTTCGGCGAGTTCGCTGACCGTGGCGTCGGCCGTCGTCAGCCGGGCGACAATGTCCCGACGGAGCGGATCACTCAGCGCCGCAAATACTTTCGACAACTGGTCCGTCATTCTGTTCCTCAACTATTTGGTTGAGTACGAGTGTGCGCGCCAGCACCGAGCTTTGTCAACCTTTTGGTTGAGTACGAGTCCGCGCGGCAGTCACGGTAAGTGTGTCCACTCCGACTGATACCGGGCTGAGGCGAAAGCGTGGCTCAGTACAGCAACCTGACGCGGCACCAACCGATAATGTGCACTCGCACAGGCGGCAAAGCCACGCATGGTCGCGGATCAACGTGCTCGACGAAAGGCGGTGAGGACTACGTTCGGCGAATTCTGGAGTTGGTTTGTCAATCGAGACTGGACGTTGAGCCAGATCCACACCCCGATGGAGTGGTTCGCGTTCCTCAGCATCCCGTTGTTCACCGCGGTGATCGGCTGGCTCATCAACTGGACCGGCCTGATCATGCTGTTCTACCCGGTCAACTTCCACGGGTTCAGAATCCCGGGGATGCGGGAGCTGGCACGGCTGCTGCCGCACAAACTGCAGGAAATCCCCGGCATCCTGCAAGGCGGTGTCGGCTGGCAGGGCATCGTGCCGGCGCGCGCGGCCAAGATGGGCTCGATCGCGTCCGACAAGGCCATTGCCAAGCTCGGTACGCCTGCGGAGTTCTATCAGCAGCTCGAGCCGGACAAGATCGCCGAGCACATCGTCCGGCTTTTCCAGCCCGAGATCCCGCAGCTCGTCGATGAGGTGATGGTCGCCAACGACCCGCAGTTCTGGCGCGACCTACCTACCGTCGGCAAACGCGCGATCGTCGCCAGGGTCCAGTCGCAATTACCGGAAGTGGTGCAGTCGATCACCACCGAGATCGGCATCCACATCGACCAGTTGCTCGACCCCAAGATCATGGTCATCGAGCACTTCCGCAAGAACCCTGACCTAGTCATCCGCGTCTTCAAGGACATCGGCCAGCGCGAGCTCAACCTGATGGTCAACTTCGGCTTCATCTTCGGGTTCGTGTTGGGCATTCCCGTCGCGTTCATCGATCACTGGTTCCACACGTGGTGGATGCTCCCGACGCTGGGCGTCTTCGTCGGCTGGATCACCAACGCGCTCGGTATGTGGCTCATCTTCGAACCGACCGAACCGACCCGCTACTTCGGCATCAAGGTCCAGGGGTTGTTCCTCCGGCGGCAGGAGCAGGCCGCCGAGGTCTACGCCGGGATCATTGCCGACGACGTCATTACGCTGGAACGCATCGGCGACTTCCTGATCGACGGCCCGAGCGGCGACCGCACCCGCCAGCTGATGGGCGCCGCGCTGGGCCCGGCCATCGACCGGGCCGCCGGCCCGATCCGGGGCGCCGCACGCGTAGCACTCGGAGCCCAGGCTTACGACTCGATCAAGGCAGGCTTTGCCGCCGAGGCTGTCGGCCGGACGCTGACACCCTTCAAGGACGAAGAGTTCTCGAAGGCGCAGTCAGGGAAAATTCGCACGCTGATTGCCCAACGCACCAAAGAACTTCCGCCCACCGACTTCGTAGAGATGCTGCGGTCGGCTATCAAGGAAGATGAGTGGATGCTCTACGCTCACGGCGCGATCATGGGCGCGGCGGGTGGCTTCCTTCACTACGGCATTTTCTTGGGACTTGGTGTGGCATGAGTGACGACCGACGTCAGGGTTCCGGACGGCGCCACGCCCAGTGGGGACCGTTCAGCGCCACGTTTTCTCCCCCACCGGAGCAGTCCTCGTCGCTTATCCCCACGGGCGTCGGCGAAGCACTGCCCGGCCTGGTCCGCCTGGCCGCGACAGCCTGGGTACGTACCGCCGAGTGGACGCTGGTTGCGGGGCTCAAAACCGGTCGTCGCGCACTCGAGATAGCCGCTGACCCGGCATCCGCGGCCGACTCCGCCCGCGAGCTGATCGCCGGCGTCGCCCAGGCCGGCGCTGTTTTCGGTGAGGTGGCCAAAGCAGTCTCGAACGGCGTCTCGGTGTCACAGGCCGTCGTCCAGGTCAGTGCCTCGCTCACCGAGACGGTGACGACGACGCACGACGTGTCGCATCAGCAGGAAGAGCAAGAGCGCCAGCTCAAGATGGAGCAGTCGTTGCGGGCTCAGGGGCAGGCGCTGCTGACCCGCTCACGCGACGTGTGGAACACCGAGCGCGGCCACCCCGCATACGCCCGCATTCTCGAGGAGATGGCTCCCGACGAGGCCCGCATCCTGCTGTTACTCCTGCGCGGCGGACCGCAGCCGGCGGTCGACGTCCGCACGGGTGGCCCCATCGGCATGGTGTCCTCGAGGTTGGTGGCTCCGGGCCTCAACATGATCGGCCCGCGGGCGGGGCTGCGCTACCTGGATAACGTTCCCGCCTACCTCAACAATCTGTTCCGGCTGGGACTGATCTGGTTCTCGCAGGAGCAACTGCGCGACCCGCTGGAGTACCAGGTCGTCGAGGCGCAACCGGACGTCCTGGCCGCGATGCACTCGGTGCGTGCGCACAAGGTCGTCCGTCGCTCGATCCATCTCACGCCGTTCGGCGTCGACTTCTGCCGCGCCTGCCTGGTGGACGAGGGCGAAGACGTCGCGGCCCTGCCCGAGCATCAGGCGCCGCACGACATCGACTGACCGTCGCCTTACGCCGTGACGCGCATTTCAGCGCCCGGGTGCGAACTCAGCGTGATGACCACGGTGCCGCTGCCCGTCGCGAACGAGGTGCTCGCGTAGCCGATGAATCCGTAATGGCCGTCGATGGTCGACACCGAGGTGATGTCGCCACGTCCAGCTGCGCCGGTGTCGAGGTTTTTCCATGCGGCCGTCACGGTGAGGGTGCACGAACCGTCGTAGATGCCGGCGTCGTAGCGAATCGACACTCCGACGCCGTGCCCGACCTGGTCACCGATCTGTACCGGCGCCGCCTGCGCGTCGGCGCTGACGGTGCCGCCGCACGTCGGGGAGGCCACGACCGGAATCGCTGCGAGTTGCGCGAAGGCGTCGGCATTGGCCGTTGCCACCGACAGCGACGGCGCCAACAGCGCGGCGACGAGAGCTGCGGCAGGACGCGGTGAAATCATGCCTGTCCTATCGGCGATCACGCGGGCAGTGTTAGCACGCCGGGATACGCCGTCAGCCGACGCGCGGAACGACCAGCTTCGCGAGTTCGACGTCGTCTGCGCGATCCTGATCTGACCAGTCACCCTTGATATTTGCGACCTTCACGGAAACCACCAGTTCGTCCTTGACTGCCACGAGGCTCTCACCGGGGCCGAACCAGTAGGCCTCGAAACCGAGGGCGTCGACTCGGTTGTCCGGGCTGATGACGTGGAAATGGTTGATGGGGGCGGTCGGGTCGGTTGGCCTCGGCCGAATCGACACTTCGATTTCGCGGGTGGGGCCCGTGTAGTAGCAGGCGCCATCGCCGACGGGTACCGGCGGGTGACCGTCGTAGGAGAACTGCCTTTGGGCATCGTCGCCCACGTATTTCCTGGCGACGTCTGGGGTGAGCAGGTCGCACGGATGCGTCGTCTGCGCCGCGCTTGTTGGCGCAGCCGTGCGACTCGGCGCTGCGCTCGCAGTGGCGCTGGGTGTCGCACTCGCGGTGGTGGTCGATACAGACACAGTGGTGGTCGCCGCTGGCGGCGCGGTGACCGTCGTCGTCACTGACGGAGAGCTCGGCGTTTGGCACGCCGTAGCCCCGGCAATCACGGCCGCACCCATCAACGCAGTCAACCGAATTCCCGTAGACATCTGACTCCCTCGAGTTTGAATCAGCCGGCACGTCAGTCCGCCGCCGACTTCACGACGCATCCGCTGTTGTCGCTCCACCATGTCGGCATCAAGGTTGCCGTGGCCGCCTTGGGAAATTCTTGGGACGCCGTTCCGACTCTTACTGGCGGGCGTGGTGCGTGAGCTGGGAGGCGATGGACTCGATTGCCTGTGTCAGGTCCAAGTACGGGATGTTGGGGTCGCGTTCGTGGTAGATCGCGGTGACGATGACCGGCCGCCAAGGTCGAATACGCCTTCCTCAAACGGAATTGAATCCAGTACCCTCGCCGAGCTGGTCGACCTCATCTACCTGCCGGCAGTTGACTCAGCGTCACGCAAACAGGCATAGGGCCAGCCCATCTATCGTGGGGCTGTGACCACTTGGCATGGCGACGAACTCGACCTTGATGCTTACCTGACGCGCATCGGTTTCGATGGCGAGCGACTCCCGACGCCCGAAACCTTGGCGGCACTGCACCGCGCCCACACCACGTCGATCCCGTTCGAGAATCTCGAGATCATGCTCGGCCGGCCGATCGTCCTCGATCTGGATTCCCTGCACAACAAGCTGATTCGGCACAACCGCGGCGGCTACTGCTACGAACACGTCACGGTGTTCGCCGCGGCGCTGGAGCGACTGGGTTTCCGGTTCACCGCGCTCGCCGGCCGCGTCACCCTGGGCGCGGAGGCCGTGCGCCCGCGGACGCACGCGCTGATCGTCGTCGAATTCGACGACAGTCGACGCTGGCTGTGCGATGTCGGATTCGGCCGCGGACCACTCGAACCCATCGAACTCATCGAACTCATCGCGGGTAACGAGGTCGATCAAGACGGATGGCAGTTGCGACTGTCCCGTGCGCTGCTCGGCGCCGACACCGAAGTGCTACACCCCGACCAGTGGACGTTGTGGCAGCGGTCGAGTGTGGACGGCAAGGTCGAATGGCTCGACCGGCACGTCTTCACGCTCGACCCGCAGTACCCGATCGACTACGCGGTCGGCAACCACTTCGTGTCGACCTCGCCGCGATCACCGTTCACCGCCCGGCCGTTCGTCCAGCGATTCGCCGCCGACGTCCAGCATGTTCTCGACGGAACCATCTGGACCACAACGAATCCCGACGGATCTTGCTTCACACGCGACGTCGAGGTCGGCGACGTGCCGGCGTTGTTGGCCGACACCTTCGGCATCGAGTTGTCCGACGACGACAATGCGGCCCTCGTGGACTGGATGCGGGCACGCCTCTGAGCCGGCCGAGCGTTGCCATTATTCCGGCAGCGGGGTGGTGCTGAAGATCGGCCAACAGATTTCGGTGGCGGTGAACGCCGTCGGATCAGAGGGCGTGCTGCCGAGGTAGTGCTCACGGATCGGCCCCTGGCCGCTGATCAGATGCTCGTTGGCGTAAACGCCCAGTGCCCCGTAGCTGCGGTCGATACTTTCGTCGTGACCACCGGAGTGGGTGAGCACCGCGTATTCGGCCTTGGGTAACACCTCGACACGGACACCCTCGGCTGGGTCCGTCGATTGCGGCGCGGGCACGAATAGAGTTGCGTGGCCGCGTGATTCGAGGAACAGCGCGCGGTCGTAGAGGCCGCCCGGCACGACAGCGGATGGTGCACCCGCCGCCGCGGCAACTGCGTCCCGCAGTCTCGCCAGTGTCGCTGCGAACCAGCTGTCGATCTCGGATACCTCGATGGTGGCGCCGATGGACCAGACGGCGAGTGCCGGCTCTTGGCGCACCTGCACGAAGGCGGGAGTCTGCACGGGAGAAAGCAACTCGCGCAGCGCGCCAACGGTGTCACGCGTCTGCTGCAGCTGCACCTCCATCTGTTCGAGATGAGTCGTGATGATCTCGGTGCGCGTCGCGGCGTCGTCTGTGCTCAGCAGCGCCTTGATGTCGGGAATGGACATGCCGAGAGTGCGGAACCGGCGGATGATGTGCGCATGATCGACCTGGCTGGTGTCGTAGAAGCGGTAGCCGGTGTGCGCATCGATGTGAGCTGGTTCGAGAATCCCGATGTCGTGATAGTGCCGTAGCGCTTTCCTACTCAGGCTGGTCATCACGGCGAAGTCACCGATCGAAACCTGTGCGCCCACGACGTCCTCCTCATGCGATCGGCCGCCTGCGTTATCGGCTGAGGCCATCCTGCAGTCTCCCCCTGGGGCAAGGTCAACATCGCGGCCCAGGCTTGACCCTCCCCCTACGGGAAGCTCCACCGTGGGGTCATGATCACAGATTGGGATGCCCTCCCGGGCAACATAAAGACGTTCATGACCGCGCTCAGCACCCCGCAGGACGGCCGCGCGGTTGCCACCTTCACCGCCGATGCCGTCGTGACCGATGAGGGGCGCGACTACACAGGCCGTGACGAGATCGGGGCCTGGCTGACCGCCTCGGCCGGCGAGTACACCTATACCTCCGAGTTCACCGGCGCGACCACCACCGACACGACCATCGACGTCGGGCAGCATCTGGAGGGCAACTTCCCCGGCGGGGTCGTCGACCTGCACTACCGCTTCACGTTGGACGGCGCATCGATCAGCCGGCTGGTGATCGAGCCATGAGCAGGAGATGGTTCATCACAGGGGGCACGCCCGGCGGCTTCGGGGTGGCCTTCGCCGAGGCGGCGCTCGAGACGGGAGACCGCGTGGTGCTCACGTCCCGGCGTCCACAAGAGCTGGCGACCTGGGCCGAACAGTACGGTGATGCCGTTCTCGTCGTGCCGCTGGAACTCACCGATGGGGCGCAGGTGCAGCGCGCGGTGCGCGCAGCCGAGGAGCACTTCGGCGGCATCGACGTGCTGGTCAACAACGCCGGTCGCGGTTGGTACGGCTCAATCGAGGGGATGGACGAGACCTCGTTGCGGGCAATGTTCGAACTGAACTTCTTCGCTGTGCTGTCCGTGACGCGTGCCGTGCTGCCAGGCATGCGCGCCCGCGGAAACGGGTGGATCGTCAACGTGTCCTCGGTGGCCGGACGGGTGTCGGCAGTCGGATTCGGCTACTACAGCGCGACGAAGTTCGCCATCGAAGCCATCACCGATGCACTCCGCGACGAGGTTGCCGCACAGGGAATCTCCGTGTTGGCGGTCCAACCGGGGGCGTTCCGCACGAACGCCTACGCCGGCTTCACCAACGAGCCTGTCGCGGAGTCGATTCCGGAGTATCACGACATGCTGGAGCAGGTCCGCGCCGCCTTCGTCGGGATGGACGGAGCGCAGCCTGGCGATCCGCGCCGCGGAGCTCGTGCGGTGCTCGCGGCGATGGCCCAGGACCCGCCGCCGCGCCGACTGGTCCTGGGCAACAGCGGATACGACGCCGTGATCGATGCGCTGGAGCAGAACCTGGCCGACATCCGAGCCAGCGAAACACTCTCTCGCAGCGCGGATTTCCCCGCCTAACCGGACGGCTTGCGTCCTTCCGCCGGCCTCACCGCGGGGTGGTGATCACCACTACCGCTTCGGCAGCACCATCGACGGCGGCGAACCGGTGGCGGCGATCGCTCAGCCAACTCAGCGTCGCCCCCTCCTCGACCAGGCTCTCCTCACCGACCGGCCCGGCCAGCACCTTGCCGTCGACGACCGTGAGGTGCTCGCGAACGCCCACCCCGTGCGACGGCGAGATGTGCTCGGCGCCGTCGGGGAACTCCAGGCGGAACACCTCGACGGTCACCCGGGGCAGGTGCCGCACCGAGAGCAGCACCGTGCGCATCCCGCCGCCGGCGGCAGGGTGCACGCCCGGGGTCTCGCCGACCAGCGCGGTCAGCGGCACATCCAGGGGTTCACACAGGGCGTAGAGGGTCTCGACCGTGGGATTGCGACCGCCCGACTCGATCTCGGACAACGACCCCTTGCCCACCCCCGCTCGGCGGGCGAGCTCGGACAGGCTCAGACCCCGCTCGACCCGTAGCTCTCGCAGCCGGCGACCGACCTCTCCTGCGTACATCTCGCCATGATACGTTCTGTTTACAGAACGTTCCGTATTCAGAACGGAGAGTGCGGATGGAACAGGACGTCTCGAAGGCAGTCCCGATCAGTGCCGGCGTGGTGTGCGCGCTGGTCGGCTTCACGTCGTCGTTCGCGGTGGTTCTCGCGGGATTGCGGGCAGCGGGCGCAAATCCGCAACAGGCGGCCTCGGGTTTGGTGGCGGTGAGTTTGGCGATGGGCGCGTCATCGATGCTGTTGTCGCGGCGGTTCCGGATGCCGATCACCAGTGCATGGTCTACGCCCGGCGCGGCGCTGCTGGTCACGACCGGTGCGGTGGCCGGCGGATGGTCCGCGGCCGTCGGTGCGTTCGCGCTCACGGCGGTGCTGCTGCTGGCGACGGGCCTCTGGCCGGCGCTCGCACGCCTGGTCACCCGCATCCCCAATCCCGTCGCTCAGGCGATGCTCGCGGGGGTCCTCCTCCCGCTCTGCGTTGCTCCGGTAACCGCCTTGGCCCACGATCCGGGCGCGATCGCGCCGGTGCTGGTTGTGTGGCTGATCATGGTGGCGCTGCGACCCCGCTGGGCGGTACCGGCCGCGTTCGGCGCCGCCCTGTTCGTGATCGCGGTGACGCTGGTCCGAAACCACGCCCTGCCCGCAGCCAGTGCATGGATCCCCCACCTGCAGTTCACGGCTCCCAGCTTCACGTTGCAAGCTCTCACCGGCATCGCTGTGCCGCTGTACATCGTGACCATGGCAGCGCAGAACATCCCCGGCGTCGCAGTCATGTCGGGTTTCGGGTACCGCGTTCCCTGGCGTCCGGCGCTGACGGTGACCGGGATCGGTTCCTTGCTGGCGACTCCGTTCGGCGGACACGCCGTCAACCTGGCCGCGATCAGCGCCGCGTTGGCAGCCGCA
Source organism: Mycolicibacterium sp. P4_G11 (assembly GCF_056555145.1). Lineage (NCBI taxonomy): Bacteria > Bacillati > Actinomycetota > Actinomycetes > Mycobacteriales > Mycobacteriaceae > Mycobacterium > Mycolicibacterium sp. P4_G11. The sequence continues at coordinate 106,815 of NZ_JBFUJW010000008.1, forward strand.
CCGGACGCCGATCCGAACCCCCGCCGCCGCTGGATCGCCGGGTTCACGACCGGCGCGGTGTACTGCGGGCTCGGCCTGGTCTCCACCGGACTGACAGCGGCTGTTCTCTCCGCCCCGGCCGGTGTCGTGCAGGCCGTTGCCGGTGTGGCGCTGCTCAGTGCTTTTGCCGGCGCCTGCGCGGGAGCGATGGCCGACGAATCGGCGCGACTCCCTGCCGCGGTGACGCTTGTCGTTGCAGCTTCGGGGACGACGGTGGCCGGTGTCGGTGCGGCGTTCTGGGCGCTGGTGATCGGCGTGATCGCACACCGACTGCTCAGGCCAGCGCCCGACCCCGCTCCAGAACCGTCGACACCGGGACGGTAGGTCCCTGTGAGGATCGACGCCGCGTCACCGTCATCGACATTGCGCAGGCGGGACTTTCATTCGGTGCCCAAATAAGGAAGAGGGGCATCATCCTTATTGTCAATCGCCAAATGTGCTGCGGCGCAATTTATTCGCCGATGCGGTCCCGATCATTCGCGCCGCCGGCATGCGCGCTCATCGATCTACTAGCCAACCCTCATGCGCACCGGTCGAGCACCGCCGCAGTCCGACGGTTGACAATCAAGATGATGATCATCATCCTGATTGAAGACGGCTGAATGCGCGTGTGGACCCGGTTCGGGTGCGCAGCGCTCGAGAATGAAGGACACCCCCGCATGACCGAATCATTGACCCAGTTCACGATCAACGAGGTAGCGGCGGGATATTGGCGGGTGACGTTCAGCAATCCGCCCATCAACCTGTCGGATACAGCCACCCTCCTGGAGCTTCAGCGCGTCGTCGGTCTCATCGAGTCCGACGACACGTTGCGGGTCGTCGTATTCGACAGTGCTGACCCCGACTTCTTCATCAATCACTACGACGTCTCCCAGTTCGCCGAGTTCCCGTTGGCGCCCGGACCGACTGGCCTGCCAACGTTCATCGACACCACGACACGGCTGTCCACCTCCCCCGTGGTAACCATCGCGTCCATCCGAGGCCGCACGCGCGGCGGCGGGTCGGAGATTGCCTTGGCATGTGACATGCGTTTCGCCAGTCTGGAGCGTGCGATCTTCGCGCAAATCGAAGTCGGCGCAGGCGTTTTCCCGGGAGGTGGCGGCATCGAGCGCCTGCCCCTGCTCGTCGGACGGGCCAGGGCACTCGAAATCGTCCTGGGCAGTGACGATTTCGATGCGGCGACTGCCGCGGACTACGGCTGGGTCAATCGCGCTCTGCCCGACGATGAGCTCGATGCCTACGTCGACAATCTCGCTCGGCGCATCGCGTCGTTCGACAAGCCTGCACTCGCCGAAGCGAAGCGGCTGATCAACCGGAGGACGCTGCCGTCCGCTGATGATCTGTTGCAAACACAGGACGCGTTCCTCGACGCATTTTCCTGGCCCACCGTGCCGCAGCGGGGAGCCCGAATCCAACGTAGAGCCGGTGAAGTGGGTCCTGACTTCGAAGCACGTTTCGGCCACCACCTCGGCGATCTTGGCGACGACACCAACTGACGACGCAGAGCGGCTCACCTGAGTGCAGCCAATCCCATGGCGTACGTTCGCCTGCACGAGGTAATCACTAAGTTCGCCGGCGTCAGACTGATGCCGCACCAGGCTCGGAGGTTCATTCGTGGGCAGTTCGCAGGCCGACAAGGCGGCAAGCCACGATCGCATCGTCAACATCGCTGCCACCCGTATACGCCGTAGTGGCATCAACGGCGTTGGCGTAGCAGAGGTGATGAAGGAAGCCGGCCTCACCCACGGCGGCTTCTACCGACATTTCAAGTCCCGAGAAGAACTGGTCGGCGCCGCGGTGGAGCACGCCCTAACCCAGGGAAGTGCGCGGACCATGGCAGCGGCCGACGAAGGCGGCAGACAGGCGTTCGAGACCATCATCGACGACTACCTCAGCCATGCCCACCGCGCCCATCCCGAAGCTGGATGCGCAGTGGCCGGTCTGGCTCAAGACATTTCGCATGCTGAGGATCGAACCCGCACGGCCTACGGGCACCAAGTCGAGCAGTATCTTGAGCTGCTAGCAGGGTTGACGCCAAGTTCGGACGCCGCTGCCGATCGACGTCGCGCCTGCTTGGTGCTCAGCGCACTGATCGGCGCCCTCGCCATGTCCCGAGCAGTCGGCGACGCCAAACTCTCCGACGAGATTCTCGCCGAGACCGCGGCGGCACTCAAGGACCTCTAGACGGTCATGGGTTGATGGTGTACTCACCGTCTTGACGGCCCCAGACGTACTCGGACGCGAAAGGCGAACCCAGGCCGAGGTGGTTGTACGGCGCGATCGACGCGCCCGTGTCCATCACCATGTACGGCATCGGCCAGATGTCCTTGCTGACCGTCCAGCAGCCCGGTCGACCCATCGGACCGCCGGAAGCGTTGATCCGGGGCAGGTTGTCCGGATAGACATACGCGTTGGCGGCGCCGACCAGTTCTTGATTCATCGCCAGCGAGTAGCCGTTACCGCCCACGCCCTTGGCCGCGGCCGGCGCACCGGTGGCGAAACCGCGGAACATGCAGTCGAGCTCAGGGCTGTACTTGTCCAGCAACCGGGCGGTCGGCAACAGGTCCTCGGCGCCCCGGGTCAGGTACGGGCCGCCCCGTTCGAGGATGTCGCCACCGGTGTTGCCGAACCCGACCGCCGACATCAGCGCCTGGTCGATGTTGCCCCGCTGATCGTTCAGGGTGCGCTCGGTCGTCACGGCACTCTTGAGGCCGTCCCACAGATCCGGCGACGCCTGCGAGTAGACCTCGGTCAGGTCGGCGAGGGCCTTGGTGTCGTGCCGGAAGGTCGGCATCCGCTGGTTCAGGTCGGCCAGAATCGTGTTGCCATTGACCAACGACTGCCCGAACTTGTCCCCCAGCCCGTCGAGCGCCTGGGCGGCCGCGGTCAGCGTCGCGTTCAGCTTGATCGGGTCGACCTGGTCGGAGATCGCGGTGATGGTCTCGAACAGCGTATTGAACTCGGTGGTGACGCCACTGGCGTTGATCACGTCACCACTGTTGACGCGCTGCGGCGACGGGTTCGCCGGCGAGGTGAACGAGATGTACTTGTTGCCAAAGGCGGTGGTGGCCAACAGTTTGACGTCCACATTGGCGGGCAGCAGGCTCACGTACCGCGGATCAACGCTGAGGACGAGTTTGGCTTGAGTCCGGCCGTCACTACCGCTTTGGGCCTCAGCGGCCTGCAGCCGGCCGATCGGCACCCCGTTGTAGGTGACCTTAGAACCGGGATCCATCGACAATCCGGACCGGTTGTACATCACGTACAGCACTGCCTTCGTGTCGAAATAGCCTCGGAACTGGGACCAAGTCAGCGCCAGCACCAGCACAGCGAACAGCACCAGCCCCAGAGCTGCCGCGCGGTACGGCGGTGACCGGTCAGGGTTCAACGGGGCGTGGACCTGCCCCTCGGCGATCGGCGGCGGTGGCAGCGCGTCGCTGTCTTCCGTCGAGTCGGGACCGGCCATTGCGCCTCCTTGCTGATTCGCTAGCGCCGAGCGCCCTGTCATTAAACGCTGAACCTGGGGCTTGCCGAAACTCTCGCGCCTGCATGGTGTTCGGGCTCACATGAGGCCGATCGACATATCACCCGTCACGCACATCGCGCCGGCGAAAACCATTGCGCGCTGATGACTTCGACATGCCAGGAGATGCCGACAAGCCGCGCTCGGTTGCCGGCACTGTTGTTTGCTGTGCGCTAGGTCACCGTCGGGCGGCATTCGGTTTCGGGACGGACTCCCGACTACACCTTGCAAGAACGTGTCTGACATTGACGTCGGATATCAGACCGCGTGGATGCAGAGGGAACCGTCGTGGAGGACTTTTCGCCGGGCGACCGGTCGTGGTGGTGTCGCAGTCGTTGGTGGCGGGTGCCGGTGGTTCTGGTGGTCACGATCGTGATTACGACCTGTGGGATATTTTGGATAGCCGGCGTCGATCACCCGCGCACGGAACGAGACGCTGGCGCATCATCTACACAGCGTTTCGCCGATGCGGCGACGTCGGCAGTCAGCGGATCGACGCCCTAGAAGCGTTGTGCTGAAGCCTTTTTGGGCGACTTGGGCACTATTGGTTCTGTCCGCAATAGCTTCTCACTACCGCCGTGTCCCCGTTAGGGCTGACTTAGCCGTTTGCGGACTGTCTCAGGGCAGCAGCGCACGCTAGCGTGTCGTCAGCGGCGGGCGCAGACGTGTCGGTGAGATGTCGGCATCTGCGGCAAGGTCGGTTATCAGCGCACCGGCCCAGGAGCCTAGGCCGTCGATGTCAACGCAGTGCGGCGCCGGCCGGCGCACCTCGCCCAGGTGACCAGACCCGCGCTGAAGCAGAGCAATCGCACCGTTGCGGTTGCCACGCTGGACGTGAGTGATGCCGACTGCGAGCTGGGCCAGGCCTTGCCACAGCGGTCTCTCATCGTCTGGGCCGTTCTTCCACGCGGCCTCGAGAACCTCATGCGCCTTGAACGCGAAACCCTCGTTCAATAGATCCTGGGCATAGGCGAGGGTTTCGGTCGGCGACAGCTCAAGGTCGTCTGGCACGCGGGGAATGCCCTCGCTGCCCGCCGGAAGGGGGCGGCCCAACGCGTCGCGAGGTCGATCGTTGCGAGGCCGCCCGGATTCGTCGCGATCGCGTTCTGCCATGTGTTCATTAGACCGCTCTAGCCGTCAAGAAGACGACCGGCGTGAGTCCGAGTGACACACCCGCTGTTACAACAATGCAGGCTCTCGGTTGATCGGCCGGATCAACATCGGTGCCACGGCAGGGTCCTGGCCCACGTGGGCACGACGGTGACTCCACAGGACAATGGCGGCGATAAGCGCTGCAGCGCCACCGGCGCCGACCGGGAGCGTGGTTGATTGGCGATCAGACAGTATCGATTGGCACTGCTCGACATAGTTGCTCGTCACGAACATGGGCCCGCCGCTGGTGTACTGATCGAAGTTGAGTTGGTCTTGTTCTCGGGCGACTTCGAGGCGTGGGTGAAAGCCGTTGCCGCAGGGAATTGGAGTTCCGGCCCGGTCCACAGAGCCCAGGTGCACAGGGATTGCGGTGGATAGCAACGCGCCGAGGACCGCTGCGGCGCCGGCGAGCGACAGTAGACGACTAAACATGCTGCTCCAGTTCCCCTTTCGAGAATGTCCCCGCCGAGGAGGGGTTCTCCCGGGCCATCTGGGTTGTGCGTAAGCGGTGGGTTCGCCGCGAAGGTTCCGGAACGCCTGAACCTTCGTGGAATTAGCCACCGCTACATGTGGTTAGTCGTGACCCGTGGCCGGAACCGAACGTCGGTATTACGTGATCCGAGGCACACAGGACCGGCACGCAACTCAAGCTGGCCTGTTCAAGGCCATTCGGTCGCGGCTGTAGCTGTGGTTGGTCCGGCGAGGATGTTTCTAACAAGCCTTCTGGTGCAGACGACGGGCCTTGGCCCGGATCTCCATCATGGTCAGGTTCGGCGAGTCATCGATATACGGCGGCGCCTCGGAGATCGACTGGTTGAGGAATATCATCTCGCCGTGGCGACTACTCGCAGAGCCTGGCGGGTTGGATTGAGCGGCAGCAGATTTAGCCGATCGGCTTAGCTCGTTCCCAGCACGGTCTGGACGATGTCACTGATGCTGGGAATGTCACTGATGCCGAGAATGTCGGGGGTGTCAGAATGACCCGTGCTGTTGAAGGCTGTGGCGATGTCTTCCCACGTGTGGCCGGCCCTGCGGGCTTCTTCGACAGTGTTGCGCAGGGCGGTCTGCGCCTCCCGGACGGCCGCGTTTGCTTTGCGCACGCGCTGAAGATGTATTGAGTGTGCATGCTGCGCGGTCCGCTCGTCGGTGACATCGGTTTGTTCGGGCTCGGCAGTCATGGGTGGTTCTCCTGGGGTGGGGCGTGATTCGCGGTTGTCACCGTCCACGTGATCGGTGTCGGCAGCGGCCGGGGCCACCCGCCATGGGGAAGTGTTGCCTCGGTTGGGCTTTGGCGCGTCCGAACGTACCCGGCGTGGGTGGGGACGACGCCCAGGATGTGGCCCAGGGGGGTGGGCCAGCCCGGCCGCTGTCGCGGTGATGCCATCACCTCGCTTTCACGGAACTGCTCGCAGAGTCATCGGATTGCGTTGTGGGGCTGGTGATCTGCGCATCGGAGGGCTGCGCTGCATCGGATCGATACGCTGGACCGGCTCACTGTGCGGTCGCGGCGCCGAGTGATTGGAAGACCGACCAGCGCGCCGGGGCCCGCGAAGGGCGCACCCGACCGCTGGTGGTGCCGGCCGCCGACACCGGGGAGCTTCCACAGGCGCGCGGAAGATGGCGTCGACTTCGGCGATCAGCGCCATCACCCCCGTGGGGTCATCGACGCCCAGGGACATGGCCAGTAGCTCTGGCTCGGTGGGGCTTGGCGCTGCCGGCGCCGCCATCGTTGTGCTCTGCATCAGTGCTCACCTCCTCTTCCTGTTGTCAGCAGGTCGGCCATTCAAGAATGTGGGATGCGACCGCGCGAGACCCCGAATGTCGCTGCGGCAGCGGTAAACCGGTCATTGACGGCGACTGGGACCCGGGGAACCGGGCTGGGCGAGGGAGCAGCAGCCCGGTTCCCCGGAGGGGACAAACCTGGGTCAGGCGCCGACCGGCTCCCTGACCGCACTACCGCCGCGCACCTGCTCGCCGTCCTCGGTGATCACGGTGGTGTCATCGATCGATTTGGTCGCATCGGGGCGGCCCACGGTGATCTTGCGGGGCTTGGCTTTCTCGGCCACTGGGATCACCAGGCGCAGCACCCCGTCGTGGTAGTCCGCGGTGATCCGGCCGGTGTCGAGGTTGTTGCCCAGCACCAGCTGGCGAGAGAACACCCCGCGGGGGCGCTCGGCGGCCAACATCTCCCGGGCCGGATCCACCGGGGCGCGTTCGGCGCGCACGGTCACCACATTGTTCTCGATATCCAGATCCAGCGAATCTGCGGAGATACCCGGCAGATCGAACTCCACATGGAACTCATCTCCGTCGCGCCAGGCATCCATCAGCATGCCGGCCGGGCGTGCTGCCGTGCCCAGCACCTGCTGGGTGAACCGGTCCAACTCCCGGAACGGGTCGGTACGCATCAGCATCGTGGCCACCTCCATCTGTCCTTTCCCTTGTGCCATCTGTTGCGTCAACCAGACTGATTTATCTGTGCCATCTGGTATAGATTTTTATATAGCACTGGCAGATATCAGATGCAAGTAGGGAACGAGAAAAAGATCGTGGATCTGACCAACGACGGCGCCGCCCTGCCGAACCGGGCACCCGGACAGCGGATGCCCGCACCCGGCCACGGGGTGTACGGGATTACCGTGGCCGCCGAACTATCCGGCGCCCCAACACAATCACTCCGATTGTGGGAACGTCACGGTCTCCTGTCCCCGGCCCGCTCCGAGGGCGGCACCCGCCGATACAGCGCCGATGATCTGGCCCGCATCGAGCGGATCGTCACCCTGGTCGCCGCCGGCGTCAACATCGCCGGCATCGGCCGCATCCTGGACCTACAAGACCAAAACGGCGACCTTCAACATCAGAACAGCCAACTCGCATCGGACAACAGCGCACTGGAACGGCGCAACGCCGCACTACAGGCTGGTGAACAGACCCCGGTACCCACACGCGCACCCAGATCATCCAGGCGCAGTGGTACGCGAGACATCGACAGGCACACGTAGCCGGAGATGAGATGCACGGTGCGCCAACACCAGCGCCGGCTCGGACGAGGCCATCGTGGAGCCTCGCTCGCGCTGTAGCGCCGCACGAACACGGTCGTTCGTGAGCCTCGGCGGTCGACATGAAACGTGCCGCATGTCAGTGTTTCTGATGTTCGCGCGGCTGGCGCTGCACGGTCCGCGAATCCCGCGATTGTAGGTTCTCAGATCCCGTGGCCAATCGAAATGCTCTGACCTGCAACCACTACCGCCGTCTCATACAGGGGTCATTCGGGTTTGTCTTGTTGAGGCCGCCCGCGATGTTCAATAGCGGCTAGGCAAGCTGCGCCGTCTCGACGCCGCTTTCTCCACGTTGGGCGGCGCGGGCACGTAATGCGGCGCCCGCCCACTGAAACCAGTTCATGTTCTCGCGTTCAAAGTCGTAGCCGCGCCGAAGATTCAGGTATGGGCCGATGCGGCGGGCGCTAGCAAGGTACTGCTCCTCGGTTCGCCCTTTGAGGTATGTGGCGACCAGGCGTTCATAGGTGGCCAGCCGCGCCGCCGACTCCTCGTAGCGGCTTTCCAGATCAGCGATGACTGCGTCGAGGTCACCGACATCGGCAGCCTGAATCTTGATGAGCAGCTCATCTTTCATCGCGTAGGCACGTGATTGCTGCTGGGTGAATCTTCCAAGCTCCGCGATACCAGTTGCAGTGATCGCGTAAACCCGCTTACTGGGCCGTGCCGTTTGGATGACATCGGTCACGTCCGCCAGACCGTCGTCGTGGAGCCTCGAGAGCTCGGCGTAAATCTGCTGCCGCGAAGCATGCCAGTAGTTGGCAACAGATACGGACATACGTTTACCCAGCTCGTAGCCGGTTGCCTCGCCATCCAGCAATGAAGCAAGGACCGCGTGCCTGAGTGACATACCACTCATGTTAGCCAGCTAGCGGCATAGTCATATATGTTCCTAGGCAAATCTTTTCATATGCATGCGGAGGCCTAATGATGTTTTGGGTGATTGAGGAACTCGACCAGCCGGTCCAGCAGGTACAGGACTCGGTGCCGTCGACCACCCTGCCGGGGCTCGGGATGCGCCGGAGCCCCTCAAGGCGGTTTTGCGGCAGGTTTTTGCAGACATCCCAAGGCGCGGTGGAACGTCACGGCGCTCATGTCATCGCGATCGCGAGCGGGCACCGAATCTTTTGGACAGGTACGGCGACACGATGATCCGCATATTCAACAGACCCCGGGCAGGTCTGGCGGGCCGCCGGATCGTCATCACCGGAGCGTCCGACGGCATAGGGCGTGAACTCGCTCTCCAACTCGCGCCCTCCGGAGCCCAACTCATCCTTCTCGCACGCCGCCACGGGGAACTAGACCAAGTCGCCGAGCTGGTCCAGCAACTCGGCGGGGAAGCCAGCATCTACCCGGTGGACCTCTCACTGACTGATCATGTGCAGGCGGTCGCCAACACCGTCCTGGACCGCCACGGTGGCGTGGACATATTGGTCAACAATGCTGGGCGATCGATCCGCCGACCTGTGGCGCAGTCCTATCAGCGACTGCACGACTGCCAGCGGACCATGCAGGTCAACTTCTTCGGCGCCCTCGGGCTGATCCTCGCCTTCCTGCCCGGGATGCGAGAACGCCGCAGCGGCCAGATCGTCAACGTGTCGAGCATGGCAACTCAGAACGCCACACCACCGTTCGCCGCTTACAACGCTTCCAAGGCAGCCCTGGATGTGTGGACACGCACTGCAGCAGCCGAAATGGCCCCGCACGGGGTGTCCATGACGACGGTGTACATGCCACTGGTGAACACGGCGATGAGCGCAGCAACCGACGCCTACGTGGATGCGCGGCTTCTCACGCCCTCGCAGGGCGCGCAACTCATTTACCAGGGGCTTGGACGCCGCACACCTCGGATAGCCCCGCTGGCGGGAACTATCGGTGAAATCCTGGCCGCCCTCGCACCTTCCCTGCATCGGCGCGCGACGAGCGTCGCCTATCGGCGACTTCCCGGCTTCGAGACAGCCTGGCGAACACAGCACCAGCGCACCGCCGAAGACGGCAGCCGCACACCGTCCGCCGCGACCCCAATCGAAGGAATCCAATGACCGGCCGTGATCTCTACCATCGAATACTGCGCATTCATCGCTGGGTATACGTCCATAGCAACGGCTGGATTGGCCACAAACTCCTCATGGGCAATCCAACGCTGCTATTGACGACTATTGGGCGGCGCACAGGAGCGACCCGGATCACCGCGTTGACCTACGGCCGCGACGGATCGGCCTACCTGGTGGTCGGCTCTAACGGGGGATCGCGCAATGCGCCAGACTGGCTGGTAAACATCCGCAATAGCCCCACGAGTCATATCCGCGTCGGGAGGCGCCACTACCAAGTCACAGCCACGATCTTTCTGCCCGGCGATAGGGATTTCGCACGTCAATGGCAGATCGTCAACGGCATCAACAAGAACCGCTATACCCAATACCAGCTGCTGACCGATCGCCCCATCCCCATCGTGCGCCTACAGCCGCGCCTCACGCCGTCCTCGGCGGCGCAGGAGACGCGGTGAACACCCTCTCGGCTCGGCTCGGCGGTTGGTGCACCCGACATGCGGCATGGGTGCTGCTGTTCTGGGTTGCTGTCGCGGCGGGCCTGAACGTTGCGATCCCCCAGCTCGAGGTGACCGTTCACAAGTATTCGGCGCCGTTCATCCCGGCCGATCTGCCAGGAGTGCAGGGCCTGACCGCGATGGCCACCGAGTTCGGCACGCCGGTGTCGAGCGCGCAGGGCTCTGTTGTCATCGCCAACGACCGCGGCATCGGGCCAGCCGATCAGCACTACTACGCCGAACTCGTCGCCCGGCTGCAGCGAGACACCCAACATGTCGCCTACGTCATCGACACCTACGGCCACCCCGCCGCGCGCGCAGTGGGTCTGAGCCCGGACGGCAAAGCGATCAATCTGCTTATCGGTGAGACTGGCGGTATCGGTTCCACCCAAGCGCAGCGAAGTACCGATCGGATCCGGGAGATCATCAACGAGGTGCCCCATCCACCGGGAACCTCGGTAGAACTCACAGGAACGGCGCCGGCCCTGTCGGACCTCTACACCGGGATCGACAAGTCGCTGCTGGTGATTACCGCAGTGTCGGTGGCGCTCATCACCGTGCTGATGTTGCTGACTTACCGATCGGCCGGTGTTGCGATGGTGCCGCTGCTGACTCTGGGCTTATCGCTGGGAATCGCCCGCCCGATCATCTCGCTGCTCGGCGAACACCACATGGTCCCGGTTTCTAACTTCTCCATCGCGATCATGACCGCGATGGTCCTGGGCGCTGCCACCGACTACGCGATCTTTGCCGTTGCCGGCTACCACGAGGCACGGCGGCTGGGACGGGGTGCGGGCGACTCAGCGGTCGCCTCGGCGATCCGGGTCACACGGATCATCACCGCGTCCACGTTGACCATCGTGGCCGCTAGCGGTGCCATGATCTTCTGCAAGGTCGGGATTTTTGTGACCGCCGGACCCGCCACAGCACTCGCCATCGCCGCCACATGCTTGGTTTCTTTGACGCTGCCACCAGCTCTTTTGCACCTGTTAGGTTCTCGCGGGTGGGTTGAGCCGCGCCCCAGCCGGGAACAGCGCTGGCGATCTATCGGTGGGTGGGTGATGCGCCGTGCGATGCCACTATCAGCCGTCGCGCTGGTCATGTTGATTGCTGCCGCGGCGGTGCTGCCGACGATGATCGTCGGCTTTGACGAGAATCGTATGCAGTTGCGCGCCACCGACTCCCGCAGCGGGTATGACACCGTTATCCGGCACTGGGGTGTCAACGAGGCCGCCCAGGAGTTTCTGCTCGTGCGCGCCGATCACGACATGCGCAACACCAATGACCTTGCCGCACTGGAGTCGATTGCCATCGCCGTGAGCAATCTTGACCAGGTCGCGTATGTCCGGTCCATCACCCGCCCGGAAGGCAAACCGATCCCCGAGTCAGCCATCGGGTATCAAACCCGGACAGTCGCCAACGGACTCGGCGACGCACACAAGCAGCTTGCAGAGGCGTCCCCGCAACTCAAAGCGCTCGCCGCAGGCGTCACCCAGTTGAACACCGGCGCCGCCGCCGCCGCACAACGCGTCCCGGCGCTAGTGGACGGCACACAGCGCGTGGTGAACCTCGCCAACGGAGTACTCGATGCCCTCACCTCGGCGCAGCGCACTCTGGCCACTGCCACCGACAGCACGATCGACATCAGCCAAGCCACCGCGATGCTGCGCGCCGCAGTGGGCGCGCTCACCACGGCCTCCGGTGAGGTTCGCAGCGCCCAGCAGCGACAGGCCTCATCGGCGGCCAGCCTCTCTGAGGTGTTCGGACCACTGCTCGAGCCGGGGACACCGGCGTGCACGGCAAACCCCAGTTGCGCCGCCGCACGCACAGCATTCACCAACCTCGACCGCGCCACCAATGGTGGTGCCTCCCACGCGATTTGGTCAGCCATCGCCACCGATGTGCTCCCCGCAGGGATAGGCGACAGTGCGCCAGCGGCGCTCGCTCAGGCCGACGACGCCTTGGCCCGCCTGCAGGGCCTGCTTGCGGGCCTGGACGGTTTGTCTCCGCAGCAGATGAAGGCCCGTCTCGGACAGCTCACCGCCGGCGTCAACGAGCTGTCCACCGGAATCAATCAACTCTCGGGCGGCCTGGGCCAGATCAAGACCGGCACCGACCAGGTGATCACCATGACAACGAAGCTCCAGGAAGGGCTCGGCGACGCCACCGGATACCTGACCCAGCTATCCGACGCCACCGCTGATGGCCCCGGCCGCGGCTTCTACCTGCCCGAGCAGGGGCTGCGCTCGGATCGATTCGTCGACGGCGCCCGGATGCTGATGTCGCCCGACGGGCGGTCCGCACGGATGCTGGTCGTGTGGCGGATCAACCCCTACTCCGACGAGGCCCTGAACACCGCCGCATCGATCCCGGCCGCCGCCCGCACCGCAGCACACAGCACCGTCTTGGCCAACGCCCAGTTCGACGGATTTGGCCTTGCATCGGTCTCCGCGCAGATGCGAACCCAAGTGCTGCACGACTTCTGGTTGTTCGGGCTGGTCGCCGTCATCGGGGTGTCCCTCGTGCTCATCGTGCTGTTGCGTGCCCTGGTCGCACCAGCGGTGATGGTCGCGACGGTCGTGCTCTCGTTCGGTGCTGCCGCAGGCGTGAGCGTGCTGCTGTGGCAGCACCTGCTTGGTATCCCCGTCGACTGGTCCGTGCTGCCGGTTTCTTTCATGATGCTGGTCGCCGTCGGCGCGGACTACTCGATGCTGTTTGCCGACCGGATCCGAGAGGAAGCTACAGGCAACTCAACGATGCGCGGGGTGCTCCGAGCGTTCGGATCCACCGGCAGCGTGATCACAACCGCCGGACTGGTCTTTGCGATCACGATGTTCGCACTCATGAGCGGCAGCGTGATCACCCTGCTGCAAATCGGCTCGACAGTTGGCATCGGCCTTCTCCTCGATATCGCAGTCGTACGCACAATATTCATCCCCGCGGCCATGACGCTGCTGGGTGAACGGATGTGGTGGCCCGCACGCAACCCGTGACCCCCGCCGACTGTCGTGGTCAATTCGCACCCACGACGGCTCCATCCACACGCTGCACGGCGCCCCGACCATGACTGCGTTTTCCGTCTTACTGGTTCTTGATGACGGCAAGGACAGAGTTGTAAACGCCCGTAAGTAGGTCACGCAGTTCGTCCCGGCTGATGGTGGGATCTTTAAGCCAGGTCACGCAGACGTCGACTTGGAATGCGATCCAGCCGTGGATGGTGAGGCGTTGAGCCTCGGTGGGGGTGCTGTCGGTCAACCAGGTGAGCATCCGTTGTTGGAGCACTCGCCGGTTGCCGGCCAGGATTTCGCGAACCTCGGGATCAGCATTACCCAGGCCCTGGTAAATCGTCAGGTAGCCATGCGGATGATTCTGCAGGTAGTCGAGGTAAGCATCCAATGACGCGCGAAACTGCTCCTCAGGGGGTGCCGAGGGATCGGTTACAAGAACGTCAAGCAGCGCCTCGGCTTCGCGCTTGACGATGGCGACGACGAACGCTTTCTTGCTGCCGAAATAGTGGTAGATCAGTGCATCCGAAACCCCGGCGGCCTTGGCCACACGGTCGATCCACACCTCGTCATACGGGCGCGTCGCAAACATCAGACAACCAACGGTTAGCAGCTCGTTCCGACGAGCGGCCACAGAGAGCCGAGTTCGTGAAGTCGTTGACATGGGCTGGCGCTCACAGTACCTTCCCGTTATTCAAGTTCAACTTAATAAGGAGTCCCGCTTCATGCCCCGCCTACAGACGTTGCACTTCGTATCGCAGTTGAAGCAGACGCGGATTCCCGCGGCCGTGCTCCGGTGATTGCCGAGGGCCGGGCCGAGTCCGTCGTCCCCATCGGGACGCTGTGCGGGTTGCGAGACGGGGTGGACTCCCCGCACACGGTGCGAGGAGTTTTCACACGCCAGCAAGGTGATGTCATCGCCGACGATGGCGTTGTCGAAGTCAGTCAGGTCAGGTGGTTATCGCCACTGCCAGGTTCGTCAGCTCCGCACCCAGACGCGATCGATCATCTCAGCTACCTGCGCTACCGGTTGGCTGACGGCCCGGACCAGGCGTCGCGGGCCGACGCGGTCCTGGTGATTCAACCGGGTAACTACTGTGGGTGCCACTCGCTTGACGGTATCGCCCGCGCGATTGTCCGGTCGGCGGCAAGCAAGGGCCAGGCAGTCGAGTTCTGGGCGTTGGCGCGGCGCACTGAAGGGCTTGACGACGCTTCCGGGGTCCGAGCGGCGGTGGCGGCGGGCAATCCCGATCTAGCGTTCAATTACTACCTACGTGGGGTGCCAGTTGGTGGCCGAACCTTCGAAGGATTCAAAACCAGCGCCGGAATGCCGTTTCTGGCTGGTCTGGGTTTTGCTCAGGTCGTCAGCGATATGCGCGAAACGATCGAACGCGGAGTGCCGGACCCCACGGTAAGGCGGCAAAAGGTGTTCGTCGGCGGACATTCCGGCGGGGCGATCGCCGCAGCCGCGTTCGGGGCGTGGGATTTCGATGGCATTCCGGGATATGACCTGTGTAAGGGGTTCATTGCCCTCGATACCCCGGTCGATTGCGATTTCGGCCTGCGCACCAACCCGATCCTGCAAGTACTGGGGTGGCCGGTGCGGTCATTGGCCGGCGCCATATACCCATTGGCGGTAGCCGGGCTGAACTCGGGTTTGCTACCGAGGTTCTCCGGGGCTTTCGTGACACTGAACGTCTACCTCACCCGGTTGCTGGGCACCTACGCCTACCTCACCCCTGACACCGAAGCCAGAGTGCTACAGCGCGCCGACGCCCTCGTTGCGGGGACTCGTCACCGGTGGGCCTGGCGGGCGGTCACACGGCTGATGTTCTCGGCTACTCCATGGCAGGCCCTCATCGGACGACCTGATCCTTTGGGCTATCGGTTGACCAGCGAAGCGGAGCTGGGGATGTGGCTCAGCACGGGGGTTAGCCCTAACCCGGGCCGTATTTCTTTCGGCACAATCGATGGGCCGCAACGGACCCGGACGTTTCCTATGCCGGCGTGGACGTGGCGGGTGCCGGTGCTACGGGGCCTGGTGGCCTTCGCATTTGGGCATACGCCACTGCGAGCAGCTGCCGATCACCACCTCATGTCCGGCTGGCGTTCGACGGTCGGGCCCACGCAGCCGGTGGACGTGCGCACCTGTGCCCGCGCATTGATGGGCGCCCGGGCGCCGGCGTAGAGCCGTACCACTCCCTGCGCTACATGGTCGATCAATTGTTCGTGATGCTCGGCGCGCGCACGGGCGATTTGTCGGCTGTCAAACATGAGAAGCAGATGCGCACCAAACCCCTGGTATCAGTCTTCGAGTCCCATGTCCCGCTCGCCCCCCGCGTGCCGTTTATGAATGTCGGAGAAGCGCACGTCGTTCCGCACTACTCGCATATGGACATCGTGTTCGCCAGCGCCGATCGCCCGGACGGATCCGTCGAACCCGTCAGCGACCACATCACAAACTTCGTCCTCGCCCAAACTCTGCCAGGCCGCGACCAAGCACCAGGCAGAAAGCACGTCACGGCCACGGAGTCCGGCGATGCCCGCTGACACGCCATTTCATGAAACAACCGGGCCGAAGAGCACCGCGGCGGCCCCTTACTGGTACGTCGAAACAGAATCGCTCATCGACGCCCCCTTGAGCGCTGTGTGGCAAGTCATCGTCGATGTCAACGACTGGAACCAATGGGGCAACCGTCTTCCGTTCCGTGTCCGCGGGCCCCTGGAATCCGGAGCCAGGCTGTGGATGGGCACCGGGCGAAGCGGATTGTTGCCGATACCGCGCGCCCACTGGCAAGCCGTCGATACTGAACGTTCTCTGCGTTGGGGCGGCAGCATCCCCGGACTGCGCATCGACCACTGGATCACCCTGCACCCCGCCGAAGGTGGCACCTGCGTTTTGCACGGTGAAGGCATCGAAGGCCCCCTGGCACGAATCATCCCCAAAATGCTTAGGGCGCCATACGCAGCGCTCCTCGGTTTCATCCTCAACCGCAAGCTCGAACGACACTTCAGCAAAGACCGCACTACCTACTACCGATAAGGAATCTATCCAATGCCTATACCTCGGCGCGCGTCCCGCAGGCTTGCCCGCTTTAACAAGCGAGTCACCAACCGAATTCAGGGAAAATGGGCCGGCACGCTGCCGCCCTACGGCCTGCTCCTGCACAAA
Source organism: Mycolicibacterium sp. P4_G11 (assembly GCF_056555145.1). NCBI lineage: Bacteria > Bacillati > Actinomycetota > Actinomycetes > Mycobacteriales > Mycobacteriaceae > Mycobacterium > Mycolicibacterium sp. P4_G11. Next base: position 123,307 of record NZ_JBFUJW010000008.1, read on the forward strand.
GGCAGAAAATCCGGAAAGATCTACAGAACCCCGGTGGTGTTGCTCCGAGCATATTCCGGATACGCGGTGATGGCGGGCTACGGCCGTCACAGCGACTGGATCAAGAATCTTGAAGCGGCAGGAGCGGTCGACCTCCAGCGCCGGAGAAGAACATCGACTTTCAACGAAATCACCGTCGCTTCTAGTCCAGAAGCGCTCCGCCACCTCCGACCGATCGGACGATGGATCGTGAAGTACGCCAAGCCAGAATGGGTTGTACTCATACTCGACGGCAATACCAACTCAGTCACGCCGTAGCCCTAGTCGTTACAGGCTCTGGCAACTGACATCCTTGGCTCCTTGGCATAGCACGGTCGCTCTGCCTGCTACGAGCCCATCCGTCAATACCTAGTCGAACTGGTCGGACCAGCGTCCGCAAAGGGGTCAATCCGAGCGCCTCTGTGGCCCGCGTCCATTCTTCGATCCTTTGCTTCAGGATGATCGAGCCCGCCCTATAGATAAGGTTGTCCTTCACGATCCAGACCGCGGAAATCAGACCGCTTGTAGGTTCTCACGTTCGGCTGCATTTGACCGCTGCTCTGACCAGCGACTATCGGATTTGTCTCACGCCCGCTGCACGGAGGTTTGTCTCACGAAGCGCTGCATTTCCTACAGAAGGTTCGCCGACAGGCCGAAATGACCAGGCCTTTTGGGGTACTCGCATCTGAGATGCAATCGATCGGGAGAAAATGAAATCGGTTGCGAGACACAAGAGCCTGACGTTCGCGGGTGCAACAACGGCGAGTGGACTCATCGCCAGATTCGTCCACAACACCATGAACGTCCCCGTCCCCGTCCTCGCCGTCTCCATTTGGACGGGCGGGATCGTGGGCCCGGTGCTGATCGGCTTAGGCTTCCTGTCCGAGAACGGTCCAAAACTCACGGCGCATTTCGTGCTCTCTTCCCTCGCTGTGGGCGCGGTCAACGCAGCACTGCTGGTCGTCACGATCTACGGAGCCATCTCCGTCGCACAACCCACCGCGACCTGATCAGACCGCATCGAGTTGCACTTTTGTGGCGACGGACGTTCACTGGTCGACCGCCGATTGTCCGTCTCGTGTGTCTTGGCACGGCGCAAGCGGCGGGCCCCACTGCGGAGTCCCGCCGCTTGGCTTGGGTGTTACACCAGGGCCGCGACCGTGTCGTAGTACGGCTGCTTGCGGACTCCGGAGGAGTCCAGAATCCCGTAGCCACCACCATCGCCCGCGGTGTCCTGGTAGCAGAAGAACCAGGTCAACGGGAAGGACGGATCCTGGTTGGCCAGCTGCCATGTCAGCCAGTCAGAGGCGTCAGCCAGGCTTACCTTGCCGGGGGTGATGTAGCCGACTTCGGTGAAGGCCATGGGCCGGGTGTCACCCTTGGCGGCCTGCGCCGCCTTCAGTGCGTTGATCTGCGCGATGCCGAATGGGTTTGTGCGCGGATCCACGAAGGTGGCGTTCTGGTCGTCTTTGATGCTGTACGGGTGGTAGCCCAGTAGGTCGTAGTCGCTGCTCTCGCCTGCGGCGTACATACCGTTGAGCCAGTCGACCGGTGACTTGTTCGAGCCGAAAGTCGGGTAGGCCGCCATGCCGCCTGAGATCACCTGTGACCCAACAGCTCTGATCTTCGGTGCGGCGGCCTTGAGGTAGGACAGGTAGGTGGCTGGGCTGCCGATGGAGAACGCGATCAGGTTCGGTTCGTTCCACACCTCGTAGTAGGGAATGTTGCCGAAGATCTGGACGCACTTGCCCACGAAGTTCCCGAAACCGGTAGCGCTGTGGTTGAACGGGTAGTGGATGCCCAGGCACGGCATGGGGGTCAAGCCCCGCGCGACCAACGCGTTGTTCACCGCAGTGACGGGCGCGTAGTTCGTCGAGCCGAAAGCGTTGCTCAAATACCCCCAGTCGACCGCGAATCGCACTGTGGTGAAACCCATTCGGGCAATGCCGTCCAGAGCGATGGCCAGGTTGGCGGCCGACAACTGGCACAGATTGCTCTGGTTGATTCCAATGCTCAATTCAATTCCCCTTCGTCGGAGGCATCGCCCTAAGAGTCGGGCGAGCCTGCAGCGGGACTCATGTCGTTGGCCCCACTCCTGACTATCAGCAGGGACCGACATGCCCTCAAGGTTCCGTCATCGGCCCTGGTTGCGGGCGAGGCTTCGTGTGCGACACCAGCGCCGCATTGGCCCGCCGCGTGGGCCCGCAGGTATTTCTGTCTCGGTCACCCGAGGTCGGAGAAGATGCTTCCTTTGTTGCATATGGCCGCAGCGGACGTCTTCGAAGCGCGCAGTTGATGCGCGCACAGAACACCCCGCGACGACGTATCAAAGTTCGCTGCTGTTCTGCCGCTAGTGGGGACACACGCGCCGGGAGGGGTCCTGTGATCGACGCAGTCAGCTTGGCGGCTGGAGGATCTCATTTCAAAACAGCTGCTTGGCTACCGCGCCATATTCGTGAACCGCGAGAAGTGAAGCTGGTGCGCCACAGTGATATTCGCGGTCGGGCCGTTACGGTGCTTGCCCAGGATGATGTCGGCTTCACCACCGCGCGGGTCGTCGCGGTCGATGGAGTCCGGGCGGTGCAGCAGCATCACCATGTCGGCGTCCTGCTCGAGCGAGTTATGGACCGAAATCCCTTGTGCCACAAAGTTATGCGTGCCAGCAACAGTGCCGTCATAGACGTCCTGCTCGCCGATGCTGGTGATTTCGACAATCTCGTCCCAGAACACGTCATTGGTCGCGAGGTCATGCAGCTCAGTGTCATTCAGCACGGCCGCCGCTCGGTGCAGTCGATCGCGGCTCGGCGCGTGCTTCCACATCGTCGATCCGCAGAACTGGGTGCCCATCGCGCCGGCGAACTCCCGGTGCGACATGCCGCGACGGGTCAGCGTCGACTTCACCTGCTGCCACAATTCTTTCGGCACAGTGTCGAGGTTCGAGTTCGACACCACGCCGCGCAGATGAGCAAGCACCTCCAGTGCCTTGGCATCTCGCGCACCGTGCGCCCCTACTTGGGTCACGAACCGACGCTGGTTGGCGGCGCCATAAATCAGCACGTGCCAGCAGTCGCGGTAACCGGTCTTCTTGGCGCGCTTGATCCGAGCGAAAACACCAACACGAAGCAGCAGCTGCACCAAGTCGTCGGCCAGCTGTCGGCTGGTCGTGGCGTAGTAAACCCGGCCCTGACCAACCTTCGCGTCCCAGCGCACCGAACCATCCGTCGCCCACAGGTGCCGCAGGAACAACGCCACCTGATCGTTGGGCAAGGCGAAAACCTCTTGGGGAACGAACTTTTCGTAGCTCCGCTTGCCGAACAGCCCCAGCTTGTCCAGCCAGGCGGCGATCGGATTCCGCTTGCCGTGGGTCAACCGGTACGGCGCCGGCATCCGCAGTGTGATCACGCGGGCTGCGGGGTATTCGTCGCGCACGGCCGTTACTCCGAAGTGTCGCGCCGCACCAGCGACGGCGACGAGGTTCGCCTCATCGATCGATGCGTAGCGAATCGGCTGACGCTTCACGCACGAGCCGTCACCGATCATGTGCGCGAGCATGATGACCTCGGACTCGGCCATACGCTCGGTGTGCACCGGCTCCGGCACGGTGCGGGGCACCGCGAGACGATCGCCAACAGCCAAGTCGCCCAAGGAAACCCAGCCGTCGAGCGTCATGAACGGATGGTTGGCGGTGGCCTCGACCTGACGCCCGGAAGCCAGGCGCAGCAGGAAGACTTCCTTGTGCCCGCTGTAGAACACGTTGGTCATCGGCCGGGCGACCATGCGCTTGCGGTCGTCGAGCGACCACACCAGCGGCCGCTCCCCCGTCGCCATCAGCTCACCGAAGGTGACTTCGGCGCCGGTGTCGGCGCGCAGGATGCGCGTCGAGGCGGTCAGGCAGCCCGACTCACGAAGGTCCGACACCTGCGGGCGCTTGTCGGTGCGCTGTTCGGGACCACGGTTCAGCTGGCTGATCGCGACCACCGGAACCTCGAGTTCCTTGGCCATCAGCTTCAGCGACCGCGAGAACTCCGAGACTTCCTGCTGCCGGGACTCGAACTTCTTACCCGAGGTCATCAGCTGCATGTAGTCCACCACGATGAGACGCAGCTGGGCCTTCTGGTGCAGACGACGGGCCTTGGCCCGGATCTCCATCATGGTCAGGTTCGGTGAGTCGTCGATGTACAGCGGCGCCTCGGAGATCTCGCTCATGCGGCGGGCCAGCTTGGTCCAGTCGTCGTCGCTCATGCGGCCCGAACGCATATCGCCCAGCTTGATCTTGGCTTCGGCCGAGAGCAGTCGCATGACGATCTCGGTCTTACTCATTTCCAGCGAGAAGATGACGCTGGCCTGCTGGTGCTTGATCGAGCAGGACCGCATGAAGTCCAGTCCGATCGTCGAATTGTGCGTGGGCACCATCGACCGCCCGGCCAGGTACAGGTGGGCCGGGTTGTCGACCTCGACGCAGCGCACCGGCACCGAATCCACCCGGCGCACATCGGCAATCGTCACGGGGCGGGTGAGCACGGCCAGCCCACCGGCGGTCAATGCCGGCTCGAGCCGGTCAGCGCCGGGCCGCAGGGTCGCGGTGGTGACGATGCCGCGGCCGGTCGGCCACTGGTGCGAAGCGTCGGCCACGATGGTGGTGCCATCCGACAGGTCGATCTCGTAGCACGGCCGCTCCTCCATCACCGGAGTCGCGGCGACCACGCGGGTGGGCCGTCCGTTGGCGTCGATCAGCTCATCGCCCACCGAGACGTCACCCATGGGGGTCCAACCGCCGGGAGTGGGCAGCGGGGTGTCCAGCGCCAGCGCCTTACCCACACCGGGGCGCGCGGCCACGATGATCATCTGACCCGGGTGCAGACCGTTGGTGATCTCGTCGAGCTCGGTGAAGCCGGTCGGGATGCCACGCGAGATACCGCCATTCGAGGCGATGGCATCGATCTCATCCATGGTGGGCTGCAGCAGCTCCTCCAGGACGGTGAAATCCTCGCTGCTGCGGGTCTGGGTGACGTCATACATCTCGGCCTGCGCCCGGTCCACCAGATCGGCCACGTCAGCGCCTTCAGCGCCCGCGTAGCCGTACTGCACGACGCGCGTGCCGGCCTCGACGAGACGGCGCAGCGTGGCCTTCTCCGCGACGATGCCGGCGTAGAAGCCGGCGTTGGCGGCGGTGGGCACGGTGGAGATCAGGGTGTGCAGATACGGCGCGCCACCGATGCGCTTGAGCAGACCGCGACGGTCCAGCTCCGCGGCGACAGTGACGGCGTCAGCGGGCTCCCCGCGGCCGTACAGGTCGAGGATGGCGTCGTAGACGTTCTGGTGTGCCGGCCGGTAGAAATCGCCGGGGCGGAGACGCTCCAGGACGTCGGCGACCGCGTCCTTGGACAGCAGCATGCCGCCCAACACCGACTGCTCGGCAGCCATGTCCTGCGGCGGTTGCCGGCCGAAATCCTCGCTGCGCGGCTCCTCCATGTCGGACCGACCCAGGTCGTCAGCGACAGCCACGAAGCGCTCCTCTTCCCCCGAAAACCAACAGCAAACAAACGTTCGAACGAGCTACTCGTGACCGTACTTCACCCTGCCGACAGACCGGGCTCTCAAGCCGCTCACCTGCCGTGCGACGCACCACGTTAGGCGTTGCTGGAGCAGTCCGGAACCGCCCCTGTTAGCAACCCTGTGGATGAAAGGTGGAAAGACGTGGACAACGATGTTGAGCGCTTGGGGAGAACTTGTGGAATACCCGCGAGTAAATTCCCAAACTTCGAGGTCAACGGCCTATATATCGGCTGTGAGCCTGTGCATGAGAATTGGTGCGGCGTGTCGTGCCGGGTAGCCATCTCGGGCGTGTTGTGTTGCGGGCGCGTAGCAGAAAGGGGCCGCGCAGGTTAACAGCCGGCGTAGATCACTGTTTGCAGATTGGCTGAAAAAATTCGCCCGCTGTCAACAGAAAACGCCCGGGCGAAGTCAAAGATTGACTCCACCCGGGCGTTCTGCTGTTTGAGCTACTGCATGCCTATCCGGCGACGACAGCCAGCGACACCGGCACGTTGACCGACGGGTGCAGACGCACCGCGATCTTGTGGGTGCCGACCGACTTGATGTGCGCCTTGGGCAGCTCGACGGTGCGCTTGTCGAGGTTCGGGCCACCGGCCTTCTTGATCGCGGCGACGACGTCGCCCGCGGTCACCGAACCGAACAGCTTGCCGCTGTCGGCACCGGCCTTGACAGCCAGCGACACGGGGCCGAGGGCCTCGATCGCCTGCTTCAGCTCGTTGGCGTGGTCCAGGTCCCGAACCGTCTTGGCGTCGCGCGCCCGACGGATCTCGTTGGCCTGGCGCTCAGCACCACGGCTGGCCAGGATGGCCAGGCCGCGGGGCAGCAGGTAGTTACGGCCGTAGCCGTCACGAACCTCAACGGCGTCGCCGGCCGAACCCAGGTGGTCGACCTCGGTGGTCAGAATGAGCTTCATATTTCTCAGTCCTCCCTATCGCGTCGACGAGCTGAACGGAAGCAACGCAACCTCACGGGCGTTCTTCACGGCGATGGCGATGTCGCGCTGGTGCTGCACGCAGTTACCGGTGACGCGACGGGCACGGATCTTGCCGCGCTCACTGATGTAGGTCCGGAGCAGTCCGGTGTCCTTGTAATCGATGATCTGCGCCTTCTTGGAGCAGAACACGCACTTGCGGGTCTTGACCGGCTTTTCCGGGGCCGGACGCCGCTTGGTGGCCTTAGCCATGTGTTTCTCTTTCTGGGTCTAGCTGGTTTCCCAGCCAATTACGTGGATCAGAAGGGCGGCTCGTCGTCGGCGCCGCCGAACGAACCCGATGCCGGGGCGCTGCCCCACGGGTCGTCGGCCGGAGCGCCGCCGCCACCGGCGGGCTGGCGGGAACCGCCGCCGCCACCGAAGCCGCCACCACCGCCGCCACTGCGGTTGGCCTTGTTCACCTTCGCCGTCGCGTACCGCAGGGACGGGCCGATCTCGTCGACCTCGACCTCCATCACGGTGCGCTTCTCACCCTCACGGGTCTCGAACGAGCGCTGCTTCAGCCGGCCGGTCACGATGACACGCGACCCCCGGGTCAGGCTCTCGGCGACGTTCTCCGCCGCCTCCCGCCAGATGTTGCAGCGCAGGAACAGCGCCTCCCCGTCCTTCCACTCATTGCTCTGCCGGTCGAACATCCGCGGCGTCGAGGCCACGGTGAAGTTCGCAACGGCAGCACCGGACGGCGTGAAGCGCAGTTCCGGGTCAGCGGTCAGGTTTCCGATAACGGTGATGGTGGTGTCACCAGCCACGAGATCCTCCTGGGACGGATTGGGTGAATTAGGCGCGAGCCTACGCAAGGCTCGCGACAAATCCGCAGAGCTTCGGTGCTTCTAGTGCTTGTCGGTCCGCAGGACCTTGGTACGCAACACCGACTCGTTCAGGTTCAGCTGACGGTCGAGCTCGTTGACCGTGGCCGGTTCGGCCTTCACGTCGACAACCGCGTAGATGCCTTCACCGTGCTTGGCGATCTCGTAAGCCAGCCGGCGGCGGCCCCAGATGTCCACCTTTTCGACGCTGCCGCCGTCTTTGCGGACGACGTTCAAGAACGTCTCCAGCGACGGAGCTACGGTGCGCTCGTCAAGTGTGGGGTCGAGAATGACCATGATTTCGTATGGACGCATGTGGAACCCATCACCTCCTATGGTCGTGTCGGCCACGGCGTGTTCCGTGGCAGGAGGGTCGCCTGCGTCGGCAACCGGGCCAGGTTACCCGAAGAGCCCCTGAGCTGCGAAATCGGCGCTCAGAAGTGCCGCCCTGACGGAGCCGTAAAGATCGATAGGCTGGGTGCACGATTGTTGTCGGCGAGGGGGACGCATGACCTATCCGCAGGGTCCTTACGGCCAGGGGATCCCCGGGCAGCCCGGCTACCCGCAGCAGCCGGGGTATCCGCCCGGTTACCCCGCGCACCCCGCCTACCAGCAGGGATACCCGCAGCCGGGCGCCTATCCCGGCGGCTATCCGGGCAGTTTTCCGCCCGCACCCCTGCCGCCCACGTCGACTGGCGGAGTCGGTGGAGTCATCGCGGGCGTGCTGTCGATCATGGGCGGACTGCTGCATGGCTGCCTCGGTGCCATGGCCTTGGCGCAGTCCCTCACGAAAGAACCGGGCCCCTTCACCACCCGCTCTTCGTCGCACGTCGGCCACTTGTTCCTTGCGATGTCGGTCGTCGGCGGCCTGCTGATCCTGGTCGGAGGCTTCATGCTGCTGTCGCGCAAGCCGGCCAGTCGGTGGCTCATCGGCATCGGATGCGTGCCCATCTTCGCGTTCGGGCTGGGAGCCTTCCTGGCGGCGAATGCGGACGGGGCCGGCCCTGTCGGGGTGATCGCCCTCCCGATCGTGATCTTTTCGGTGGCGACCGTCGTGCTGACCTTCCTACCCTCGACCACCCGATGGATGCACGCCAAGCGGAATCTCACTGCGCCGCAGTACTTTCCGCAGCATCCGCCGTATCAGGGCTGAGTCGGAGCCAGCCGTCCGCGCGGGGCGTTGACTGTGCGTCTACGCAGACATTCACTCGAACTTCTGCGGCGTCAGTTCACAATCAACGCAGGAGTCTTCTGTCACCCCGGCATACGCATCACGGCCGATAGGCTGACTTCACAGCGTTTTGTCAGCGAGGGGGACGCATGACGTATCCACAGGGGCCCTATGGCCAGGGATTTCCGGGGCAGGCGGGGTATCCGCAGCAGCCGGGGAATCCGCAGCAGCCGGGGTATCCGCAGCAGCCGGGGTATCCGCAGCAGCCGGGGTATCCACAGGGCTACCCGGCACAGCCCGGCTACCAGCAGGCATACCCACAACCGGGTGCCTATCCCGGCGGCTATCCGGGCGGTTTTCCGCCCGCCCCCATGCCACCCGCGTCACCCAGCGGGGGCACAGCCGTCACCGCGGGTGTGCTGGCACTGCTCGGCGGATTGACGCACTTCTTCGGCGGGTCCGCTCAGGCACTCGGACTGTCCGCCATGATGCGCGACTCGGCCGCCGACGTCGGCTGGGGAAGCCTGATCGCCGTCGTGACACTCAACATCATCGCCGGCGCGCTAATGCTGGCTGGAGCGTTGACCCTGCTGCTACGCAAGCAGGTCGGCCGCTGGCTGATCTGCTTGGGTTGCGGCATCTCGATTTTCAGTGCCCTGATCAACATCACGATGACGCCCGCTTCGTTCGGCGAATACTCCTATAGCCGCGGCGTCGGCGCCGACCTGGTGGGCGTCCTCTTCGCTATCGCGACCATCGTGCTGGCCCTGGTGCCGTCGACGACGACGTGGCTAGCCGCCAAGAAGCCTCCCCTTGCGCCGCAGTACTTTCCGCAGTACCCGCCGTACCAGGGCTAAATGGTTCAACCTGGCGTCAGAGGGGAAACATGACGTATCCGCAGTACCCGCAGCCGGGCGCCTACCCTGCCCCGCCGGCGGCACCGGCCCAACCGAGCGGCGGCACCGCGATCACCGCCGGAGTGCTGGCGGCATTGGGCGGATTGCTCGGCCTCGGCCTCACCGCCGTCTCACTGTTCTTCCTGATCGCCATCGCATCGATCGGCAGCAACTTCGACCACTCTGATCTCGAACTCCTCGACAGCATCTTCGGCGTCCTTGCCATCGGAATGGTCGCCGTGGTGATCATCGGGTTCGTGCTCGGCACGCTGCTGAGCGTGTTGCTCATCGCCGGCGCAGTGCTGCTCTTTCGGCGCAAGATGCTCGGCCGGTGGCTCGTGGTCAGTGGATGTGCGGTCGCCATCGTGAGCAACCTGATGACCTCCGTCTTCACCACCGCCGTGACGTCGGATGGCCGGTACTCGCCCGAAAGTGTCGTCAGCGCCTTTGTCGGCCTGGCATTTCCGATCGTCACGATGGTCCTGGTGCTGCTGCCGTCAACCACCGCGTGGATCAGAGCGGGGCAGAGTCAGGCTGCGCCACAACAACTTCCGCAATACGCGTATTACCCGCCGTATCAGGGCTGAGTCGGGGCCGGCCCTCCCCGGCATGTTCGATCCCGGGCCGTCACCTTTCCTTGACGTCAAGGAAAGGTGATCGCGTACTTCGTGCGGAGTGCGATCTGATGCTCGGCGTCGTCGGGCCAGCGCCCGTGGAAGCCCTCGATACCGGCCGGCAGAAACTCCCACGACTGCGTCAGCCGGGTGCCGTCGTCGACGGGATCGACGGTGAAGCCCCAGCGCACCCAGCCGCCGTTGACCTCCCACACGAACTCGCGGCCGGGCTCGGCGACGACCACCTGGCTGCGGGTCTCCCAGGTCCGGTCGCCCTCCTCGTTGCGGCCCTTGAACCAGGCGCCGGCCACCGGGCCGCCGTCCTCGTCCTCCCACCAGCACTCTTTGCACTGCGGGCTCCACTGGCCCATGTTGGTCACGTCGGAGACCAGCGCATAGAGGGTCTCGGGATCGGTGTCGACGACGATGGAATCGGAGAAGGTCAGGTCAGTCACGCCTCGACCCTGCCACCGAGCGCGACAGAACGCAGCCCCTTTTTATGCCGTGGGCGCAAGCTCCGGTTCAGGCTCGGACGCGGGATCGGGTTCAGCCACTGCCGCCGGGCGCGGACGCAGCCGGGCGGGCAACCAGCGCGGCGGATCGTCGTCGGCTTCGTCGAACACACCGCCGGACGGATCGTCCACCCGGCCGCCCCAGCGGACCAGGTCCACCTCCGGCCGGTAGATGGCACGAATCACCAACGCACACAAGCCGATCACCGCGATGTCCCGCAGCAGCACGGTCGTGGTGAAGAACTGTTCGGGCAGCCCGAGCTTGGGGTCGTCGTACAGATACAGCATCCGCGGAATCCAGATCAGTGCGTCAATGGTCATCCACGCCAACAGGATTCGACGATGCGGCAGCGCGAGCGCGGCCAGCGGCACCAGCCACAGCGAGTACTGCGGGCTCCACACCTTGTTGGTCAGCAGGAACGCCGCGACGACCAGGAACGCCAGCTGCGCCAGCCGCGGCCGCTGCGGGGCCGTCCACGCGACGTAAGCGATTGCCGCACAACACAGGACGAAGAGCACCGCGGTGACGGTGTTGAGCACCGTCGGCGGTTCCCAGAACCCGAGGTTGGTGTCGAAGCCGCTCCAGCCGGTGAAGGACTTCACCACGTTGTACAGCGAGTCCATGTCATCCCCGCGCCGCGTGTTGAGCCGGAAGAACTCCGACCACCCGCGCGGGTACATCAGCATGATCGGCAGGTTCACCGCGATCCACGTCACCAGCGCGGCGATCGCGGTCTTGACCACGGGCCGCCACCTGCCGGTCCGCACCGCCAGCATCGCCAGCGGAATCAGCAACAGCAGCGGGTAGAGCTTCAGGGCCACGCCGACCCCGATGAGCACGCCGGCCACCACTGGTTTCCGCCGCGACCAGGCCAGCATGGCGCCGGCCGCGCACCCCGTCGCGAGCGCGTCGAAGTTCGTGAACGCCTGGAAGATCAGGATCGGCGACCCCGCCACGATCGCGGCGTCCCAGACCCGTCGGCCGGACATTCGCATGGTCGCCCAGACCGTGGCCATCCACGCCAGGGCCAGCCCGAACGCCGAGATGTTGAAGAACATGATCACCTCGGCGACCACCGGTATCCGGACCAGTTTCGACAGCGCCGTGTAGGTCTTGGCCACCGACATGGACGCGTACTGGTACATGCCCGTCAGCACCGGGTATTCCATGTAGCGGATGGCCCGCGTGCCGTCGTACTGGATGCGCGGCTTGTGCGCGCTGTCGGTCTCGATCCAGCTGGACTTGTACGGGAACTTGCCCAGGTTCAGCAGCTCCGCGGTGTACAGCGGCACGGTGTCCGAATAGCAGAACTCGTAGTAGGCCCGCTGGTTCTGCCAGTTCGCCACCCGCTGATCGGCGGTGCCGGAGCCCGTCGTCACCAGGCACGGCGCCTTGGTGGTGTAGCCCAGCCCAAGGAAGACGAGCGCGATCAGCAGCATCACCCGGAACGGGGTCAGGAACGGCGCCCGCCCGATCATGGCGTGCCGGCCCACCGGCCCGCCCACGACACTGGACAGCGCGGCACCCAGGACGTCGGTGCGGCTGGGCAGGTCGCGGTCGTCGGCGCTACGCAGGTCCCGGGCCAGCCGGGCGGGCGAGACCGTCGGGGCGCCGGGCTCGTCTGGTTCCTCGACCGTCACGGCGGCGGCGGGGGGCCAGGCTGGTTCGGGTCACCGCCGCCAGGAGGCGGCGCATCCTGGTGCGGGCCGACCTGCATGGTCGTCGGCGGTCCGAACGGGATGGTGATACCCGGGGCGATGACGAGCGTCGGCTGGACCACCGTCTCCGAGGGCGCGCCCGGCGGCGGCCCCTGCGGATCATCGGGCGCCGGTGGCTTGATCACCGGGGCCTGCGGGACGCCCGCGTACCCGCCGATGGCAGTCGGCTTGGGGAACGACTCGTTGTCGGTGCCCTTCAGCGCGCCGTCCATCGTGGATTTCCAGATGTCCGACGGCAGCCCCGATCCGTACACCGGTCCGCCGCCCTTGTTCACCAGTGGCTGCGTCCCGGCCGTCGTGCCGACCCACACCGCGGTGGACAGCGACGGCGTGTAGCCGACCATCCACGCATCGCGGTTGGCGCCGGTGTCACCGAGCTGCACGGTGCCCGTCTTGGACGCCGAGGCCCGGCCGCCTGCCAGGTTGTGGCCGCGGGAGTACCCGGCGATCGGCTGCATCGCCGAGGTCACGTTGTCGGCGACGGCCTTCGGAATCCGCTGCTCACCCGAGCCGTCCTGCGAGGACGCGTCGAACAGCACCTGCCCGTCGCCGTTGACGACCTTCTGCACGAAGTGCGGCTTGTGGTACTGGCCGGACGCGGCGAGCGTCGCGTACGCCGACGCCATGTCCAGCGCGCGGCTCTGGTACTGACCAAGCACCACACCGTTGTTGGGTGGTCCGCCCTTGCCGTCCTCGGACAGCGTGTGCTCGACGCCGGGGAAGCTGTCGGCGACGCCGGCCTTGTGCGCGGCGTCGGCGACATCCTGCGCGCCGTGCTTGAGCTTGAGCATCAACCGGTAGTAACTGGTGTTCAGCGACCGCTTCAATGCCTCGGCGATGCTGCAGGTGCCGCAGCCCTCGCCCTCGACGTTGGTGATGTTGATGCCGTTGACCGTCACCGGTGAGCTGTCCACCTGGTAGCCCAGGCCGATGCCCTGCTCCAGCGCCGCCACCAACGCGAAGACCTTGAACGACGAACCCGTCGGCAGACCCGCCTGCGCGAAGTCGAAGCCGTTGGCGTCGGAGCCGCCGTAGTACGCCTTGATGCCGCCGGTGTGCGGATCGACCGACACCACCGCCGCCCGCATGTCGTCCGCCTGGCCGTCCAGGTACTTCGACACCGCATCCTCGGCGGCCGACTGCGCCTTCGGGTCGATGGTCGTGGTGACCTGCAGCCCCTCGGTGTTCAGCGCCTGCTCGTTGATGTTGAAGATGCTCTGCAGCTCCTTCATCACCTGCCGCTGGATCAAGCCGTTCGGGCCCTCGGTCTGGTTCTCCTGGCGGGCCTGCTCCGGCGGCACGGTGGCCGGGAACTTCTGTTGCGCGCGGTCCTCCTTGGACAGCGCACCCATGGTCACCATGCCGTCCAGTACCCAGTTCCAGCGCTCGGCGGCGCCCTCGGGGTCGACGGCCGGGTCCAGGGTCGACGGCCGCTGGATCAGAGCTGCGAGCAGCGCGCCCTCGGCCACGTCGAGTTGCTCGACCGGCTTGCCGAAATACGCCTTCGACGCCGCGCCGATGCCATAGGTGCCGCGGCCGAAATAGATGATGTTCAGATACGCCTGCAGCACTTCGTCTTTCGACCACTGCCGGGACATCTTGGTGGCGATCACCAGCTCCTTGGCCTTGCGGACCAAGCCGCCCATGCCGGAGCGGGCATCACCGACCAACGCGTTCTTCACGTACTGCTGCGTGATGGTCGACCCGCCCTGCAGGTCGCCGCCGAAGATGTTGTTCTTGAACGCGCGCGCGAAGCCGGAGAACGAGAAGCCGGGGTTGGTGTAGAAGTCGCGGTCCTCGGCGGCCATCACCGCGTTGCGCACATGCACGGGAATCTGGTCGATGTTGACGTCGACCCGGTTGCCTTCCGGCGGGACGAACTTCGCCAGCTCGGTGCCGTCGCTGGCCAGGATGGTCGACACCTGGTTGGTGCGGATGTCACCCGGCTTCGGGATGTCGACGATGAGGTACGCCATGCCGAACGTGACGATCGGCAGCACCAGCAACACGACGATGCCGGCGTAACAGAGCCGCCGAAACAGCTTCCAGTTCCACTTGAACTTCGGCAGCTGGGGTCCGCCGGACTTTCCACCACCGGTCCGCGGGGGCGGTGGTGGCGGCGACTTCGGCGGCGGGTTCATGCCGCCGCCGGCGCTCATCGGGGGCTGGCTCGGCCGTTTGGTGCCGTCCAGCGCCGCCTTCACCGCGTCGATCGGATCCCGCAGCCGCGGGTCGTCGGCCTTCCCGACCGACGGCAGGATCATGGTGCGCCGGTCATCCGGCGGCACGGGGCCAGGCCGACCTTGCTGCGCGCCGGCGGCCGGTCCTCTGGTCGCGTCGTCGCCTGACCGGCTGTGACGCCCAGCCCCACTCACTCCGTCACTCACTGGCGGTGCGCGCTTTCGAGCGCGCCGCGCGCGTGCCACGAGGCTTCGCCGACTTCGGGGGACTCGGCGTCCCTAATACATATGACTTGACCAAATGATTCCAACTGCAAGTGCGGCATACCTCCACCACGTGAACCGCGAATTCGTCGAACTTGGCGGCCAGCAGGACGAGCTCCTCGGCGGAACGGGCCGAACCCGACACCGCCCCGAGGTGATCGCCGAACACCCACGACACCAATGTCAGTGGTTCCTTCCGGCAGATGGGGCACATCACCGAACTGGACCGGCCATGAAATTTTGCTGCGCGCAGCAGGTAGGGGTTGGCGTCACACACCTCGGTGACGCCGGTACGGCCTGAGTAGACCTCGGCCAGCAGCGACCTGCGCCGGAGCGCATAGTCGACCACCTGCCGCTGCAATCGCACGTTGACCAGAGTACGTCGGGCAGCTGGACGCCGATGCGTGATGGCACGCATGTAGCCGGGTTGTAGCCAGCTTGAGAGGTGCAGTGGTAGACGGCTTGTGGCCGGGCTCACGCGGCCGTGCCACCTGACCTTTACTCTTTCCCGGTGGCCACCGCAGCGACCCGGGCGAAAGACAGCGACCGCAACGACACCTGCCAGATTCTGGACACGGCGCTGGCCGACGGCCAGTTGTCGGCCGAGGAGCACCGGCAGCGCGTCGCGACGGCCACCAAGGCCGTCACCCTCGGGGAGCTGCGCTCGCTGGTGACCGATCTGCAGACCGGGAACTCGTCGGTCAAGCTCCCCAACTTGAAGACGGGCGCGGGCCGCGCGGTGCCGTCGACCGGCTGGGGCGTGCTCGCCGCCGGCGCCGCCGTGATGCTCGTGGTCGGTCTCGCGATCGGCTGGGGTATCTACGCCGCGCCTGGCCAGTCGCCGCTGAGCGCAGCCGAAGACCCCGGCGCCAAGCCCGACGGCATCGCGCCGATCGTGCTGACCCCACCGCGCCAGCTGCAGTCGCTCGGCGGGCTGACCGGGTTGCTGGCCCAGATGAAGAAGAAGTTCGGCGACACCACCGGCTATGAGCTGAACATCTACGGGGACTACGCGATCCTCGAGCGCTCCGACCCGGCCGAACCGCGCCGAGTGCTGCGGTACGACTACCGCGGAGGCTGGGACGACCCCGACACCACCTCGGTGAGCAGCGACGAACGCGTCGTCGACCTGGGCAAATTCAACGTCGAGAAGATCGCCGGCATCCTGCACGGCGCCCCGGAGACCCTGGGCATCAAGCGCAACGAGATCAACACCGTCTACATCTCGATCAAGGCCAGCAAGGACATCACGGCGCCGCCGGACACCGTCGAGATCTCGATCTACGTGTCCGGCAAGTTCAACAACAGCGGCTACATCGATCTGGACCCGGACGGCAACCAGAAGCAGATCAACTACCCCGGCTGATTCGCCCCATGTTCGGGCCGCGTTGACGCCCGCATCGAATGCTGTTCATCTCCATATGAGCTCTCGATTGGCTCCGTATATATCGGCGCGATACTATTGTGCGAGGTGTTGAGGCGTCGTAGCGCCTGATAGGTGACGCCGTCAGTCAAATCGGGAGGTGACACTGTGCTGGAGCTGGCCATCCTGGGGCTTCTGCTGGAGTCCCCCATGCACGGCTACGAGCTGCGCAAGCGCCTGACCGGACTATTGGGAGCCTTCCGGGCTTTTTCCTACGGCTCCCTCTACCCGGCGCTGCGTCGCATGCAGGCCGACGGCCTGATCGTCGAAGACGCCGCACCGCTCGGTTCGACGAAGGTGCGCCGCGCGCGCCGCGTCTACCAACTCACCGATACCGGCAAGCAACGGTTCACCGAACTCGTCGCGGACACTGGCCCCCAGAACTACACCGACGACGGATTCGGTGTGCACTTGGCGTTCTTCAATCGGACGCCCGCCGAAGCCAGGATGCGAATCCTGGAAGGGCGGCGCCGTCAGGTCGAGGAGCGTCGCGAAGGTCTGCGCGAGGCGATCGCACGGGCCAGTAGTTCACTCGACCGCTACACCAGCCAGCTGCATCAGCTCGGTCTCGAGTCCAGTGAGCGCGAAGTGAAATGGCTCAACGAACTGATTGCAGCCGAGCGCGTGGCGCAGGGTCACGCCGACCAAACCTGAGCGCTCACGCCCCGGCGAACGCACTGAAAGAGTAGGAAAAGGAGACCGTCACATGTCTGAGTCGAACGAGGTTCGGGTCGCAATCGTCGGCGTAGGCAACTGCGCGGCATCGCTCGTCCAGGGCGTGCAGTACTACCAGAACGCTGACGAGAACACGATCGTGCCGGGACTGATGCACGTGAAGTTCGGCCAGTATCACGTGCGCGACGTGAAGTTCGTGGCCGCGTTCGATGTGGATGCCAAGAAGGTCGGCTTCGACCTGTCCGAGGCCATCTTCGCTTCCGAGAACAACACCATCAAGATCGCGGACGTGCCGCCCACCAATGTGACGGTGCAGCGCGGCCCGACCCTAGACGGCATCGGCAAGTACTACGCCGAGACCATCGAGGTGTCCGACGCCGAGGCCGTCGACGTGGTCAAGGCACTCAAGGACGCCGAGGTCGACGTTCTGGTCTCCTACCTGCCCGTCGGCTCGGAAGAGGCCGACAAGTTCTACGCGCAGTGCGCCATCGACGCCAAGGTCGCGTTCGTCAACGCGCTGCCCGTGTTCATCGCCTCCGACCCGGTGTGGGCCAAGAAGTTCGAGGACGCCGGTGTGGCGATCGTCGGTGACGACATCAAGAGCCAGGTCGGCGCCACCATCACCCACCGCGTGATGGCCAAGCTGTTCGAGGACCGCGGCGTCGCCCTGGACCGCACGTACCAGCTGAACGTCGGCGGCAACATGGACTTCAAGAACATGCTCGAGCGCGAGCGCCTGGAGTCCAAGAAGGTCTCCAAGACCCAGGCCGTCACCTCGAACCTGACCGGCTCGCTGGCCGACAAGGTCTACGACAAGAACGTCCACATCGGCCCGTCGGACTACGTCGCGTGGCTCGACGACCGCAAGTGGGCGTACGTCCGCCTCGAGGGCCGCGCCTTCGGTGACGTGCCGCTGAACCTGGAGTACAAGCTCGAGGTCTGGGACTCCCCCAACTCGGCCGGCATCATCATCGACGCCGTGCGCGCCGCCAAGATCGCCAAGGACCGCGGCATCGGTGGCCCCATCCTGCCGGCCTCGGCCTACCTGATGAAGAGCCCGCCGGAGCAGGTCGCCGACGACCTCGCCCGCACTCAGCTGGAAGCCTTCATCGAGGGGTAAATATCGACGTCAGAGTGGGGGGGGGGGGGGGGGGGGGGGGGCCCTCCTCAAACTGGAACTAGTCCAGAAAATGGGACTAAGCTACGGACTCGTAACCAACATCCGATAGTGACCCGAAGTGAGGTTCCCGTGGCCCTGATCAACAAGCAGATCAAGCCGTTCTCCGCCACCGCGTACAAGAACGGCACCTTCATCCCCGTGTCCGACGCCGACATCGCGGGCAAGTGGGCGATCTTCTTCTTCTACCCGGCCGACTTCACCTTCGTCTGCCCGACCGAGCTCGGCGACCTCGCCGACCACTACGAGGAGCTGCAGCGCCTCGGCGTCGAGGTGTTCTCGGTGTCCACCGACACCCACTTCACCCACAAGGCGTGGCACGACTCGTCCGACACCATCGGCAAGATCCAGTACGCCATGATCGGCGACCCGACCCTGCAGATCAGCACCAACTTCGAGGTGCTCCGCGAGGACCAGGGCCTGGCCGACCGCGGCACCTTCCTGGTCGACCCCGACGGCGTCGTCCAGTTCACCGAGGTCACCGCCGAGGGCATCGGCCGCAACGCCGCCGAGCTGGTCCGCAAGGTCAAGGCCGCCCAGTACGTGCGCAACCACCCGGGCGAGGTCTGCCCGGCCAAGTGGGAAGAGGGCGAAGAGACCCTGGCCCCGTCGCTGGAACTCGTCGGCAAGATCTAGCTCTGCACTGTTGGTTGACGGTGCGGGTCTGGTTCATCCGGCCCGCACCGCCCATCAAAACTGTTTTCCACCAATATCTTTCGGGCCACGAATGGCCCAGCCAGTCCTCTCATCGATGGAGTTGATCCGCATGCTCGACACCTCACTCGCCGGCCAGTTGAAGTCCCTGCTGGAGCGCCTGACCGCGCCCATCGAGCTGGTGTCCTCCCTCGATGACAGCCCCAAGTCCACCGAACTCGCCGCACTGCTCACCGAGATCGCGGCGATGTCGGACAAGATCACCTACTCGCGTGCCGACGACGACGCCCGCCGGCCGTCGTTCGCGATCCGCCGCGCCGGCACCGACGTCGAGGTCCGGTTCGCCGGCATCCCCCTCGGCCACGAGTTCTCGTCGCTGGCCCTGGCCCTGCTGCAGGTCGGCGGATACCCGTCGAAGGAAGCCCCCGAACTGCTCGAGCAGGTGCGGGGCCTCGACGCCGACCTGCACTTCGAAACCTACTTCTCGCTGTCCTGCCAGAACTGCCCCGACGTGGTGCAGGCGCTGAACCTGATGGCGATCCTCAACCCGCGCATCACCCATGTCGCCATCGACGGCGCGCTGTTCAAAGACGAGGTCGAACAGCGCAAGGTGCTGGCGGTGCCCACCGTCTTCCTCAACGGTGAGGTGTTCGACTCCGGCCGGATGACCCTCGAGCAGATCATCGGCAAGGTCGACGTCGGCGCCGCACAGCGCACCGCCGAAGCCATCGCCGAGAAGGACCCCTTCGATGTGCTGGTGGTCGGCGGCGGACCGGCTGGGGCCGCGGCTGCAATCTACGCTGCCCGCAAGGGAATTCGCACCGGCGTGGTCGCCGAGCGATTCGGCGGTCAGGTCCTCGACACCATGGCGATCGAGAACTACATCTCCGTCCCGCACACCGAAGGACCGAAGTACGCCGCGGCGCTGGAAGCCCACGTCGGCGAGTACGACGTCGACGTGATGAACACCCAGCGCGGCGCGAAGCTGCTGCCCGCGATCGACGAGGGCGGGCTCATCGAGATCTCGCTGGAAAGCGGCGCATCCCTGACCGCTCGCACCGTCATCCTGTCCACCGGCGCCCGCTGGCGCTCGATGGACGTGCCGGGCGAGGCCGAGTACCGCAACAAGGGCGTCACCTACTGCCCGCATTGCGACGGACCGCTGTTCAAGGGCAAGCGCGTCGCCGTCGTCGGCGGCGGCAACTCCGGCGTGGAGGCCGCGATCGACCTCGCCGGTGTCGTCTCCCACGTGACGCTCATCGAGTTCGATTCGGTGTTGCGCGCCGACGAGGTGCTGCAGCGCAAGCTGCGCAGCCTGCCCAACGTCGACATCCTGCTGAGCACGCTGACCACCGAGGTGCTCGGCGACGGCGATCAGGTCACCGGCCTGACCTACCAGGACCGCACCACCGGCGAGGCGCACACCCTCGAGCTGCAGGGCGTCTTCGTCCAGATCGGCCTGCTGCCCAACACCGAGTGGCTCGAAGGCAGCGTCGAACTGTCCAAGCGCGGCGAGATCGTCATCGACGAACGCGGCCAGACGTCGGTCCCCGGCGTGTTCGCCGCCGGTGACTGCACGACGGTGCCGTTCAAGCAGATCGTCATCGCGGCGGGAGCCGGTGCGACAGCGGCACTGTCGGCGTTCGATCACCTGATCCGGACCTCCGCCCCGGTCGGCAGCTGAGCGCTCCCCGGCGCCGGGGGTAGTGTCCGAAACGTGGCCCTCGAGATTTCCGACGACGACCTGCTGGCGCTCGACGAGTTCGCGCTGCTGCCAGAGAACGCCGAGCAGATCGGCGCGACCGGTCCGCTGCCCGCGGTGTCGCGGATCGAGGACGGGCCGATCAGCCTGCTGAAGTGGGGCACCTCGGAACCCGAGGTGGTGTTCCTGCACGGCGGCGGGCAGAACGCGCACACCTGGGACACCGTCATCCTCGGCCTCGGGGTGCCGGCGCTGGCGATCGACCTGCCCGGGCACGGGCGGTCGGCCTGGCGTGAGGACGGCGACTACGGGCCCAAGCTCAACGCGTCGACGGTGGCCCCGGTGATTCAGCGACATGCCCCGGCGGCCCGGCTGGTGGTCGGGATGTCGTTGGGCGGACTGACCGCGCTGCGCATCGCGGCGACCGACGCTGCCCTGGTGCCCTCGCTGGTCCTGATCGACGTCACCCCGTCGGCGCCGGAGCGGCACGAGCAGATGACCCAGGCCCAGCTGGGCGCGGTCGCACTGGTGAAGGGCGACCGCAGCTTCCCCAGTTTCGGCGCGATGCTCGACGTCACCATGGCGGCGTCCCCGCACCGCAGCCGGGACTCATTGCGCCGCGGCGTCTTTCACAACGCCAAGCAACTCGACGACGGCACCTGGACCTGGCGTTACGATTCGCTCCGCGTCGGTGACGGTTTTGCCGGACTGTGGGACGACGTCCCATCCATCACCATGCCCACCACTCTGGTGCGGGGCGCCAAATCGTACTTCGTCAACGACGACGATGCCGCCGCCTTCGCCGCCGGTGCGCCGGGTTTCCAGCGGACCCACATGGTCGCCGATTCCGGGCACTCGGTGCAGGGCGATCAGCCCGCGGCGCTCGTGGACATTCTGCGGGGCGTCCTCGGCCGCTAGCGTGGGGACATGACCTTTCCCATCCGCATCGGGGTTCAACTGCAGCCCCAGCACTCCCCCAACTACGGCCTGATGCGCGACGCGGTCCGTCGCAGCGAGGACCTCGGCGTCGACGTCGCCTTCAACTGGGACCACTTCTTCCCGCTGTACGGCGATCCCGACGGCGCGCACTACGAATGCTGGACCATGCTGGGCGCGTGGGCCGAGCAAACCTCGCGGATCGAGATCGGCGCCCTGGTCAGCTGTAATTCGTACCGCAACCCGGAACTGCTGGCGGACATGGCGCGGACGGTCGACAACATCTCCGACGGGCGGCTGATCCTGGGCATCGGATCGGGCTGGAAAGAGAAGGACTACGACGAGTACGGCTACGAATTCGGCACGGCCGGAAGCAGGCTCGACGACCTGGCGGCGGCGATGCCGCGGATCATCTCGCGGTTGGGCAAGCTCAATCCGGCCCCGGTGCGCGAGATCCCGATCCTGATCGGCGGCCAGGGCGAACGCAAGACGCTCAAGCTCGTCGCCCAGTACGCCCAGATGTGGCACAGCTTCACCACGGCGTCGACGTATCCGGAGAAGGCCGCCGTGCTGGACCGGCATTGTGCCGACGTCGGCCGCGACCCGAGCACCATCGTCCGCTCGGCCGGCGTGGACGACAGCGGCGACGGCCTGATCGCCAACGCCGAAGCCCTGACCGCGCTGGGTGTTTCGTTGCTGACTGTGGGCGTCAACGGACCGGACTACGACCTGAGCCACGCCGAAACCCTGTGCCGGTGGCGCGACAGCCAGTAACCGACGCGGCCCGGCCGGATCAATTCCGGGCGAGCTGAAGCCGCTGAATTCGGCCGGGCACCCGCTAGGTTGACCTGCGTGACCTCTTTCCTGCGTGCGACAGTAGCGATACTGGTGGCACTCCTGGTCTGCTCGCTGTCCGTGGGCGTCCCGGCCCGCGCCACCACCGACCAGTGCGCTCCGCCGGGCGTGCAGAGCGCCAGCGCGCTGCCCACCAACCTGGCCACCGCCGCCAAGGGCGACGGCACCGACAAGTACACGACGCCTGGTACCCAACCGCTTTCGACGGTGCGGGCGGAGACCTTGGGGCTGGGCACCCCCGGGGTGCTGACCGTCGGCACGCTGTCCGATGCGCCGCCGAGCATCTGTATCAACTCGGGCGGCCAGTTCACCGGCTTCGACAACGAGCTGCTGCGGGCCATCGCCGAGAAGATCGGGCTGCGCGTCAACTTCGTCGGCACCGATTTCGCCGGGCTGCTCGCCCAGGTCGCCTCCCGCCGGTTCGATGTCGGGTCGTCATCGATCACCACCACCGACGCCCGGCGCCGCACCGTCGGATTCACCAATGGCTATGACTTCGGCTACTTTTCGCTCGTCGTGCCGAGCGGATCGGCCATCAACGGGTTCGGTGCACTGAAGGCCGGACAGCGCATCGGCGTCGTACAGGGCACCGTGCAGGAGGCCTACGTCGTCGACACCCTGCACCTGGAACCGGTGAAATTCCCGGACTACGCCACGGTTTACGCCAACATCAAGACTCGGCAGATCGACGCCTGGGTGGCGCCGTCGCAGCAGGCTTCCGGCACCGTGCAGCCGGGTGACCCGGCGCGGATCGTCGAAAACACCTTCAGCTTGGACAATTTCGTGGCCTACGCGGTCGCGAAGGAGAACAAGCCTCTGATCGACGCGCTCAACGCGGGGCTCGACGCCGTCATCGCCGACGGCACCTGGGCTCGGCTCTATTCGGACTGGGTACCGCGAGCCCTGCCGCCGGGCTGGAAGCCCGGATCGAAGGCCGCTCCGCTGCCGCAACTGCCCGACTTCAACGCCATCGCCGCGTCGCATGCGTCCGGGGCGCCGACGTCAGGTCCCGCACCGAAATCCACCCTGTCCCAACTGAAAGACGCATTCCTGGACTGGCGGCTGTATCGGCAGGCCATCCCGGATCTGTTCAAGACGGGCCTGCCGAACACCCTCATCCTGACCGTCAGCGCCAGCATCATCGGCTTGATCATCGGTATGACGCTGGCCATCGCGGGCATCTCCCGGTCGCGCTGGCTGCGGTGGCCGGCGCGGGTGTACACCGACATCTTCCGTGGTCTGCCCGAAGTGGTGATCATCCTGGTGATCGGGCTGGGCATCGGTCCGGTGGTGGGCTCGCTGACCGGAAACAACCCGTACCCCTTGGGAATTGCCGCGCTGGGGCTGATGGCTGGCGCCTATATCGGGGAGATTCTGCGCTCGGGTATTCAGAGTGTCGACGCCGGCCAGCTCGAGGCTTCGCGTGCGCTTGGCTTCGGCTACCCGGCGTCGATGCGCCTGGTGGTGGTGCCGCAGGGCGTCCGCCGAGTGCTGCCGGCGCTGATGAACCAGTTCATCTCGCTGCTGAAGGCGTCGTCGCTGGTGTACTTCCTCGGGTTGATCGCCACTCAGCGCGAGTTGTTCCAGGTGGGCCGCGATCTCAACGCGCAGACCGGAAACCTTTCTCCCCTGGTTGCTTCCGGCTTGTTCTACCTGGCCCTGACCGTGCCTCTGACCCACCTGGTCAACTACATCGACCGGCGATTGAGCAAGGGCCGGCCCGCCGAACCCGAGCTCACCGCCGCGACCGAGGAGATCGCATGACCGCCCCGCAGCCGGTTTCCCTGGCCGCCAACGACATTCACCTGTCCTTCGGTACCAGCACGGTCCTGCGGGGCGTCGACCTGGACGTCCCGGCCGGCACCACGACGGCTGTCATCGGCCCGTCGGGCTCGGGCAAGTCGACGCTGCTGCGCACCCTGAACCGGCTGTACGAACCGGACCGCGGCGACATCCTGCTCGACGGCCGTTCGGTCCTGAAGGACAACCCGGATCAGCTGCGCCAGCGGATCGGGATGGTGTTCCAGCATTTCAACCTGTTCCCGCATCGGACGGTGCTGGAGAACGTCACGCTGGGGCCCCGCAAACTCAAGCGCCTGGACGCCGAGGCCGCCCGCGAACTCGGCCTGAAACTGCTGGAGCGCGTCGGGCTGAAGCACAAGGCCGACGTCCGCCCCGCGACCCTCTCCGGCGGACAACAGCAACGTGTCGCGATCGCCCGCGCCCTGGCCATGAACCCTCAGGTGATGTTCTTCGACGAGGCCACTTCGGCGCTGGATCCCGAATTGGTCAAGGGCATCCTGACGCTCATCAGCGAACTCGGGGCCGACGGCATGACCATGGTGGTCGTCACCCACGAGATGGGTTTCGCCCGGTCAGCGGCAGATTCGGTGGTGTTCATGGACGGCGGTCGCGTGATCGAGACCGGAACCCCCGAGCGGATCTTCGAATCCGCAGAGACTCAACGTTTACGTCAATTTCTGGCGCAGGTTGTCTAATACCGGCCAGTATCCGGCATACACGTTAGACTATCGAACTATGTCGTCGACGGAGCCGCAGGTCGCGGACCTTGCAGGAGACCTGCAGCAGGTCCTCTCCAAGCTGTTCAACGTGATGCGCCGACGCGTCGAGATCCCGAAGGACGCCGAGGCCGGCGCCGACCTGACCCTCGCGCAGTTGTCCATCCTGCTCACCCTGCTGGATCGCGGACCCATCCGGATGACCGAGCTGGCCGCGCATGAGCGGGTCCGCACCCCCACCACTACGGTGGCGATCCGGCGGTTGGAGAAGCTGGGCCTGGTCAAGCGGTCCCGTGACCCTTCTGACCTGCGCGCCGTCCTGGTGAACGTGACGCCGCGCGGACTCGTGCAGCACCGTGAGGCCCTCGAGGCCCGTCGCAAGGTCCTGATCGCAATGATGGCCAAGCTGACACCCGAGGACATCGACAACATCTCCAAGGCCCTTGCGCCACTGGAGAAGCTGGCCACCAGCAACGACGACTAGCCGCGCGACGATCAAGCGGCGAGGAACGAGCCGCGATGAGAAGCGCGGCAATACGGCCTAGCTCAACCCAGCCAGTCCAGCACAGCCGCGGCGGTCCACGACTGCTGCATGCTGCCGAGCGGTTCCCCGGTGAAGGGTTCGTAGTATTCGGCGAACGTGCCGTCACTGGCCTGCCGCAGGCCTTCCCGACGCAGGATCGACGCCCGCTCCGACCACCCGCGGCGAGCGAAACACCACGAGAACAGCCACGTCATCACCGGCCACACCGGGCCGCGCCAGTACTCCCGCGGGCGGAAGTCGCGGGATACCGGTGACGTCGACGGGATCAGTGGGTACTTGAGGTCGGGGTGCGCGCAGAACCGCGGGCCCTCCAGCAGGCGCAGCAGCGCGCGTTCGCGGTCATGCGGCAGGCCGCCACAGAGCAACGGGGCGAACTGCGCCACGGTCTCACTCGGGATCCACTTGTCGGCTCGCAGATCGAAATCGCGGGCCGCGCCGGTGCGTTCGTCGGTGGTCGCCACCACACCCTGACGGAACCGCTCGGCCCACGAATACAGTTCGCGCACATCGGCATTCGGCCGTTTGTAGTCCTCGCCGATCTCCGCCAGGACCGTGCACGCAACCGACAGGATGGCCGAGACGAACACGTCCTCGACCTGAAAGCTCATCACCTTCGGCAGCAGCGCGTCGTCGTACCGGACGGACTTCATCTCCTCCAGCAGCCACAGGTACCGGTCGTACTCGACGTCGGACGGGCGCTGGCTGGTGTCGGTGATGATCGCGTTGTCCTCGCGCTGGTATTCGGGCACCGCGCCCGGAATCACGTTGGCGTAGGAGCTATCCCACCGTGGCGAGTTGTCCATGCCGGATTCCCAGCCGTGATACAGCGTCACCCGGCCGCGCTCCTGCGGGTCACGCGCCTCGGCCAGCCAGCGGTGCCAGCGCACCAGGTCGTCCCACCTGCGGTCCAGGAACGACTCGGCCACCACCCGGGTGGACCTCCCCCGGGTGCGCGCGTGGTCCAGAATCCGTTGCACCGCAATGGCATGCACCGGCGGCTGCGTGATGCCGGACGTGTCCCGGTTGCGCGGCGCGTTGATGGCCAGCGTGGAGGTCTCCCATCGAGCCGGCCCGGGAAAGTAGCCGTCGACGCCGTTGGCGAACACGATGTGCGGGATCATGCCGTTGGCCCACTGCGCCGACAACAACGTGTCCAGTTCGACGACGGCGCGCTCGACGGTCAGCGACGCCAGCCCGATCGACACGAACGCGGCGTCCCAGCTCCACATGTGCGGGTACAGCAGCGGCGCCGCCGTCGTCATGACGCCCAGGTCATTTCCGCGCAGCAGGTAGGCGGCGCGGGCGGAGAGCTGGGTGGGCGCGAAGCTGTGGTCGGGTGGCATCGCTGTCCATTGTGCGTCGCGGCTCCGGGATTCGCTGATCGGTAGGCTCACGCCATGCCGACCGCAATGATCACCGGCGCTTCCCGGGGCCTCGGACTGGCCATCGCCGAAGCCCTGGCCCCGACCCACACGCTGTTCCTGGCGGGCCGGCCGTCGGCCGAACTCGACGCCGTCGCCGAGCGGCTGGGCGCGACCACCTGGCCCATGGACCTCACCGACTATGAAGGCGTCGAGGCGACGGTCGAGCCGATCGTCGAGCTCGACGTGCTGGTGCACAACGCCGGCGTGGCGTACCCCGGCCGGGTCGGCGAATCGTCGGTCGAGGAGTGGCGGGCCACCATGGAAGTGAATGTGATTGGCGCCGTGGGACTTACGCTGCCCCTGCTACCGGCGTTGCGCGCGGCCCGGGGGCAGGTGATCTTCGTCAACTCCGGCGCCGGTCGCAGCCCGTCCCCCGGCCTGGCGTCGTACGCGGCCAGCAAGTTCGCGCTGCGGGCCTTCGCCGACGCCCTGCGCGCCGACGAACCGTCACTGCGGGTGACGACGGTCTACCCGGGCCGGATCGACACCGACATGCAATGGAACCTGGTGGCCTACGAAGGCGGCGACTACAAGCCCGAGCGGTTCCTGAAGCCCTCGACCGTCGCCCAGGTGATCGCGCAGGTGGTGGCCACCCCCGACGACGCCCACCAGCACGAGGTGATCATCCGCCCGCGCTGATCCGTGGGATTTGTGCACGATTTTCCGCGGTCGGCGCGGAAAATCGTGCACAAATCACAGGTCAGGCGACGATGTTGACCAGTCGGCCGGGCACCACGATGACCTTCTTGGGGGTCGCGCCGGCCAGGAAGGCCTGCACCTTCTCGTCGGCGAGGGCGGCGGCTTCCAGCGTGGCCTTGTCGGCATCGGCGGCGACGACGATCTTGCCGCGCACCTTGCCGTTGACCTGCACCGGGTACTCGACGGTGTCGTCGACCAGGTAGCGCTCGTCGGCGACGGGGAACGGGCCGTGCGCCAGTGACGCGGCACTGCCCAGCCGGCGCCACAGTTCCTCGGCCAGGTGCGGGGCCAGCGGCGCGACCATCAGCACCAGCGGCTCGACCGCGGCGCGGGCGGTGACGCCCTCCTTGGTGAGGTGGTTGGTGTACTCGATGAGCTTGGCCGCTGCGGTGTTGTTGCGCAGCGCCGCGTAGTCCTCGTTCACCCCGGCGATGGTCTTGTGCAGCTGGCGCAGGGTGTCGTCGGACAGGGCGTCGTCGGAAACCCTTGGCTCACCGGTGGTTTCGTCGACGACGACGCGCCACACGCGCTGCAGGAACCGGTGCGCGCCGACGACGTCCTTGGTGGCCCACGGCCGCGACGCCTCCAGCGGACCCATCGACATCTCGTAGACGCGCAGGGTGTCGGCGCCGTATTCCTCGCAGATCTCGTCGGGCGAGACGGAGTTCTTCAGGCTCTTGCCGATCTTGCCGAACTCCTGGTTGACCTCGATCTCGCCGTCCGGGCCGGTCCAGAAGAACTTGCCTTCGCGCTCAACAACTTCCGCTGCCGGCACATAGGCGCCGCGGGCATCGGTGTAGGCGAACGCCTGGATGTAGCCCTGGTTGACCAGGCGACGGTACGGCTCGCGCGACGACACGTGGCCGAGGTCGAACAGCACCTTGTGCCAGAACCGCGAGTACAGCAGGTGCAGCACCGCATGCTCGACGCCGCCGACGTACAGGTCGACACCACCTGGGTCAGCGGCACCGTGAATCTCGGGGCGCGGACCCATCCAGTAGGCCTCGTTCTCCTTGGCGCAGAACGTTTCCGAGTTGTGCGGGTCGGCGTAGCGCAGCTCGTACCAGGAGCTGCCGGCCCACTGCGGCATGACGTTGGTGTCGCGCGTGTACGGCTGCAGACCGTCACCCAGATCCAGGTCGACGTGCACCCATTCGGTGGCCTTGTTCAGCGGCGGCGACGGCTCGCTGTCGGCGTTGTCCGGGTCGAACAACACCGGCGAGTAGTCCGGCACGTCCGGCAGTTCGACGGGCAGCGCCGAGTCCGGCAGCGGGTGGGCCCGGCCGTCGGCGTCGTAGACGATCGGGAACGGCTCGCCCCAGTACCGCTGACGGGCGAAAAGCCAGTCGCGGAGCTTGAATTCGACGCGGGCCTGTCCCCGGCCGGCCGCCACCAGCTTCTCGGTGACGGCGGCCTTGGCGTCGGCGACGTTCAGGCCGTCGAGGTAGTCAGAGTTGACCAGCGCGCCGTCTCCCGTGTGGGCGGACTCCGAAAGATCGCCCCCGGCAATGACTTCCACGATCGGCAGGCCGAACGCCGTGGCGAACTCCCAGTCGCGCTGGTCGTGGCCGGGCACCGCCATGATGGCGCCGGTGCCGTAGCCGGCCAGCACGTAGTCGGCGATAAAGATCGGAACCTGGTGTCCGTTCACCGGATTCGTGGCGTAGGCGCCGGTGAAGACGCCGGTCTTGGTCTTGTTCTCCTGGCGCTCCAGGTCGGACTTGGCCGCGATGGCGGCGCGGTAGGCGGCAACCGCCTCGGTCGGAGTGGCCGCGCCGGACGTCCAGCGCGCGTCGACATCGGCGGGCCAGGCATCGGCCACCAGCGAGTCGACCAGGTCGTGTTCGGGAGCCAGCACCAGATAGGTCGCGCCGAACAGGGTGTCCGGGCGGGTGGTGAAGACCTCGATGTCCGCGTCACCGGCCGAGAAGAGCACAGCGGCACCGGTGGAGCGGCCGATCCAGTTGCGCTGCATGGCCTTGACCTTGTCTGGCCAGTCCAGCACGTCCAGGTCTTCGAGCAGCCGGTCCGAGTACGCGGTGATGCGCATCATCCACTGCCGCAGGCGCTTCCGGAACACCGGGAAGTTGCCGCGCTCGCTGCGGCCGTCGGAGGTGACCTCTTCGTTGGCCAGCACGGTGCCCAGGCCCGGGCACCAGTTGACCATCGAGTCGGAGCGGTAGACCAGGCGATACGAGTCGACGACGTCGGCGCGCTCAGCGGCGGACAGCGCCGACCAGTCCCGGCCGTCGTCGAGAGTCCTTGCACCCGAATCGAATTCGGCGATCAGTTCAGCGACCGGGCGGGCCTTCTGCGCCGACGCGTCGAACCAGGCGTTGTAGATCTGCAGGAAGATCCACTGCGTCCACTTGTAGAAGTCGGTGTCGGTGGTGGCGAAGCTGCGCCGGGCGTCGTGCCCCAGGCCGAGGCGTCCCAGCTGCCTCCGGAAGTTGACGATGTTGGCCTCGGTCCGCGTGCGCGGGTGCGTCCCCGTCTGCACCGCGTACTGCTCGGCCGGCAGGCCGAAGGCGTCGAAGCCCAAGGCGTGCAGGACGTTGCGGCCCGTCATCCGGAAGTAACGGGCGTACACGTCGGTGGCGATGTAGCCCAGGGGATGCCCGACGTGCAGGCCGTCACCCGAGGGGTACGGGAACATGTCCTGCACGAACATCTTGTCCGCCGGGACCGGCGAACCATCGGTGGGCGCGAGCGAGCCGACCGGGTTCGGCACGTTGAAGGTGCCGCGGTCCGTCCACACCTGCTGCCAGTCGGCCTCGATCGTGCCGGCCAGTTCGGCGGTGTAACGGTGCTGCGGGCTGTCGGCGTCTACGGCCACAGCCGCCTCGGGACGCGCGTTGGCCTGCGCATTCGGGGATTCGCTCACGTGCACAGGGTAGTCAACACCCCCGGCGCGACCTGCATCACGCCAGCCGATCGCCGTTGGTCTCGGTTCCGTTGCAGTGCGGTCAGAGCACGGTTGCAGGTGCGCGCCGGACCTGGTGGGCAGGGCACCCACCTACATACAGTCGGCTCGAGTGCAACGCGTGATGCAGAAGTGAAGCGGAAGGACCGGCGCCACATGTTCGAGAACGCCCGCCACTGGCGACTGCTGGCAGGAGGTGTCGCCGCAGGTCTGGCGGGCGTCGTCGGCTTTGCCGGTAGCACCGCATCCGCTGACCCGCTGCCACCCCAGCCCGTCCTCCCGGCGCCCGCGACCGTGACCCAGACCGTCACCGTGCAGGCCGCCCCGGCGCCGGKGGCGGCCGCGCAGCCCGCCGGCCCTGCCTTCATCCCCGCCGGTCAGCCCGCCGGGGTCCCCCAGCCGGCCACGCTTCCCCAGCCTGCCGTGGCCCAACCCGTCATCGCGCCGGCCCCGGTGCCCACGCCGGCCATCGCGCCGGCCGCCTCGGGCACCATTGCCGAATACCTCCGCGCCCACAACGTCGCGATGCAGCGGCAGACGCCCGCGGGCTTCACGGCGCTGAACATCGTCCTGCCGGTGCCTCCCGGCTGGGCCCCGGTGCCGGATCCGAATGTGCCCGACGCGTTCGCCGTGATCGCGGACCGCGTCGGCGGCGACGGCCTCTACACCTCGAACGCCGCTCTGCAGGTCTACAAGCTGGCGGGCGACTTCGATCCCAGGGAAGCCATCAGCCACGGCTTCATCGACAGCCAGCAGCAGGTCGCGTGGCGGTCCACCGACGGCTCGATGGCCGATTTCTACGGCATGCCGTCGGCGATCATCGAAGGCACGTTCCGCGAGAACAACATGACGCTGAACACCTCGCGGCGGCACCTCATCGCGACGTCCGGCGCGGACCGCTACCTGGTGACGCTGTCGGTGACGACCAGTGCGCAGGTGACCGTCGCCTCCGGCAACGCGACCGACGCCATCGTCAACGGGTTCAAGGTCAGCGTGCCGGGCGCACCGGCCGCGGTACCGGCACCCGCCGCTGTTCCGGCTCCGGCCGCCGTACCAGCCCCTGCCGCAGTTCCCGCACCTGTCGCACCGGCTCCGGCCCCGGCCGCCCCCATGGTTCCGGCACCGGCCGCTGTCCTGCCGCACACCGCCGGCGCCGTGCCCCTCACCGCATCGATCCCCGGCGTGGGCCGCTGACCGGTCGCCGGTTTGGAGCGGCCGCCCGGCCGCCCCTATCCTGAGACGCATGCTGATCGCCGCGGTGCTGTGCCTGTGCGCGGCCGTGGTAACCGCGGGCGTCGGCGCCTGGTCGCTGCGTCGCCCCCATTCCACCGACACCGTGCCGCGCGTACTGCGCTCGGTGGCACCGATCCAGCTGGCGACGGCCGTGATGCTGGCCGCCGGCGGCGCCGTCGCTCTCGTCGCACCGCCCAGCACCGGTGTGATGGTGCTGATGGTGTGCGTCATCGGAGCCGTCGGCACCTTCGCCGCGGGCTGCTACCAGGGCGCCAAGGCCGGAGCCGCCATGATGGCCCGGGACAACGCTCCCGCCGGCGACAGTTGCGCCGGCAGCTGCGCCAGCTGCACGCTGTCCTGCAGCTGAATTTGCCGCTAGTTCCGGCTCACATCGATCGGGTGCGTCGCCAGCATCGCCATGGGCATCGGCTGACGCCGTAGCACCCGCGACCACAGATCCACGCGCGGTTCCACGAGGACGTCCGACGGCAGCGCCGACAGCACGATCCAGTCGTCGCGCTCGATCTCACCGTCGAGCTGGCCCACCGACCAGCCGGAGTAGCCGGCATAGATCCGGACGCCCTCGACGGCGTCTTCGATGTCCTCGGGTTCGGCGTCCAGATCGACCATCGCGATGCGGCCCTGGACGTGCCGCAGCCCGGGCACCGACGATGCGTCGACGCCGACTTTCATGGTCGCCAGGCACAGCGCGGAATCACGCTTCACCGGACCGCCGATGAACATGGACTTGGGTTTGGTGGCGAGCTTCGCCCACTGCGGCAACACGTTGTAGACGGCCGTCTCGCTGGGCCGATTCAGGACGACGCCGAGCGTGCCACCGGAGTTGTGCTCGACGATGTAGATGACGCTGCGCCGGAAGGTCGGCTCCAGCAAATCAGTGTTGGCGAGCAGCAGCGTCCCCGCCCGAATCCGGTGCGTGGCAGGGGCGATGAAATCCTCCGGTTCCTCTGACTGCGCCACGCCTCCATCATGGCATCCACAGGCGCTCACCGTGACCAACGCACACGGCTTGCCAGGATATTTGTACTGTGGAGCAGGTCGCTGCAATCACGCCCGGCACTCTCAAATCAGGACACGAATATTCCAGTGACCGACCGCCGCCCCCACCACGTCGTCCTGCATGCGGTGCAGGCCCTGCCGGACTTTCGCCGGCTGCTGGAACTGCGCGTGGTCAGCCAGTTCGGCGACGGCCTTTTCCAGGCCGGTCTGGTCGGCGGCCTGCTGTTCAATCCGGAGCGCGAGGCCGACCCGTGGGCCATCGCCGGCGCCTTCGCGGCGCTTTACCTGCCGTATTCGCTGCTGGGTCCGTTCGCCGGCGCGCTGCTGGACCGCTGGGATCGCCGGCAGGTGCTCATCGTCGCAAACCTGGCGCGACTGCTCACGATGATCGGCGTCGGCGCGCTGCTGGCCACCGCCGCAGGCGACACGTCGATTCTGTTCGGCGCGTTGATCATCAACGGCTTCACCCGCTTCGTCTCCTCGGGTATGTCGGCCGCACTGCCGCACGTCGTACCCACCGAACAGGTGGTGTCGATGAACTCGGTGGTCACCGCGTGCGGGGCCGTCTCAGCATTCGCCGGCGCCAACCTGATGCTGCTGCCACGCTGGCTGCTCGGCGCGGGCGACGCCAGCTCGGCCGTGGTGATCTGGTTGGC
The DNA here is from genome assembly GCF_056555145.1 of Mycolicibacterium sp. P4_G11. NCBI lineage: Bacteria > Bacillati > Actinomycetota > Actinomycetes > Mycobacteriales > Mycobacteriaceae > Mycobacterium > Mycolicibacterium sp. P4_G11. Next base: position 156,474 of record NZ_JBFUJW010000008.1, read on the forward strand.
GGCGCTGCCGGTTGCACTCGCGCTGTGGCTGGTGGTGCGCTTCCACCCCCACCTCCTGGGACCTGACGACAGCGCCCGCGCGGTCCACGGGTCGGCCATCTACGCCGTCATCACCGGCTGGGTCTACGGACTGCGGTCGGTGGCCAATGTGCCGACGGTGGCCGCGACGCTGACGGGCCTGGCCTCACACCGCATGGTGTTCGGGATCAACACCCTCATGGTGCTGGTGTTGGTCCGGCACGGCGGCGGCGAACACGTCGCGGGCTTCGCGGTGACCGTCGTGTTCGTGGCCGCCGCGGGCCTCGGGTCGTTTCTCGGCAACGTCGTCATGCCGGCCGCGGTACGACGCTGGGGTCGCTACGCCACCGCCAACGGGGCCCTTGCCATCGCCGCGGTGGTTCAGCTTTCCGGTGCGGGCCTGCAGATCCCGGTGCTGATCGCATGCAGTCTGGTTCTGGGCACGGCTGGGCAGGTGGTCAAGTTGTGCGCGGATTCGGCGATGCAGCTCGACGTCGACGACGCCCTGCGCGGCCACGTCTTCGCGGTCCAGGACGCGCTGTTCTGGATGGCGTTCATCGCCGCGATCACCGTGTCCGCGGCCGTGATTCCGGCCGACGGCAAGTCCTCGGCGCTGATGGCCAGCGGTGCCGTCGTCTACCTGGTGGGCCTGGCCCTGCACGCGACACTGGCCAAGCGCAGCAGGACCGCCGGTACCGTCTAGGGTGCTGCCATGGCCCCCAATGCTGCTGCCGGTGTGATCGCCGATCTGCGTGCCGAGAGTGACGACCTGGACCGCTTGGTGGCCGATCTGCCGCCCGGCGAATGGGCCACTGCGACCCCGGCCGAAGGCTGGACCATCGCCCATCAGATCGCACATCTGTGGTGGACGGACCAGGTGTCCGTGCTGGCGGTGACCGACGAAGACGCCTTCGCCGCGACGCTCACCGAGGCGTGGAAGAACCCGCTCGGATTCGTCGACGTGGCGGCCGAGGAACTCGCGCAGACTCCGCCCGCCGAGATGCTGGCGCAGTGGCGCGCCACCCGGACCACGCTGCACGACGCGCTGGAAGGCGTGGCCGACGGCCGCAAACTGCCCTGGTTCGGCCCGCCGATGAGCGCCGCGTCCATGGCCAGCGCCCGGTTGATGGAGACCTGGGCGCACGGCGCTGACGTCGCCGACACCCTCGGGGTCCGGCGCGAGCCGACGGCCCGACTGCGATCCATCGCGCACATCGGGGTTCGGACAAGGGATTTCGCCTTCACACTCCACGAGCTGACCCCGCCGGCCGACGTGTTTCACGTGGAACTTTCCGCACCCGACGGTGGCGTGTGGGCCTGGGGTCCGGACGACGCCGCGCAGCGGGTCACCGGCTCGGCCGAGGATTTCTGCCTGCTGGTGACCCAGCGACGGCCGCTGCGCGAACTGGACGTGACGGCCGTCGGCGAAGACGCCCAGAAGTGGCTGACCATCGCCCAGGCCTTCGCCGGGCCGCCGGGAGCGGGCCGGGCCTGACCGCCTAGTAGACGTCCCGCAGGTAGCGGTGGTTCTTGATCAGATCGTTGACGTAGGCGTGCGCAGCCGCCGGGTCCAGCCCGCCGCGGTCGGCCACGATCTGGTGCAGCATCACGTCGACATCCTTGGCCATGCGCTCGGCGTCACCGCAGACGTAGAAGTACGCGCCGGCTTCGAGCCAGTCGAATACCTCCGCCGCCTGTTCCCACATCCGGTGCTGCACATACTCCTTCGTCCCACCGTCGCGGGAGAACGCCAGATCGAGTCGGGTCAGGGTGCCCGATTCCAGGAAGCCCTCGAGCTCGTCGGCGTACAGAAAATCGGTGGCCCGGCGCCGGTCGCCGAAGAACAACCACGAGGCGCCGGGCGCTGAGGCGGCGGCCCGCTCCTGCAGGAAGGCCCGGAATGGCGCGATCCCCGTACCTGGGCCGACCATGATGATCGGCACGTCGGCGGCAGGCAACCGGAAATGATGGTTCGGCCGCAGGTGCACCCGTGTCGTCTCGGCGCGGTCGCACAGGAACGTGGACGCCACCCCACCGTGGCTGCGATCCACCTCGGCGTACCGCACCGTCGCCACGGTCAGATGCACGGTGTCGGCGTGGCGCAGCGGGCTCGAGGCGATCGAATAGTCGCGGGCCTGCAACGGCCGCAGGGTGTCGAGCACCTCGTCGAGGGTCAGCTCGGCCAGCCGGATCAGGTCCAGCACATCCTTGCCGTACCACCACGTGCCCGGTCCGTCGCCGAGTTCATCGGCGTCGGGCGCCTCTGCCACCCGGCCGGCCACCAATGACCGAAGGGCTCGCGACGGCAACCGGATCTCCAGCTGCTCGGTGAGCATGGCGCGCAGCGGGACGTCATGGCCGTCCACGCCCTCGCCGCCGTCGACGCCCAGCGCGGTCAGCATCTGCTCGACCAGAATCGGGTCATTGGTGGCGTGCACCGCGATCGAATCACCTGCCGCATAGCTGATCCCGGTGCCGGCGAGATCCAGCTCGTAGTGCCTGACCTCCTTGTCCGACTCGGGCGCGGTCAGCAATCGATTGACCGCGATCCGCACGTCGACCGGCTGGTTCGGGTCGGACCGACCGGCACGTTCCGGGGTCGCCGGCGCAACGACTCGGTCGGTGGACGCCGTGGGCTGCGCTTCGATCAGCAGCTTGACCACCTCGGTGGTCCAGGCCGCGGCGTGTTCCCGGTAGGGGCCGTCGATGTCGACGCGGCCCGCCAGCCGGGTCGCGCCGAGTTCCTCGAGTCGTTCGTCGAGCAGCCGGCCCGCGTGGCAGAACAGGTCGTAACCGCTGTCCCCCAGGGCCAGCACCGCGAAGCTCAACTGCTCGAGGCGGCCGGCCGTGTCGGCGCTGAGCGCTTCCCAGAAGAGCGTGGCCGTGTCGGGAAATTCGCCGTCGCCGAACGTCGACGTGACCGCCACGAAGTGGCTGACCGACGCCAGCGCGGCGACGTCGACCTGGTTCAGCTCGGTGGCCACCGCGGTGATCCCGGTGGCCTCTTGGAAAGCCTCGGCGAACGACATCGCGGCGTCCTCGGCGTTACCCATGTCGGTGCCGTAGCCAACGATCAGCGAGAAGCCGGGTCCGACAGTCACGATCACCCTCCCCGCGCCTACCTCAGGCGCAACTTAGGGTGACCTTAGTTCGACGGGTGCCCGTTGTGGGCGCTCCCTGTTTCGGCCGGGCTCACCGGCGCGGCACCGTCGGCCGCCCCATCGCCGTCGGTGTCGGACAGCTGCACGTCCCACCGCCCGTCGCCGTCGGTGTCCGCGTACGCGACGGGTCCGGCCAGCACCCGGTCCGCGAGCCCGTTGCCGTCGGCGTCGATCAGGCGGTCGTCGGCGGCTCCGTCACCGTCGAAGTCGACGACCGCTCCCCCGCTCTGCTCGGTGCCGTCCAAGCCGAACCACCGCAGCCCCGAGCCGACGGCCCAGGTACCCGACCCGTCATCGGTGAACGCCACCCGCGCGCCATCCACGTCGACGACGGCGTGGTCGGCCCGGCCGTCACCATCGAAGTCGGCCAATGCGTCGTCGAACAATCCGTCGCCGTCCACATCCAGCCGCACGCCGTCGAGCGTGCCGTCACCGTCGGCATCCACGGCCGGCTCCCCCGGCCACCACGACGCCGACCCATCCCCATCACTCAGGCAATAGTCCATACCTGAATGGACGGCTGATCAGGCTCTGGCGTTCCACCATTTCTGCAATTCGGCGATGGCCTCGTCGTGGTCCAGCGGGCCGCGGTCCAGCCGGAGCTCCTTGAGGAACCGCCAGGCCTCGCCGACCTGCGGGCCGGCCGGGATCCCGAGCAACGTCATGATCTCGTTGCCGTCCAGATCCGGGCGCACCCGCGCCAGATCCTCCCGAGCGGCCAGCTCGTCGATGCGCCGCTCGAGACCGTCGTAGTTGGCCTGCAGGCGCGCGGCCCGACGACGGTTGCGCGTCGTGCAGTCCGCACGCACCAGCTTGTGCAGCCGGCTCAGCAGCGGGCCGGCGTCGGTGACGTAGCGCCGCACCGCGGAGTCGGTCCACTGGCCGGTGCCCTTGTCGTCGGCGTAGCCGTGGAACCGCAGATGCAGATACACCAGCTGCGAGACGTCGTCGACCATCTGCTTGGAGTACTTCAGCGCGCGCATGCGCTTGCGCGTCATCTTGGCGCCGACCACCTCGTGGTGGTGGAAGCTGACGCCGCCGTCGGCCTCGTGGCGACGCGTGTCCGGCTTGCCGATGTCGTGCAGCAGCGCGGCCCAGCGCAACACCAGGTCGGGTCCCGTCTCGGGCTCCTCCAGATCTATGGCCTGGCGCAGCACCGTCAGCGAGTGGTGGTAGACGTCCTTGTGCTGGTGGTGTTCATCGATCGCCATCCGCATGGCACCGACCTCGGGCAGCACCACGTCGCCCAGCCCGGTCTGCACCATGAGGTCCACACCCGCCATGGGGTCGGCGCCCAGCATCAGCTTGTCCAGTTCGGCAGCCACCCGCTCGACCGTGATCCGGCCCAGCTGCGGCGCCATCTCGAGCAGCGCCTCCAGCACCCGCGGCGCCACCGAGAACCCCAGCTGTGAGACGAACCGGGCGGCCCGCAACATCCGCAACGGATCGTCACCGAACGACACCTGCGGCGCCGACGGGGTATCGAGCACCTTGCCGGCCAACGCGGTCAGCCCGCCCAGCGGATCGTGGAACTCCCCGATGCCGCCGGGCAGATCCGGGTTGATCCGGACCGCCATCGCGTTGACGGTGAAGTCCCGGCGCACGAGATCGTCCTCGAGCCGGTCGCCGAACACCACCTCGGGGTTGCGCGACACCTGGTCATAACTGTCGGCCCGGAACGTGGTGATCTCGATGCGCTGCCCGTACTTGGCCACCCCGATGGTGCCGAACTCGATCCCGGTGTCCCACAACGCTTCTCCCCAGCCGCGCAGCATCTTCTGCAACTGCGGCGGACGGGCGTCGGTGGTGAAATCCAGGTCGTTCAGCTCGCGGCCCAGCAGTGCGTCACGCACACTGCCGCCGACCAGATACAGCTCATGACCCGCCGCGGCGAACACCCTGCCCAGGTCCACGAGCAAATCCGCATGCTTGTTCAGTGCGACCGCAGCAGCGGTCAGCAACCCGGCATCGGCACTTGCATCGTTCGGCACGTCCGATGAGCCTAATGCGCCCACCCCACCGGCGGAGTACCGACCATCGCGGCACGGTCACAACTGGGCCACTGACCGGCGAGTGGGGACAGAGCGCCCAACCTGAGCAGCTACTATCGCTTGGGTGTCGGAAGGCGAGCGTGCCAAACCACGACGGCGCCGCGGGCGACGTCGCGGTCGACGCTCGGCAGGTCCGCCCAGCGACAGCGCCCAGCGCACCGACGCCGATTCGGCTGCTGCCCCCCGCAACAACACTGCACAACCGGTCCCTGCCGCCACGGCTCCCGCGGCACCGGCTGCCCGCAAGGCCAACAACGACCGGCTGCGCACCGTCCACGAGACGTCGGCCGGCGGGTTGGTGATCGACGGCCTCGACGGCCCCAAAGATACCCAGATGGCCGCGCTCATCGGCCGCATCGACCGGCGTGGCCGGATGTTGTGGTCACTGCCCAAGGGGCACATCGAACTCGGCGAGACGGCCGAACAGACCGCCATCCGTGAGGTTGCCGAGGAGACCGGACTGCAGGGCAGCGTGCTGGCCGCACTCGGCAGCATCGACTACTGGTTCGTGACCGAGGGCCGGCGCGTGCACAAGACAGTGCACCATTACCTGATGCGATTCCTGGGCGGCGAACTCTCCGACGACGACGTCGAGGTCACCGAAGTGGCGTGGGTACCCCTGCGCGAACTGCCGTCCCGCCTGGCCTACGCCGACGAGCGCAAGCTCGCCGAAGTGGCCGGCGAACTGATCGACAAACTCCACACCGATGGACCGGGCGCCCTGCCGCCGCTGCCGCGCACCGCGCCGCGCCGCCGCCCACAGACCCATTCCCGCACGCGGAACCATCGCACCGACGACTCCGCCCATACTCAGCCCGGCCGCCGCGCGAACGGCTGCGGACCCGGGTCGTGAACGTCAGGTCGGTGCTGTCGGGGTCGGCCTCGACAGCACTGCTGCGCGTGCTTGCGGTCACCGCCCTGCTGTTGTTGCTCACCGCTCCGGTCACGCCACAGTCGTCGGCCGGGGAGCCGGGCGGGACGACGTTCCTGCAGCTGCGCATCGACCACGTCACCCCTGATGTCGTCACCACCACCAGCGAGCCGGTGGTGACGGTCAGCGGCACCGTCACCAACGTCGGGGACCGTCCGGTGCACGACGTCATGGTGCGTCTCGAACACGCGTCCGCGGTGACGTCGTCGTCCGGGCTGCGCACGACGCTGGCCGGGGAGCCGACGGACTTCTCCGCAGTCGGCGACTTCACCACGGTCTCGCAGGATCTGGCGCGCGGACAGAGCGTGCCGTTCCGGCTGGCGTACCCGGTGCGGTCAGCTGAACATCCCGCCCTTGGCATCGACCGTCCCGGGGTGTATCCGCTGTTGGTCAACGTCAACGGCACACCCGACTACGGGTCGGCGGCCCGGCTCGACGACGCCCGCTTCCTGCTGCCGGTACTGGGCGTGCCCGCCACCCCGGCCACCTCAGACGGCAGCGGTGGCCAGCAGCCGATCGACGCCGTCGTCCCACCGGACACCGCGCACCCCGTCGCGCTGACCCTGCTGTGGCCGCTGGCCGACCGCCCGCACCTGGCGGCCGGCGTCCCCGGACGCACCGAACCCGCCCGCCTCGCCGACGACGATCTCGCCACGTCGCTGGCCAACGGCGGCCGACTGGACACCCTGCTGGCCGCGGCGGACTTCGCCACCAACGACCAGGTGGATCCGGGCGGCCTGGTGCGCGGCGCGATGTGCCTGGCCGTCGACCCCGACCTGCTGATCACCGTCAACGCGATGAGCGGCGGCTACGTCGTATCCGACGACCCGGCCGCCGGCCTGAACTCACCCACCCATCCAGGCACCGGACAACAAGCCGCGACCGAGTGGCTGAACCGGCTGCGGCAACTCGCCCAGCGGGTGTGCGTCACCCCGACCGTGTACGCCCAGGCCGACCTGCGCGCGCTGCAACGCGTCGGCGACGCCGTCCTGAGTTCCACCGCCACCACCGACACCGGCCCGATCGTCAACCAGTTGCTCGGCATCCAGTCCCTGCGCGGCGCCACGGTCGTCGGCGACGGCCCGCTCACCGGCCCGGCGGTGCGGCTGCTTTCCGCGCAGCCCGAACCGACCGTCGCGATCGCCGCGGCCCCCGTCACCGCCGACGAGTCCGGGCAGCCCGCCGACACCGCACCGCGCCGCTACAGCAGCAAGGTCACCGTCGCGCCGTTCGACCCGTGCGTGGCTGCGGCCCTGGCCGGCGCCGGGCGGACCCCGATCTCGCCGGGATACCTGGACACCTCGCTGCACGTGCCACTCATCCATGACTCGCCGGTGGCGCGCCGCCAGGACGCCATCGCCTCCGTGCTGTGGCGTGGGCTGCAACCCGACGCCCAGCCCCGCAACCAGATCCTGATGCCGCCGCTGGCCTGGGACGTGACACCCGACGACGCCCAGGCGATCCTGACGTCGGTGGCCACCGCGATCCACTCCGGGCTGGCCGTCGCCCGCCCGATGCCCGCCGTGATCGCCGACGCCCAGGCCCTGCCGCCCACCTCGTCCGCCACCCCGCCGGACAACGGGACGGGCAACCCCAAGGCCCGCTACGGCGACGGCATCACCAGCCAGATCTCGACCACCATGGAGCGGATCTGGGGCCTGACCGCCGCGTTGACCGTCAACACCCAGACCGGGCTGACCGGCGACCAGTACACGGCGCCGCTGCGGGAGGACATGCTGCGGGCGCTGACCCAGTCCGTGCCGCCGAGCGTCCGCGAGGCCCTGGCCCAGCAGCGCATCACCACCACGCAGCACACCATCAACGACCTCTTCCACGCCGTCACCGTGGTCAACCCCGGCGGCTCGTACACGCTGGCCACCGAACGCAGTCCCCTCCCCCTGGCCCTGCGCAACGATCTGCCGCTGCCCATCCGGGTGCGGCTGGTCATCGACGCGCCGCCCGGCATGACCGTCACCGACATGGGCGAGATCGAACTGCCCCCGGGCTACCTGCCGCTGCGTGTGCCCATCGAGGTGCACTTCACCCAGCGCGTCGCCGTCGACGTCGCCCTGCGCACCGCCAACGGACTGACGCTCGGCGAACCGGTCCGGCTGTCGGTGCATTCCAACGCCTACGGCAAGGTGCTGTTCTTCATCACCCTGTCCGCCGGCGCGGTGCTGTTCCTGCTGGCCGGCCGACGGCTATGGCACCGGTTCCGCGGTCAGCCCGACCGCGCCGACCTGGACCGTCCACACCATGCCCGGCCGATCCGGCCCGATCCTCTCGACACCGCCATCGAGCACGCGCCGGAGGACTCATGAGCGCGCCGCGCCGAGCGAATCAACGGGCACTCGGCGCCCCACCCCGCCCGAACCCCGCTGCCACGGCGTCACCACCGCCGCGACGAGCCGAACTGTCCGACGCCGCCGTCGTCTCCCGGTCCTGGGGCATGGCGTTGGCCACCCTGGTCAGCCGCATCACTGGCTTCCTGCGCATCGTGCTGCTCGCCGCGATTCTCGGTGCGGCACTGTCCAGCTCGTTCACGGTGGCCAACCAGCTGCCGAACATGGTGGCCGCCCTGGTGCTCGAGGCCACGTTCACCGCGATCTTCGTGCCGGTGCTGGCCCGGGCCGAACGCGACGACCCTGACGGCGGCGCCGCGTTCGTGCGGCGCCTGGTCACGCTGGCCACGGCGCTGCTGCTGGTGACGACGGTGCTGTCGGTCGCGGCGGCACCGCTGCTGGTGCGACTGATGCTGGGCAGCGACCCGCAGGTGAATCAGCCGCTCACCACCGCGTTCGCGTATCTGCTGCTGCCCCAGATCATCTTCTACGGGTTGACCTCGGTCTACATGGCAATCCTGAACAACCGCAACGTCTTCGGGCCGCCGGCCTGGGCGCCGGTGATCAACAACGTGGTGGCGATCATCACGCTGTGCGTGTATGTGCTTGTCCCGGGCGAACTCTCGATCGACCCCGTCGAGATGGGCAACGCCAAGCTGCTGGTGCTCGGCATCGGCACCACCCTCGGCGTCGTCGCCCAGGCCGCGGTACTGCTGTATTCACTGCACCAGCACCGCGTCGACCTGCGGCCGCTGTGGGGGATCGACGACCGGCTCAAGAAGTTCGGGACCATGGCCGTCGCCATGATGCTGTACGTCCTGATCAGCCAGATCGGTCTGATCGTCGGCAACGAAATCGCCAGCCACGCAGCCGCATCCGGCCCCGCCATCTACAACTACGCCTGGCTGCTGCTGCAGTTGCCGTTCGGCATGATCGGCGTGACGGTACTGACCGTGGTGATGCCGCGGCTGTCCCGCAACGCCGCCGCGAACGACAACCCCGCCGTGCTCGCCGACTTCTCCCTGGCCACCCGGCTGACCATGGTGACGCTGATCCCGATCGTCGCTTTCATGACCGTCGGTGGCCCCGCCATCGGCAGCGCCCTGTTCGCGTACGGCAACTTCGGTGCCGCCGACGCCGGGTATCTCGGCATGGCCATCACCCTGTCAGCGTTCACCCTCATCCCGTATTCCATGGTGCTGCTGGAACTTCGGGTGTTCTACGCGCGCGAACAACCGTGGATCCCGATCGTCCTGATCGTCGTGATCACCATCGTGAAGATCGTCGGCTCACTGATCGCTCCCCACCTGACCGATGACCGGGAACTGGTCGCCGGGTACCTGGGCCTGGCCAACGGGTTGGGCTTCCTGGCAGGCGCGACCGTCGGCTACGTGTTGTTGCGGACCGCGCTGCGGCCGCCGCGCGGCCGGATGATCGAGCTGCCGGTGATCCGGACCATCCTCGTAACCATCTGCGCCTCCCTGGGTTCGGGGCTACTGGCCTATGTCGCCGACCGCTTGCTGGGGTTCGATGGGCTGACCGAGCACGGCGGCGCCGCCGGATCGTTGCTGCGGCTGTTTCTGCTCGGCCTGATCATGCTGCCGGTGATCGTGGCGGTACTGGTGGCGGCCAAGGTGCCCGATGCCCTGGCCGCGGTGGCTTTCGTGCGCCGCCGACTGGGCCGCGGCACGCCGGCACCGACTCCCGCAGTCCAGGTCAGCTCGGCTGTACCGGACTCGGGACGGACCGCGGTCCCGTACCCTGGACACGGCAATTCATCTCCGGTACCACGGCGGCCCGGCGCGTCCGCCACAGGCGGGGCAAACCCGGAAGGTGGTACCACGGGCGGGCTTCGGAAAGGATTTGCGGTGACCGACGCACCCGCGGACCAGGGATCCGCCCACATCTCGGATACCTCAGGCAGCGGCGACGATGCCGCGTTGCGGGCCGGCGCTGTCGTCGCCGACGGCCGCTACCGCCTGCTCGTCTTCCACGGTGGTCCACCCGATCTGCAGTTCTGGCATGCGCTCGACATCGCGCTCGATCGCCAGGTCGCGCTGACGTTCGTCGACCACGACGGCGCGCTGCCCGCGTTGATGGTCCAGGAAATCCTCACCCGGACAAGCAAACTGAGCCATGTCGAGGGACCCGGGCTGGCCCGGATCCTGGACGTCACCCGGCTCGGCCACGGTGGCCTGGTGGTCAGCGAGTGGATCCGCGGCGGTTCCCTGGCCGAGGTGGCCGCGACGGAACCGTCCCCGATGGGCGGCGCCCGCGCCATCCAGTCCCTGGCGTCGACGGCGGAGTCCGCGCACCGGTCCGGCGTCGCGTTGTCGATCGATCATCCCGGCCGAATCCGCGTCAGCATCGAAGGCGACGTGGTCCTGGCCTTCCCCGGCACCCTGCCGTCGGCCACCCCTGAAGACGACATCCGTGGCGTCGGCGCCACGCTGTACGCGCTGCTGATCAACCGGTGGCCGCTGCCCGAAGCCGGTGCCCTCAGCGGCATGCTGCCCGCGACGCAGAACAGCGCGGGCCAGCCCGTCGAACCCCGCTCGGTCGACGGGGCCATCCCCTTCCAGATCTCCGCCGCCGCGGCCCGGGCCGTGCAGGAGGGTGGCGGGATCCGCTCGGCCCCAACGCTGTTGAATCTGCTGCAGCAGGCGACCACCGTCGCCGAGACCACGGAACTGCTGGAGCCCGTCGACGGCTCGCAGCGCCCGGAGCCCGCGGACGCGGCAGAACTCGAGGCGGCCGCCAAGCGGCGCAAGGCCGTACTCATCGGTGTGGGTGTCGGCGGCGCGGTCCTGCTGGTGGCACTGCTGGTGCTGGCGTCGGTGCTCAGGGGCATCTTCGGCGACGTCGGCGGCGGCCTGGACAAGCAGCAGCTCGGCCTCAACAGCCAACATCCGACCACGAGTGGCGCCGCGACGCCCGGCAATGTGGTGAAACCCGTTGGTGTGACGGTGTTTTCACCCGGCGGCGGCGCGGACTCCCCGGAGACCGCGGGCAAGGCCATCACCGGCGCGTCCGGTGATGCCTGGTCCACCGACGTCTACACCGATCCTGCCCCGTTCCCCGGTTTCAAGAACGGCGTCGGCCTCATGCTGAACCTGCCCCAGGCCACCACCGTGGCGTCGGTCAGCCTGAACCTGACCAGCACGGGCACCGCGATCCAGATCCGGTCCGCCCAGTCGGCCACCCCGGCCTCGCTGGACGCCACGACCGTCCTGACGCAGCCGGCCACCATGAAGACCGGCGCCAACACCATCACGATCAGCAACGCACAGCCGACCCAGCATCTGCTGATCTGGATCTCCACGCTGGGGACGGTCGACGGCAAGAGCAAGACCGACATCTCCAACGTGGTCGTGAAGGCTGCCGCGTAACCCCTCGGTCAGTTCCAGCCGACGAAGGACATCGCCTGGCCACCGTCGTAGCCGGAGCGTTCCAGGATGTTCCCGGACATCTTGATCTGGGTCGGGTGCGACGGATCCTGCAGATTCGCCTGGTACATGTTCCAGACCTTGATGTCGTTGCGGCTGAACACGGTGAAGATGATGGTCGTGCCCGTCGGGTCTGCTGCCGCCTCGGATATTTCGGTGCTCGGCGGCGTGATTCGCTGCCCGTCGGTGTCGCTGCAGGCCGGGCTTTCGGCACCGGGCGGCGGGACCGCGTCGATCACCAGATAGTGACCGGCGTCGTCGTGGACCTGCCGCAGGTAGCGGGTGGCGTCGATGAACCACAACGCCGGGCACCCACGAAAGCTGTCGCCGCCGGGTAGGTCGCCCTCGCCTTGCGCGGCCTCTTCCGGGTTCTTCACCACGGCCCGAACGAAGTTCGGCAGGTACGTCGGGCTGGTCCGCACGATCTTCTTCGAATCGGTGTCGTAGAAGTTGAACAGTTTGGCGCGCGCATCGTAGAAGACCAGCAGGCCTTGCTCGTCGAACTGTGGGTTTCGGTGGTCCGGCCGTTGCTGATTGCCGAAATCGCCGGTGGGAGAAGGCTGCACGATTTCGGTGACATCCACGGTCGATCCGGTGCTCGAGTCGTAGTACCGGACGTGGCCGTCGTTGATCGTCAGGGAATCCAGCGCGAGCTTGCGGAAGTCCTTGCTGTAGCGCGTCCGGGTGAACTGGCCGTTGCCGATGTTGCAGCTGACAGGGAAGGTCGCGATATCCACCAGCGCGCCGCTGCCGATGTTCAGCTTGCTCAGCGTCGTACTCTGCGTGTGCGTGGCGCAATGCTCGATGATCGGGCCGCTGAAGCCGGCCGCATCAGGTGTGGGGGCAGCCGACGTCGCCGATGACGAATTCGGGATCGGCTTGGGCTTGCCGGGTTCGGAGCAACCCGCGACCTGCGTACTGATCAGCGCAGCAGCCGTGAGCCAGGCGAGTCCTGACCGGCGCACAATTCTCATCGACTCGGATGCCATCGGCGTCATCGGCCGAGGCTACTAAGCGACGCGCGGTTGCCGCGCCGGTTTCGCGTGAACCGCCGGCAAATTGGCACATCGCCGAAACAGCCGCCATCCTCCGGTTATCCACAGGCTGGCCGACTGTCATCGGTACTGGTCAAACGGTATTTTTCGTCATCTCCGCAAATTTGCGTCGGATTCCCTCCGCAACCCGCTTTATGGTTCGGAAGTGGGGAGTTTCGGGGCGCCACCGTCGGACGCGTCAGACGCAGAATTGCTCGCGGCGCACATCGCCGGCGAGCGGTACGCGTTCGAGGAGCTGTTCTACCGGCACCGTCACCAGCTGTACCGGCTTGCCCGGTTGACCAGTCACGACCCGCAGGACGCCGCGGACGCCCTGCAGGACGCCCTGTTCAAAGCCCACCGCCACGCACCGCGGTTCCGCAACGACAGTTCCGTTCGCAGCTGGCTGTGCCGCATCGTGGTGAATTCCTGCCTGGACCGGTTGCGTCACAACCGCTTTCACCGAACCGAAGAACTCAACGAGGCCGACTGCCGGATCGCCGACCCGGCGCGCCACGTCGAGACCAGCATCGTCATCGAGCGGGCGCTGCTGCGACTACCCGTCGAGCAGCGGGCCGCGGTCGTCGCCGTCGACATGCAGGGCTACTCGGTGGCCGAGACCGCGGCGATGCTGGGCATCGCGGAGGGCACCGTGAAGAGCCGCTGCTCCCGGGCCCGCGCGAAACTCGCCCAGTCCCTGGCGCATCTGTCGCACTCGGCGGACTGACGGGCAAAGCAGCGCAGGGCCCACGCACCGCACCGGATTAGGCTTCGGCTCGTGGACGACGAACACACCGACGAGTCCGTCACCCACCAGCAGCTGGCCGACCTGCAGGCCGGACTGCTCGACGACGCCACGGCGGCCCGACTGCGCCAGCGGATCCGCGACGATCCGGCAGTCGCCCGGCGGTACGCGGAGCTCGAACAGGTCCGCCGCGATCTGCATGACCTGGCGGACGACGACGCCGAGAGCGATATCCCCGCAGAGGTCACCGCGCACATCGGATCCGCCCTGCGCGACGCCGGAACCCAACCGGCGCGCCACACCGTCGTCCCCGGTCACTCCGCCGGCCACGGAGCACGCAGGTCGCGTCCCATCGCCATCGCCGGGGCGGCTGCCGCACTGGTGGCGGTCGGCATCGGCGCCGTCGTCGTGATCAGCGGGTCCGACGAACCGGCCCGCACCTCGGCCGGCCCCACCGCGGCGTCGCTGACCGTCCAGCGCCAGGCGGGGATGCCGTGGGCCGATCGGCAGATCCTGGGGCTGCGGGGCAGGCCAGCCGAGTTGGGGCCCCTCGCCGAGCCGGACCGATTGCGGTCCTGCCTGCAGGGGCTCGGTTACGCCCCGACCACCCCGGTGCTGGGCGCCGCCACCGTGACCGCGCACGACCGCGCCCAGGTGCTCCTGCTGCTGCCGAGGACCGACCGCGGCTCGATGATGGCCCTGGTGGTGTCTCCCGGCTGCAGCTCGACCGATGCCGGCCTGATCGCGGATGCCGTCATCGTGGACGCCCCGGCAGAGCCGCGCCGCTGACCGCCCCGTGGCCCGCCAAACGGCCGGGAACACCGGCACTTACCCTGGTGTTATAGGCGTACCGACTCTGGCAGCAGGCCAACCAGGTATGAGCCTGACCAGAGCCAGATGAAAGGCGGCCATGACCACCCAAGACACCGTGCACGACGTGATCATCATCGGCTCCGGGCCGGCCGGCTACACCGCAGCGGTGTACGCGGCTCGCGCCCAGCTCAAGCCGGTGGTTTTCGAAGGTGTCCAGTTCGGTGGTGCCTTGATGACCACCACTGAGGTGGAGAACTACCCGGGCTTCAAAGAGGGCATCACCGGCCCCGAGCTCATGGACGAGATGCGCGAGCAGGCCCTGCGGTTCGGCGCCGATCTGCGCATGGAAGACGTCGACGCGGTGTCCCTCGACGGCCCCATCAAGACCGTCACCGTCGACGGCGAGACCCATCAGGCCCGCGCGGTCATCCTCGCGATGGGCGCGGCTGCGCGCCACCTCGGCGTGCCGGGTGAGCAGGAGCTGATCGGCCAGGGCGTGAGCACCTGTGCCACCTGTGACGGTTTCTTCTTCCGCGACCAGGACATCGCCGTGATCGGCGGCGGCGACTCCGCGATGGAAGAGGCGACGTTCCTGACGCGCTTCGCCCGTTCGGTGACGCTGATCCACCGCCGTGACGAGTTCCGCGCCTCTCGGATCATGCTCGAGCGCGCGCAGGCCAACGAGAAGATCACCTTCGTCACCAACACCGAAGTTGTTGCGGTGGAAGGTGATTCGAAGGTCAGTGGACTGCGTCTGCGTAACTCCGCCACCGGCGAGGAGAGCAAGCTGCCCGTCACCGGCGTGTTCGTCGCCATCGGCCACGACCCGCGCTCGGGTCTCGTGCGCGGCGTCGTCGATCTCGACGACGAGGGCTACGTGCAGGTGGAGGGTCGCACCACCAACACGTCGCTGGACGGCGTCTTCGCCGCAGGCGATCTGGTCGACCACACCTACCGCCAGGCGATCACCGCGGCCGGCAGCGGCTGTGCGGCGGCCATCGACGCCGAGCGCTGGCTGGCCGAGCACCACGGCTGATCGTCCTTCCCCCACAGAGTTCACCCGAGAGGAGCAATACATGAGCGAGGGCAGCGCAACGCTGACCGTCACCGACGGTTCATTCGACAGCGACGTGATCAAGAGCGGCACCCCGGTGCTGGTCGACTTCTGGGCGACCTGGTGCGGACCGTGCAAGATGATCGCCCCGGTGCTCGAAGAACTGGCCGGCGAGAAGGCCGGGGAGTTGACCGTCGCCAAGCTCGACGTCGACGCCAACCCCGAGACCGCCCGCAACTTCAACGTCGTCTCGATCCCGACCCTGATCCTGTTCAAGGACGGCGAGCCTGTGAAGCGCATCGTCGGCGCCAAGGGCAAGGCGGCACTGCTGCGCGAGATCGCCGACGAACTCTGACCGCATCAGCGGCTGCGCACCCGCCGGATTCGGCGGGGCGCACCGCTGCTGCCTGTGAAGTTGCGGATTCCTGAGGAGGGTCTGCGACAATGGGTGCAGGCGTCCCGCCAGTGCGCTAGCTGTCCGCCCGCCTGGCGTCCGTGATTGAAAGGCCAGGAATGTCGATACTGCGTCGCGGTGACCGGGGAGGTTCGGTCACCGAGATTCGGGCCGCACTGGCCGCCCTGGGACTGCTGGACAGTCCCGACGCGGATCTCACCACCGGCAAGCACGTCGCTCTCGATTATTTCGACGACGATCTCGATGAGGCCGTGCGCGCCTTCCAGCAGCAGCGTGGGCTCCTCGTCGACGGCATGGTCGGTGAGGCCACCTATCGCTCGCTGAAAGAAGCCTCGTACCGCCTGGGGGCGCGCACGCTGTCGCACCAGTTCGGTGCCCCCATGTACGGCGACGACGTCGCCACCCTGCAGGCGCGGCTGCAGGATCTCGGTTTCTACACCGGTCTCGTCGATGGTCATTTCGGCTTGCAGACCCACAACGGCCTGATGTCGTACCAGCGCGAGTACGGCATGTTCCCGGACGGCATCTGTGGTCCGGAGACGCTGCGCTCCCTGTACTTCCTCGGTTCCCGGGTCACCGGCGGTTCGCCGCACGCGATCCGCGAAGAGGAACTCGTCCGACGCAGCGGCCCCCGCCTGACCGGAAAGCGGATCATCATCGATCCGGGCCGCGGCGGCGATGACCGCGGGCTCATCATGACGAGCCGGTCCGGCCCCGTCAGTGAAGCCGACGTCCTCTGGGATCTCGCCAGCCGCTTGGAAGGCCGCATGACGGCCATCGGCATGGACACGTTCCTGTCGCGCCCGGTCGGCGGCAGCCCGGCCGACGCCGAGCGCGCCGCGACGGCCAACGCCGTCGGCGCCGACCTGATGATCAGCCTGCGCTGCGCCAGCCTGCCCAGCCCGGCAGCCAACGGCGTCGCGTCGTTCTACTTCGGGAATTCGCACGGTTCGGTGTCCACCATCGGCCGCAACCTCGCCGACTTCATTCAGCGGGAAGTGGTGGCGCGCAGCGGTTTCCGCGACTGCCGGACCCACGGCCGGACCTGGGACCTGCTGCGGCTGACCCGGATGCCCACCGTGCAGGTCGACCTCGGTTACGTCAGCAGCCCGCACGACCGCGAGCTGCTGACCTCCCCCGGTGCCCGCGACTCCATTGCCGAAGGAATCCTGGCCGCCGTGAAGCGGCTGTACCTGCTGGGCAAGAACGACCGTCCCACAGGCACTTTCACCTTCGCCGAGCTGCTGGCTCACGAGATGTCGGTGGAACAGGCCGGCCAGGCCGGCGCTTAGTCCGTCGGTATGAGTCGCCACGCGGCGGTCCTCGTCACGGGTATGTCCGGGGTGGGCAAGTCGACGGCACTCGCCGCTCTGGCGCAACGCGGCTACGCCACCGTCGACACCGACGACGGGCCGTGGATCGAAGTCATCGACGGCGAGCCCCTCTGGCAAGAGCCGTTGATCGACGACCTACTGAATCGACGGCGAGAACGGCCGTTGTTCGTTCAGGGCACCGTGGTCAATCAATGGCGGTTCTACGACCGGTTCGACGCGGTCGTACTACTCACCGCCCCAACCGAAGTCATCTTGGACAGGCTGCAGCGCCGGACGAACAATCCGTTCGGCAAGACCACTGACGAGCGCGCCCGGATCCTGGCTGACATCGCAGGCACCGAACCGCTGTTGAGGCAGTCCGCCACCCATGAGATCGAGACGACGCGTCCGCTATCCGAGGTCGTCGACATCCTGGCCGACATCGCGGACGGCGTCGAACCCGGGTTGTGAGGCCCCCCGGGCGCCGGTGGTGGTGTCGGCCCAGCTGGCGAGGAAGCGCAGCGCCTGCTGGTTGGCGCTGTCGGGTTCGGCGGTGAAGACGCTCAGCCGTAGTCCTTGCTCTCCGGGCAATTCGAAGCTCTGGTAGTTCAATTCGAGGTCGCCGACGATGTGGTGGCGCATGCGTTTGGTGCCGCTCGTGTGGCGGCGGACGTTGTGGGAGGCCCAGCGCACCCGGAATTCATCGCTGCGCGTGGACAATTCACCGACCAGATCGGACAACGATTTGTCGTAGGGGTTACGTCCGGCAGCAGCTCGCAGCACCGCGACGATGTCGGTGGCGGCGCGGTCCCAGTCGACGAAGAAGTCCCGCGCGCTCGGGTTCAGAAAGGTGTAGCGCGCGACGTTGGGCGGCTGCACGGTCTCGGCGTGCGTTTCGCTGTAGAGCGCGGCACCGAGTTTGTTGGCCGCGATGATGTCGCCGCGTTCATTGCGGATGTCGGCAGCGGCGTCGGTGATCGCGTCGAGCACCTGCCGCACAACGGGTTTGATCCGCGTCGTCGACGTCGACGCGCGTTTCGTGGCGCGTGCGGCGTTGTCGATGCGCGCCAGATCGAATAGATGGTCACGTTCGGCATCGTCGAGTTGCAGAGCCCGCGCCAGCGCGTCCAGGACGCTGTCGGAGGCGCCGACCAGATTGCCTCGTTCGAGCCGGATGTAGTAGTCCGCGGAGACTCCGGTGAGCATGGCGACTTCTTCGCGGCGCAGTCCTGGCACCTGTCTCTTTCTGCCGAACACCTCGAGGCCGGCCTGCTGCGGCGTGATGCGGGCGCGGCGCGAGGTCAGGAATTCGCGTATCTCGCGGCGGTGGTCCACGGTTCCCACACTATGGCCGGTGCGCCGGGGTGCGGGGGTGTCTGGCAGTACCTGTCATCGCAGGCCCTCCCCGGCCGGCCGATTACGCGGTTGACTCGTTGATGGAACTCAACTGGCCGGAGGGGCAATGAAGTACATCCAACTGCGGGACCTGACCGTGTCGAGAATTGGCCTCGGAGCAATGGGGATGTCGCACGGGTACACCGGTGCCGGCGCCGACGACGCCGAGTCGATCCGGACGATTCACCGTGCCCTCGATCTAGGGCTGACGTTCATCGACACCGCCGAGATCTACGGCCCGTACATCAACGAAGAACTCGTCGGCAAGGCGTTGCAGGGTCGACGCGATCATGTGGTGCTGGCCACCAAGTTCGGTCTGGTGTCCCACACCGGCGAGGGCGCCTGGAACCTCGACAGCAGCCCGGCCAACATCCGCACCGCCGTCGAAGGGTCGCTGCGTCGGTTGGGTACCGACCACATCGATCTGTACTACCAACACCGCGTCGATCCGAACACCCCCATCGAGGACACCGTCGGTGCGGTCGCCGAGCTGGTCGCCGAAGGCAAGGTGCGCCACATCGGGTTGTCGGCGGCGGCCGCCACAACCATCCGGCGCGCCCACGCCACGCACCCGATCACCGCGCTGCAGTCCGAGTACTCGCTGTGGACCCGCGATCTGGAGGCCGAGATCATCCCGACCTTGCGTGAGCTGGGCATCGGACTGGTGCCGTTCTCCCCGCTGGGCCGCGGCTTCCTGACCGGCGCCATCCGCTCCCCCGAACAGTTCGACGACACCGACTTCCGCAAGGACAACCCCCGCTTCACCGGAGAGAACTTCACCCGGAACCTGCGCATCGCCGACGAGGTCAAAGCCGTCGCCGATCAGGTGGGAGCGACCCCGGCCCAGGTGGCGTTGGCCTGGCTGCTGGCGCAAGGCGACGACATCGCTCCCATCCCTGGGACCAAGCGCGTCGCACGGGTGGAGGAGAACATCGCCGCCGACGCGGTGGAGCTGAGCACCGCACAACTGCAGGCCCTGAACACCCTGAGCCCAGCAGTCGGGGAACGCTACAACCCCGAACAGATGGCGATGTACGAGCGCTGATCACTCGTGGTGTGCCGCCTCCTGGATCAGCTGGATCCGGGAGCTGAGGCCGAGCTTGGTGTAGACGTGAGTCAGGTGTGCCTGCACCGTCCGCGGGGAGACGAACAACCGCGTCGCAATGTCCTTGTTGCCCAAGCCTTCACACACCAGTTTCACGACCTCCCGTTCGGCCGGTGTCAGCGAGCCCCAGCCGCTCGCCGGACGCTTGCGCTCGCCGTGGCCGCGTTGGGCGTACGCGATCGCCTCCTCGACCGACAGCCCGGCGCCCTCGGCCCACGCGGCGTCGAAGTCCGTCTCCCCCATCGCCTCCCGCAGGGCCGCCACCGACGCCTCGTAGCCCGCCTGGTGGACCTGGAAGCGAACGGCACCGACGTGTCCGCGAATCGACTCTGCTGCGCCGTAGAGCCGGGCTGCCTCCCGGTGATCGCCGGACAGCGCCGCCAGGCATTCGAAGATCTCCGGAACTCCGGCCGCGGCCCCAATCTCGACAGCAACACCGAGCGCGGCGTGAGCGTCACGTGACGCTTGATCCGGTTGGTCCTGGGCCATCGCCACGCGGGCCCTGGTGATGCCTGCGAGCATCAGATGCCAGCCCACATTCACCCGCACCGCCTCGTCGGCCAGCCGGCGCGCGGCCACCAGATCACCGCCCGCCAGTTCTGCTTCGGCCGTGCGCGCATACGTGGTGACCGCGGCGGCCGGCTGGACACTGAGATGACGTTCGGACGCCAGGCTGGCCGTCCGGGCTGTCGCGACATCGCCATGGGCGAGGGCCGCCGAAGCCAGGGCTGCAGTGCCGACGCCGAGCATGAACTCACCGAGATCTGCCGCTAGCTCCACGGCAGTCTCTGCCGCTGCTCGCGCGGCGGCCGCCTCACCATGCCAAGCCAAGGCGATGCCGAGACCTTGAAGTGCCCCCACTGTCCAGATCGAGTCGTGCGCCGCTTCGGCTTCGGCGACAGCTGCCCGGAAGTGCGCGACGGCGGCGTCCAACTCCCCCTGCATCAGTTGAGCCCACGCGAGATTGGCGCGCCATTCTCGCGAGTCGAATCGGGCGCCGGTGGCCTCGGCGAGATCACGAACGTCCTCGGCGGCCGCACGGGCCGTCACGGGATCTCCGGCCACGCACGCCGCCTGGGCTTGCCAGGTGAGGATCGCACCCAACCGCCAGATGTCGTTCGACGCCCGCGCAATCGGGATGCCCTCCGCGAAGTACTCGTGGGCCAGCCGCGGGTCGTCACTGTTGCCGGCGACGAAGCCGCACGCCGTCAACGCCCGGGCCAACAGAACTGGATCGTCGACCTGTCGCGCAAGGTGCAGGGCCCGCTCCGCCATCTCCAGGCTCCCGGACACACCGGCCCATACATCGAGTACCGCCTTGTCCGCCAGCACCCGTACGTAGGCCACAGGCGCCGCCTGGAGGGTACGCAGGTGCTCGTCGCTCAGCACGCTGCCGAACCACGCCAGCCCTTCCCGAATGCGGCCGCACTTGAGCCACAGCGGCTGCAACGACGACACCATCGTCGCCGCCGCGTCGATGTCCCCGCTGTCCCGGCTCCAGTCGAACGCCGCGCGCAGGTTGTCGATCTCGAGTTCGACGTCGTCGAGACGCGGCTGGTTCCGCGCCGACCGACCGGCCCCATCGAGCACGGCCGCCAGCGCCGCGTAGTGGTCACGATGGCGCACCCGCACCGCGTCGGCTTCGCCCGACTCCCCCAGCTTCTCCAACCCGTACTGGCGCACCGTCTCCAGCAGCCGGTAGCGGGTACCGCCGGCCGTACTCTCGGCGACGACAAGAGACTTGTCCACGAGCAGGCTCAGCTGATCGAGAACCTGATACCGCTCGGCCACATCCGACGCCGCTACCGCCCGGGCGGCCCCCAGATCGAAGCCACCGAGGAATACCGCCAGCCGGCGGAACAGCACGCGCTCGGGCTCACTCAAGAGTGCGTGCGACCAATCCACGGACGCGCGCAACGTCTGCTGCCGCCGCACCGCCGTCCGAGAACTTCCGGTGAGCAACCGGAACCGATCGTGGAGGCTGTCCAGGATCTCGGGCAGCGACAGCGCGCGCAGCCGGGCCGCCGCGAACTCGATCGCCAGCGGCATACCGTCGAGCCGCTGACAGATCTGGGCGACGGTGGCGGCGTTGTCCTCGGTGACGACGAAGTCGGCGCGCGCGAGCCGCGCCCGGTCGGCGAACAGTTCGACGGCCTCGTCAGCGAGCGACAGGGACGGCACCTGCCACACCGCTTCCCCAGGGACACCGAGCGGCTCCCGGCTCGTGGCCAACACGGTGACTCCCGGTGCCGCCCCGAGCAGAGACGCCACGAACGTGGCGCTCGCGTCGAGGACGTGCTCGCAGTTGTCGAGGACCATGAGGAGTCGGCGGTCGCGGACGAACCGCAGCAGGGTGTCCGTCGTGGAGCGGCCGGGTTGGTCGGGCAGCCCGAACACGCGGGCCGCGGTGACCGGCACGGCGTCGGGATTGGTCACCGAAGCCAGGTCGACGAACCAGACGCCGTCGTCGTAGTCGCCGACCGCGCGGGCAGCGACGTGGACCGCCAGCCGCGTCTTGCCCGCGCCACCGGCTCCGCTGAGGGTGACGAGCCGATGCGCGGCCAGGGCGTCGCGCAGATTCGTCGTCTCGGTCTGGCGCCCGATGAAGGTCGTCAACTCGGCGGGCAGTCCGTGCGCGACGACGGAGCCCGGCGCCCGCAGCGGCGGGAAGTCGTTGCGCAGATCCGGGTGACACAACTGCCTGACGCGTTCCGGCCGCGGGAGATCGCGCATCACGTGCGTGCCGAGGTCGGTCAGCGACGCACCGTCCGGGAGCTGATCTTCGGTCAGTGCCGCCGTCACTCCCGACAACAACGTCTGGCCGCCGTGCCCGAGATCCCGGAGTCGCGCGGTGCGGTTGATGGTCGGGCCGATGTAGTTGCCGGCGTCGCGCAGGCGGACCTCGCCGGTGTGGATTCCGATGCGCAGCCGGATCGGTGCCAGCGGCGAGCGCTGCAGATCCAGCGCGCACGCGACCGCGTCCGACGCACAACCGAATGCGACGACGAAGCTGTCGCCCTCCCCCTGCTCGACCGGCCGCACCCCGGCGTGGGTGATGAGTGCGGCGGAGACGGTCTCATCGAGACGCGCGATGGCAGCGGCCATCTGGTCGGGCTGGGTCTCCCAGAGCCGCGTCGAGCCTTCGACGTCAGCCAGCAGTAGCGTCACCGTTCCGGTCGGCAGCTCGCTCACGCCCACGTCGCTCCAGTCCACCAATGGGGTACCCGCACGCAGTTCGCTCATGCTAATCAGCGTGCCGCCGGGGTGGGCCACAAACATCAGCGCAGACGCGTATCTACCCCGGCGCACTGTCCTACGACCCCCGTTGTTTCACGTGGAACCGTCGCGCCGTCAGCTCCGCGGAGTGAACCGCGCGACCGCGTCGGTGATCGCCGCCGCCATCGCGGGGCTGCCCGTGTGGCCGGAGTCCTCGATGATCCGGAGCTGGGCGTCGGGCCATGCCTGCGCGAGTTCCCATGCCGTCCGCACCGGCGCGGAGAGGTCGAGGCGGCCGTGGATCAGCACACCGGGGATGCCGTTGAGTCGATGCGCATCGCGCAGCAGTTGACCGTCTTCGAGCCATGCGGTGTGCGCGAAGTAGTGCGTGCAGATCCGCACGAACGCCAGTCTCGCTGCATCCATCTTCGCCGTGTACTGACCCGGCTTCCCCAGAGTCTCGTGGGCGATCGCGGCGTCTTCCCACGCGCACCAGTCCTGCGCGGCCCGCTCCCGCGCCGCGGCGTCGGGATGCTCCAGCAGCTGCCGGTATGCCTCGACGAGATTCCCGTCCCGGTGCTCCGCCGGCACGCCGTCGCGGAACCGCTCCCACTCGACCGGCCGGACGATCCGCAGCCCGCGGTACAACCAATCGACTTCCTGCGGCCGCGTCATCGTCACGCCGATCAGCACGATGCCGAGCACCCGCTCAGGATGCCGCTGCGCGTAGGCGAGGATCAACGTGGACGCCCAGGAGCCGCCGTAAAGCAGCCACTGTTCGATGCCGAGGTGACGCCGCAGCGCCTCCATGTCGGCGAGCAGATGCTCGGTGGTGTTGCAGGACATGTCCGTCGTCGGATCAGCCGCGCTGGGCACGCTGTCGCCGCAGCCACGTTGATCGAAGGACACGACGCGGAAGAGGGCTGGGTCGAATTGTTTGTGTGCGTTGCGGGAGCGGCCCGCACCCGGTCCGCCGTGGACGATCAGGACCGGGCGGCCGGCCGGATTGCCCCGCGTTTCCCAGTACATCCGATTGCCGTCGCCGACATCGAGCAGGCCCGAGGAATCCGGATTCATCGACGACGCCCCATGGCGGCGAGGGTACGGGAAGGTCGGTGTTTCACGTGGAACCACTCAGTTGGGACTGGCGTCCACGCGGATCGATCTCAGCGCCGCGGTGTCCACAGCACCGGGCTGGGCAGCGCGCCCACCGGCTGCTGCAACACGTTGCTCTCCAGCAGTCGTTCCAGCGCGGCCTCGACGTCAGCCTTCCAGCCGAGTCCCTGCTCCAGCTCCAGTCGCAGTCGCGGGAAATATGGGTGCGGCGCAACGATCTCGAACCCGTTGTCTTGGAGGAAGTCGGCCTCGATCACGCACTGCTCGACGGCGCACTCCCCGAACGCCTCGACCGTCGCCGCCAGCTCTGCCGGGCACGCGTGCGGGCTACCGAGTTGGGCGACCTCTGTCGTGCGGCCGAACGCTTCCAGCGCCCGCACACCACGACGAACCAGATCGGCGACGACGGCCGCGATGAGATGGCGCGACAGCGCCTCGCCGTCTTCACTGGAGTCGACGCCGATGGACGTCAGTAGCACCGCGTCGGGACTGACCGGTCCGGTGGGAAAACGCCCCGCCCGGGGCACTGCGCGCGGCGGCGCATAGAACGCGTAGCCCAGACAGGGTGCGTCATCGTTGGGGTCCTCGGCGCGGTCCGGGTCGCAGGTTACCGCCAGCTGTCCGCACGATCCCCACTCGAGCATGACCATCGACAGCCATGCTTCCTTCTCGAACTCGGGGTCACTGAGATGCTCACTGTCGCCGAGCGCCGACGGGTCGACTTCCCAGAAGACACAACGCCGCGCGTGCTTCGGCAGCCGCTCGAACGATTCGAGGCGCAGCGGCGTGATTCGTGATGTCACCAGACTCCCGTCGTCCGCCCGATCGGATCAGGCTGCCCTTCCAGGATAAAAGAAGCAGGCGCCGCCGACCCGATTTGTTCAGTCCAGATCGACGGCGGCCAAATGCGGCACTGTTCCACGTGAAACATCGCGGTTCCCCTCCCCCGTCCCGCACACCCAAAAAACCTCACCGTCACAGTGACGTAACGGGTCCTGGTGGCTGGTCGGGTTGTCGCAAACCCCAAAATCGGCCAGTTAGCCCTGTTCGGTCTTCATCAGTTCGACGATGCGCTGGAGGTCGTCCACCGAGCCGAACTCGACGACGATCTTGCCTTTGCGCTTACCCAGGCTCACGGTCACCTTGGTGTCGAACGCGGTCGACAACTGCTCGGCCACATCCTGCAGCCCGGGCATCTGGATCGGCTTGCGCTTCGGTGCCGGCGTCGGCTTGTCACCGTCGCGGTTGGCCAGGGTGACGGCTTCTTCCGTCGCGCGCACCGACAGCCCCTCGGCCACGATCCGGGCGGCTAGCTCCTCTTGCTTCTCCGCTCCCCCTTCGAGCGCCAGCAGGGCACGGGCGTGGCCGGCCGACAGCACACCGGCGGCGACCCGACGCTGCACCGCGATGGGCAGCTTCAGCAGACGGATCATGTTGGTGATGACCGGACGCGACCGGCCGATGCGGGTCGCGAGTTCCTCGTGGGTGACGTCGAACTCTTCCAGCAGCTGCTGGTAGGCCGACGCCTCTTCGAGCGGGTTCAGCTGGACCCGGTGAATGTTCTCGAGCAGCGCGTCGCGCAACATGTTGTCGTCGGCGGTCTCGCGCACGATCGCCGGGATAGCGGTGAGGCCGGCCTCCTGCGAGGCACGCCACCGCCGCTCACCCATGATCAGCTGGTACTTGTGCGGGCCCGACGGCTCGCTCAGCTCGCGCACCACGATGGGCTGCATGAGGCCGAACTCGCGGATGGAGTGCACGAGCTCGGCGAGCGCGTCACCGTCGAAGACAGTCCGCGGCTGGCGCGGGTTCGGCTGGATCTCCACCGGCTCGATCTCGCGGTACACCGCACCGATGGCTTCGGCTTCCGCCTTGGCCGCTGCCGCGGCCGCGGTGCCGTTGGTCGGGATCGACGGTGCCCCACCGATCACCACGTCGGCGGCGGCGGACCCCATCCGCAGCGAGGTGTCCTGCTGCTCGTCTTCGGGTGCACCGGTCGGGATGAGCGCCGCCAGTCCCCGACCGAGTCCGCTGCGCTTACGTGGCTGCGACATCGTTACTTCCTCACTCCGTGCTCGCCACGCTGGGCGAGTTCACGACTGGCGTCCAAATAGCTCATTGCTCCACGTGATCCCGGGTCGTAATCCAGGATCGTCATGCCGTACCCCGGAGCCTCGGAAACCTTGACGCTGCGTGGGATGACGGTCCGCAAAACCTTATCGCCAAAATGGTCGCGGACATCCATCGCGACCTGGTCGGCGAGTTTGGTGCGGCCGTCGTACATGGTGAGGACGACGGTCGTGACGTCGAGGTGGGGATTCAGGTGCGCCTTGACCATCTCGATGTTGCGGAGCAGCTGACCGACACCTTCCAGGGCGTAGTACTCGCACTGGATCGGGATGAGCACTTCCGGCGCCGCGACAAGCGCGTTGATGGTCAGCAGACCCAACGAGGGCGGGCAGTCGATGAAGACGTAGTCGAAGTTGTGGTCTTTCAGCGTGGCGAGCGCGTTCCGCAGCCGCGTTTCACGTGCCACCATGCTGACCAACTCGATCTCGGCGCCGGCAAGGTCGATGGTCGCCGGAACGCAGTACAGGCGCTCGTTGTGCGGGCTGCGCTGCAGCGCGCTCTCCAGGGTGATCTCCCCGATCAGCACCTCGTACGACGACGCGGTACCCGGGCGGTGCTCGATGCCCAGCGCCGTGCTGGCGTTGCCCTGCGGGTCCAGGTCGATGACCAGAACGTTCAGACCCTGCAGCGCCAGGGCCGCGGCCATGTTGACCGCGGTGGTGGTCTTACCGACGCCACCCTTCTGGTTGGCGATCGTGAACACCCGCTGGTGCTCCGGGCGCGGCAGCTGCTGTCCCTTGGCTCCGTGAATGATCTGGACCGCGCGTTCGGCTTCCGCCCCGATCGGCGTATCCATGGTCACGCTTGGGGTCCACGTTTCACGTGAAACATCGGCATCGATTGCTGCCTTTCCTGATGTGGCGGCCGGGTCGGCCGCTTTTGAAACCTGGGACATGTTGCTCCCCCTGGCCGGCGATGTCATCGCCGGTTCTTCACCGCTCGGCCGGTCCCTGCGCGCTTGGCTCCGCGCGTCGCCACGACCACGGTTGCGGGCGGAGTCAAATAGTTCACGCCACATTTCACCACCCTTACGTCCACAGCACCGAGTGAGTTGAGTGCCCGACGATGTTCGACGATTTCGTCGGCCGCCCGCTCCCCCTTGAGGGCCAACATCCGGCCATCGACTTTCAGCAGTGGCAGGCTCCACTTGGCCAGCTTGTCGAGGGCGGCCACCGCTCGGGAGGTCACTACGTCGAGCTCCCCTGCCTCGGCCCGCACCGCCCGCTCCTCGGCGCGACCCCGAATCACGGTCACGTCGATACCGAGCTCGGCCACGACTTCCCGAAGGAAGTCGGCACGGCGCAGCAGCGGCTCGATCAGAACCACGTGAACGTCGGGCCGAGCGAGCGCCAACGGGATCCCCGGCAGGCCGGCTCCACTGCCGATATCGCCGATTCGTTCGCCGCTGGAGACCAACTCACCTATAGCGGCGCAATTCATCACGTGACGGTCCCACAGTCGGCTGACTTCGGACGGTCCGATCAGTCCGCGTTCGATTCCGTCGCCCGCGAGGATCTCCGCATAGCGCTGTGCCAGCTCGGCACGGTCACCAAAAACGTCGACGGCGGCGGCCGGTGGGGATGGGGCGTCACCATGTTTCACGTGAAACAGCCTCCGCTTTCCCCGCCAGCTCGCCGCCGACGAACAACATCGATGTAATTAAGGTGCTCAATCAGGCAGGACAACCACCCGGCGAGACGGCTCCACGCCCTCGCTCTCGCTGTGCACGCCATCCACGGCCGCCACGGCGTCGTGCACGATCTTGCGCTCGAACGGCGTCATCGGCGACAGCTCTTCGCGCTCGCCCGAGGCCAGCACCCGGTCTGCCACCTTCTGGCCGAGCGCTGCCAGTTCATCACGCCGCTGCCGACGCCACTTGGCGATGTCCAGCATCAGCCGGCTGCGCTCGCCGGTCTTCTGGTGCACGGCCAACCGGGTCAGCTCCTGGAGTGCATCCAGCACCTCGCCCTTGCGACCGACCAGCTTCGTCAGATCGTTGCCACCGTCGATGCTGACGATCGCGCGGTCCCCTTCGACGTCCAGATCGATGTCACCATCGAAGTCCAGCAGATCGAGGAGTTCCTCGAGGTAATCCCCGGCGATCTCACCTTCGGCGACCAGACGCTCTTCGAGATCGTCGCCCTTGCTTGCAGGAGCGGCCGCAGTCGTCGTCGGGGCCTCGGCCTCGATGCCGGCTTCCGCCTGCGTTTCTGTGTCTGTCATATCCCTGCCTTCTCCCTCTTGCACCGGCCGTCGCTCAGGGTCTTTACCCTCTGGCCGGTCAACGCTTCTTCTTGTTGGGCTTGGCACCCGGGGCCGGCTTCGAGCCCGCAGAATCGGACTCCGTCGTGCCGTCGAGCTCCGTACCGGTCTGTTCGACGTCGGCGCCGGTGCTCGCCGCGGCAGCCGGCGGATTGCCCTTCTTCGACCTGTTCGGCTTCACACCGGGTGCGGGGGCGTTGGCGGAGCGACGTGCGATCGCCTGCTCCTTCTCCTCCGCCTCACGCTTCTCGATCCGGTTGAACACCACATGCTGCTGGCCGTAGGTCCAGATGTTGTTGGCCACCCAGTACATCAGGATGGCGATCGGCAGGAACGGCCCGGAGACCACCACACCCAACGGGAACACGTACAGCGCGAGCTTGTTCATCAGCGCGGTCTGCGGGTTGCCGGCCGCTTCGGGACTCTGCCGGGCCACCGACGCGCGGCTGTTCATGTGCGTGGCGATACCGGACACGATCATCAGCGGGATGCCGACCAGGATCACCGACATGCGGTCGAAGTGGGCGAACGCCTTGAGGCTCTCGCCGGTCTGAATCATGGTGGCGCCCAACGGCGCACCGAAAAAGTCCGTGTTCAGGAAGTGGCTGACGTCGACGGCACTGAAGAAGTAGTTGCCGGTCGTCCGGTTCTCTTCCAGGGACAGTGCCTGCGCCCCGATCCCCATCCCGGCACCCTCAGTCCGGTTGAACGACCGCAGAACGTGGAACAGGCCAAGGAACACCGGAATCTGCGCCAGCATCGGCAGACAGCCCAGGAGCGGGTTGAAACCGTGTTCGCTCTGCAGCTTCTGCATCTCGAGCGCGAGCCGCTGCCGGTCTTTGCCGTACTTCTTCTGCAGTTCCTTGATCTGGGGCTGCAGTTCCTGCATCTGACGGGTGGTCTCGATCTGGCGGACGAACGGCCGGTACAGGATGGCACGCAGGGTGAACACCAGGAACATCACCGACAGGCCCCAGGCGAAGAAGTTCTCCGCGCCGAGGATCGCGCCGAAGAGCTTGTACCAGAGCCACATGATCCCCGATACCGGGTAATAGATGTAGTCCAGGCTGAACCAGTTAAAAGACAAGCGAATCGCTCCTTGACTGCGCGGCGGTTGCCGCGGACCGTCTTTCGGGGATGGGGTCCCATCCCCCGTGATGCCACGGGCCACACTTGGCCAGCCGGACTGTCGTCAACCAACAACCGCGGAAGAGACCGTGTTCGGTGAGCGCCTCGACGGCGTATTCACTACAGGTGGGGCTGAACCGGCAGCTGGGCAGACGCATCGGCGACACCATGTTGCGGTACAGCTCGATGAGAAAGATCAGCCCGCGGGCCAGCCGTCCTGTCATTGCCGGGATCCGGACTTTGCGTGAGCGCGCTGCACAGCCGCTCGTAGTTCGTCCTGCAGCGTGGCGGTGGCCGCCTCGCGACTGCCGGGCAGGGCCCGGATCACCAATAGCTCGCCGCTCCGCAGCTCGGGCAGCAGATCACGACTGGCATGACGGAGCTGACGGGACACCCGGTGTCGCTGGACGGCATTGCCGACCGATTTACCTACGACGAGACCGACTTTCGGCGCGTCCTCGGTGTTCGACTCGGCGCCGTCGGGAACTCCGGGTGCCAACGAATGCACCACGAGATCCCGCTGTGCCGCACGGACACCGCGGTTCACGGTGACTCGAAAGTCTGTCGAGCGCGTCATCCGGTTACGAGCCGGAAGCACGGTGCTTCGATCCTGCGTCAGGTCACGCAGTGAGAGAGCGACGGCCCTTGCCGCGGCGTGCCGACACGATGGCGCGGCCGGCGCGGGTCCGCATACGCAGACGGAAGCCGTGCACACGAGCCCGACGGCGGTTGTTCGGCTGGAAAGTCCGCTTGCCCTTGGCCACGGCTATATCTCCTCAACTATGTGACGCCCGCACTCGCCACCGACATGAACGAGTCATGCCGGTGGGCACGGTCGTCGCTGGTAAGCGCACGCATCTTGCTTGCTAGCCGGCGCGGTACCGATAAAGTTCGTGGCAGAACTTCCCCAGTCGCAGCCGTATCACCACTTGTGGGCGACTGTTCGAGGGTACTGATCTGGATTCCCCGGGTCAAACCTCGCCGTCCCACGTCAGGAACCGTTACCGCATCGAGAGGGAAGCGCAGCGGGAACGCGCTTGTGCTCGTCACAGTTGTAACACTCGCAACGTGGCAAGCCGACACGCCCAAGAACCTCGAACCAATGTTGCCGAACGGTTGGCGGACGAACAGAAAACTTGTTAGCTTCTGCCAATGCCGTTGTACGACGGCGCAAGACAACAAGCCAGAGAGGTCCCGACGCTACGAGCCCACAGACGTTCCTGTGACGAGCCTCAGCGCGCGGGCTTCCTGCATGCAAAACACGAGCACGACGGCATTCTTCTACTTTGTCCACAGTCTGTGGATAACTATGTGGACAGATTGTCGTCGTTTTATTGAGCCGCCGGTCAGGCGGCTCCGAGGGGGTAGTAGTCGTTGACCGCTAGCCCGGGTGCATCGTTCACCGACATCTGGAAAAGCGTGGTTGCCGAACTCAACGGTGACCTCGGCGGCACCACGACGCTGACCGCCCAACAACGGGCCTGGTTGCGCATGGTTCAGCCGCTGGTGCTGACCGAAGGTTTCGCGTTGCTGTCGGTGCCGACCCAGTTCGTCCAGAACGAGATCGAACGCCACCTGCGCGAACCGATCATCGCCGCGTTGAGCCGGCACCTCGGACAGCGCGTTGACCTGGGCGTTCGTATCGCAGTCCCGGACATCGACGACCGATCGGTGCCGTCGGAGCCGGCTGAGGCCCCCGAGCCCGAACCGCTCACCGCGGCCGACGACCTCGACGACGACACCGAAGAGCTTTCGAGCGCGGAGGAGAGCTGGCCCCGGTATTTCAACCGGCCGCCCGCCGACGAATCCGCTGATCTGAGCCTGAACCGGCGCTACACCTTCGACACTTTTGTCATCGGGGCGTCCAACCGGTTCGCGCACGCCGCGACATTGGCCATCGCCGAGGCGCCGGCCCGGGCCTACAACCCGCTGTTCATCTGGGGTGAGTCGGGCCTGGGCAAGACGCACCTGCTGCATGCGGCGGGTAATTACGCGCAGAAGCTCTTCCCGGGTATGCGAGTGAAGTACGTCTCGACCGAGCAGTTCACCAACGACTTCATCAACTCGTTGCGTGACGACCGGACGGCGTCGTTCAAGCGCAGCTTCCGCGACATCGACGTGCTGCTGGTCGACGACATCCAGTTCATCGAAGGCAAGGAAAGCACTCAGGAAGAGTTCTTCCACACCTTCAATACGCTGCACAACGCGAACAAGCAGATCGTCATCTCGTCGGACCGGCCGCCGAAACAGCTTGCGACGCTGGAAGACCGGCTGCGCACTCGATTCGAATGGGGTCTGATCACCGACGTTCAGCCGCCCGAGCTGGAGACGCGCATCGCGATCCTGCGCAAGAAGGCGCAGATGGATCGCCTGGATGTGCCGGACGACGTGCTGGAGCTGATTGCCAGTCGCATCGACCGCAATATCCGCGAGCTCGAGGGTGCGTTGATCCGCGTGACGGCGTTCGCGTCGCTCAACAAGACGATGATCGACAAGTCCCTGGCTGAGATTGTGCTGCGAGATCTCATCGCCGACGCCGGCACCACCCAGATCAGTATCGCCACGATCATGGCGGCCACGGCCGAGTACTTCGAGACCAGCGTCGAGGAGCTTCGCGGCCCCGGAAAGACCCGCGCCGTCGCGCTCTCCCGGCAGATCGCCATGTATCTGTGCCGGGAGCTCACGGACCTGTCATTGCCGCGGATCGGCCAGGCCTTCGGCCGCGACCACACCACGGTGATGTACGCCGAGCGCAAGATCAAGAAGGAAATGGCTTCGCGGCGTGAGGTTTTCGATCACGTCAAAGAGCTCACCACCCGGATCCGGCAGCGTTCCAAGCACTGAATCCGTCTCTTCCAACACCGGCCCCGGGCGATCACGCCTGTGGGCCGGTGTTGTTTTTCGGCACAAGCGTGCTCTTCCCATCGCCCGGATCCGACGAGATCCAGGCCGATTTTCGCACCGTCGTGCCGGTTCGTCAGAAAAAACTTTGGCATCACAGGCATCTTTTGTCACACGATTCGGCTGTGCACAGCGCTGTGTACTACATGGGATAAACCCTGGGATTTTGCTCAGAACAATCCACACGGCCAGATCGCTCCACAAATACACGGATTGGATTAACGGCGCCTGCACAGTCTGCGCACAGGCCGGGATCCCGCCGGTGAGCCCTCCACCAGCAACTCCGTGGATCCATCCACAGCGTGCACAACCCCTATTACTAATACCTTTAGATCTCTCTAGATCTTCTTCTAAAAGCAGTCCGGTGGGGAAACTCCCGGTGGACAACCGGATCCCGACAGGTTTCCGGGGGTCATCGCGCGCTCTCCGGCCTGATCGTTTAGCTTTCAACTTCACGCGGAACGCTCTACGGTGTTGTTCGATAGCCGGAACCAACGCCGATGCGTGGTGCCTTCGCCTCACGGCGGGATCCGGCAGGCAAGCGTGGTGGGGTTACAGCGAAGGGACGCTATGGACGTGGCGACGACAGCGGGTCTGACCGATTTGAAGTTCCGTCTGGTTCGGGAAGATTTCGCCGACGCCGTGGCCTGGGTGGCCCGGATCCTGCCGTCCCGGCCGCTCAACCCGGTCCTGGCCGGTGTGCTGCTGACCGGCTCCGACGACGGTCTGACCATCTCCGGATACGACTACGAGGTATCCGCCGAAGTCCGCGTCGCTGCCGAAATCTCTTCTCCTGGAAGCGTTTTGGTGTCGGGCAAGCTGCTCTCGGACATCACTCGCGCACTGCCGGCCAAGCCCGTCGAACTCAGCGTCGAAGGCACCCGGGTGGCGCTGAGCTGCGGTAGCGCCCGCTTCTCGCTGCCGACCATGGCGGTCGAGGACTACCCCGCGCTGCCGGCCCTGCCGGACGAGACCGGCGTCGTGCCCGCCAGCGTTTTCTCCGAGGCCATCGGCCAGGTGGCGGTCGCCGCCGGCCGCGATGACACCCTGCCGATGCTGACCGGTGTCCGCGTCGAGATCTCGGGCGAGAAGGTCGTCCTGGCGGCGACCGACCGCTTCCGTCTCGCGGTTCGTGAGCTCACGTGGAATTCCGCGGTGCCGGATCTCGAAGCCGCCGTGCTGGTGCCGGCCAAGACCCTCGCGGAGTCGGCCAAGTCAGGATCCGACGGCAACGAGGTGCACCTGTCGCTGGGTGCCGGTCAGGCCGTCGGCAAGGACGGGATGCTGGGTATCCGCAGCAACGGCAAGCGCACCACCACGCGCCTGCTGGATGCCGAATTTCCGAAATTCCGCCAGCTGCTGCCGGCTGAGCACACCGCGGTGGCCACCATCGGTGTCGCCGAGCTCGCCGAAGCCATCAAGCGTGTCGCGCTGGTCGCCGACCGTGGTGCCCAGGTCCGGATGGAGTTCGCCGACGACATCCTGCGGCTGTCGGCCGGTGCCGACGACGTCGGTCGCGCCGAGGAAGACCTGCCGGTCGAGTTCTACGGTGAGCCGCTCACCATCGCGTTCAACCCCACCTATCTCACCGACGGGTTGGGTTCGCTGCACGCCGACCGCGTCACTTTCGGCTTCACCACCCCCAGCAAGCCTGCGGTGTTGCGTCCGGCCGGGGAGAATCAGTACTCGGGATCCGGACCGTTCCCCGCCGGGGACACCGACTACGTGTACTTGTTGATGCCAGTGCGCCTGCCGGGCTGACCGGAACCGAATAGCGGAGGACGCACACATGCAGCTGGGGTTGATCGGCCTCGGAAAAATGGGCTTCAACATGCGCGAGCGTCTGCGCGGTGGCGGCCACGAAGTCATCGGATACGACCCGCGGCCCGAGGTCAGCGACGTGCCGTCACTCGCGGCCCTCGCCGAGCAGCTCGAAGCGCCGCGCGTGGTGTGGGTCATGGTGCCCTCGGGTGAGATCACCCGCGAGACCATCGAGGATCTCGCCGGGGTGCTGAGCTCCGGTGACCTGGTGATCGACGGCGGTAACTCCCGCTACACCGAAGACGGTATTCACGCAAAACTGTTGGCGGACAAGGGTATCGGCTTCATCGACGCCGGGGTTTCCGGTGGTGTCTGGGGATTGACCGAGGGCTACGGCCTGATGATCGGCGGCAGTGACGACGACGTCGCGCGCGTCATGCCGATCTTCGAGACGCTGCGGCCCGAGGGAGATCTCGCCGACGGCTTCGTCCACGCGGGCCCGGTCGGTGCCGGACATTTCGCCAAGATGGTGCACAACGGCGTCGAGTACGCGCTGATGACCGCCTACGGCGAGGGTTACGAGATGCTCGCCGCCGAGCCACTGATCAAGAGTCCGCAGGCGGTGTACCAGGCCTGGTCCAACGGCACCGTCGTGCGGTCCTGGCTGCAGCAGCTGCTGGCCAAGGCGCTCAAGGAAGATCCCCAGTTGGCCGACATCAGCGGCTACACCGAGGACTCCGGTGAAGGCCGGTGGACGGTTGAGGAAGCCATCCGGTTGCGGGTCCCCGTGCCGGGCATCGCGGCGTCGCTGTTCGCGCGGTTCCTGTCTCGACAGGAGGACTCGCCGACCATGAAAGCCGTTGCAGCACTTCGTAATCAGTTCGGTGGCCACGCCGTGCAGAGGGTCAGTAAGTCCGGCTAGGTGTTCGTTCGACAGCTCACCCTGACCGACTTCCGATCATGGCCGCGGCTCGACCTGGAACTGGCTCCGGGTCGGACCGTGTTCGTCGGCCAGAACGGTTTCGGCAAGACCAATATCGTTGAGGCCCTGTGGTATACCGCCACACTCGGGTCTCACCGGGTGGCGTCCGACGCACCCTTGATCCGGTCTGGCTGTGAGCGGGCGGTGGTGTCCACCATCGTCGTCAACGAGGGCCGGGAACTGGCGGTGGATCTCGACATCACCGCCGGCCGCGCGAACAAAGCCCGGCTGAACCGCTCCCCCGTCCGGTCGGCCCGCGAAATTCTCGGCGCCCTTCGGGCGGTGTTGTTCGCACCGGAAGATTTGTCGTTGGTTCGCGGCGATCCCGGGGAGCGTCGACGCTATCTCGATGAACTGGCCAGCACCCGTCGGCCCCGGTTGGGCGGGGTGCGCGCGGATTACGAAAAAGTCGTCCGGCAGCGCACCGCGTTGCTGAAATCCGCGGGTGCCAGCCGTTTTCGCGGCAGTGACGCCGGCGCGCTGGAAACCCTCGACGTCTGGGACGGTCATCTCGCCAGTCACGGGGCCGAGCTGATCGCGGCCCGCGTCGACCTGATCAACGAACTGCACCCGGAGATCACGAAGGCCTACCACCTGCTGGCGCCGTCGTCGCGGCCCGCGTCGGTGCGCTACCGCAGTTCCGTGGCGGCCGTCGAGGAACAGGCCGGCACCGGGTCGACCGACATCGCGGCGTATCAGACCGCACTGCTCGACGAACTCACGCGGCGCCGAACCGCGGAACTCGAGCGCGGCGTGTGCCTCGTCGGCCCGCACCGCGATGATCTCGAGCTGCGCCTCGGCGACCAGCTCGCGAAAGGTTTTGCCAGCCACGGCGAATCGTGGTCCATGGCCCTGGCGCTGCGGCTGGGCGCGTACGAACTGCTGCGCACCGACGGCACCGACCCGGTCCTGCTCCTTGATGATGTCTTCGCCGAACTCGATTCGGCACGCCGTCGGGCGCTCGCTGACGTGGCACAATCGGCGGAGCAGGTTTTGGTCACTGCCGCGGTGCCCGATGACATTCCCCAAGACTGGGACGGCACCCGGATCAATGTGGTGATGCGCGACGACGACGACGGCGGGCGGATTTCGGTGGTGGACGCATGAGCGAGGCTGACCGAGCGAATCAACCGGACGGGGCAGACGAGCCCGCGAAGCCTGAGCTGCCGGAAAGTGCTTTCCCGCCACCGCATCTCGCCCATCTCAAGGGCATGGATCTGGTGCGCCGCACGCTGGAGGAAGCGCGCGGCGCGGCCCGCAGTCAAGGAAAAGATGTCGGCCGGGGCCGGAACGCGCCCGTCTCCAAGGCTCGCCGCGGCGGCGGCCGGCGCACCTGGTCCGGACCCGGGCCCGATCGCCGGGACCCGCAGTTGCTGGGCTCGGCCACCATGGATATGGCCCGCAACCGGGGCTGGTCGGGCCGGATGGCCGAAGGATCGGTGTTCGGCCAGTGGTCGACGGTGGTCGGCGACCAGATCGCGGAGCACGCCTCCCCCACCTCACTACGCGAGGGCATTCTGACGGTGACGGCGGAATCCACGGCCTGGGCCACCCAGTTGCGGATGGTGCAGTCCCAGATTTTGGCGAAAATCGCGGCCGCCGTCGGCGACGGGGTCGTCACGTCGCTGAAAATCCTGGGTCCGTCGGGGCCGACGTGGAAGCAGGGCCCGCGTAATTACGGGGCCCGCGGTCCCCGCGACACCTTCGGCTGAGGCCGATTTCGGGCGTCTCTGAGCGCGCCGATGCGTCCAAGATGACGCCCCTGGAGCGTCCGGAGGCGACGTCACCCGAGAAATTCCCCGCACGGCGCGAACAGACGTGTCAAAACGCTGTCAGAAAGTCAGTGCCGTCGGCCCCTACCGGTAGACTGTCGACAGATCTGAGTGCGGTGTCCTCACCGCCCCGTGAACCCCAAGGAGACGCGTCCGACGTGGCTGCCCAAAAGAAGGATGCGCCGGCTGAGTACGGTGCCGATTCGATCAAGGTCCTCGAAGGTCTGGAAGCGGTTCGTAAACGTCCCGGTATGTACATCGGGTCCACCGGCGAGCGCGGTCTGCACCACCTGGTCTGGGAAGTCGTGGACAACGCCGTCGATGAGGCGATGGCCGGTTTCGCCACCAAGGTGGATGTCCGCATCCTCGA
Organism: Mycolicibacterium sp. P4_G11; assembly: GCF_056555145.1. Taxonomy (NCBI): domain Bacteria; kingdom Bacillati; phylum Actinomycetota; class Actinomycetes; order Mycobacteriales; family Mycobacteriaceae; genus Mycobacterium; species Mycolicibacterium sp. P4_G11. The sequence continues at coordinate 193,935 of NZ_JBFUJW010000008.1, forward strand.
GGATGGTGGAGTCCAGGTCACCGACGACGGCCGCGGCATCCCCGTCGCGATGCACGCCACCGGTATCCCGACCATCGACGTCGTCATGACCGTGCTGCATGCCGGCGGCAAGTTCGAAGAAGGCGCCTACCAGGTGTCCGGTGGTCTGCACGGCGTTGGCGTCTCGGTGGTCAACGCCCTGTCGACCCGGCTCGAGGCCGACATCCACAAGGACGGTTTCGAGTGGCACCAGACCTACGACAAGTCGGTCCCCGGCACGCTGCGCAAGGGTGAGCCGTCCAAGAAGAACGGTTCGACCATTCGGTTCTGGGCCGACCCGGACATCTTCGAGACCACGGTCTACGACTTCGAGACCATCGCCCGCCGCCTGCAGGAGATGGCCTTCCTGAACAAGGGTCTGACGATCGAGCTGACCGACGAGCGGGTCGTCGCGGCAGCGGTTGTCGATGAGGTGGTCAGCGATCACGCCGAAGCACCCAAGACTGCCGAGGAGAAGGCAGCCGAAGCGTCGGGTCCGCAGAAGGTCAAGCACCGGGTTTACCACTACCCCGATGGTCTGGTCGATTTCGTCAAGCACATCAACCGCACCAAGAGCGCCATCCAGCAGAGCATCATCGATTTCGGCGGCAAGGCCGAAGGCCACGAGGTCGAGATCGCGATGCAGTGGAACGCCGGGTACTCGGAGTCGGTGCACACCTTCGCGAACACCATCAACACGCATGAGGGCGGCACCCACGAAGAGGGCTTCCGCGCCGCGCTGACCACCGTCGTCAACAAATACGCGCGCGACAAGAAGCTGCTGAAGGAAAAAGAAGCCAACCTCACCGGTGACGACATCCGTGAAGGTCTGGCGGCCGTCGTCTCGGTGAAGGTCCGCCAGCCCCAGTTCGAGGGCCAGACCAAGACCAAGCTGGGCAACACCGAGGTCAAGTCGTTCGTGCAGAAGATCTGTAACGAGCAGCTGACCCACTGGTTCGAGGCCAACCCCGCCGAAGCCAAGACGGTGGTCAACAAAGCGGTGTCGTCGGCTCAGGCCCGCGTCGCCGCGCGCAAGGCGCGTGAGCTGGTGCGCCGCAAGAGCGCGACAGACATCGGCGGTCTGCCCGGCAAGCTGGCCGACTGCCGCTCCACCGACCCGACGAAGTCGGAACTGTATGTGGTGGAGGGCGATTCGGCCGGTGGCTCGGCCAAGAGCGGCCGCGACTCGATGTTCCAGGCGATCCTGCCGCTGCGCGGCAAGATCATCAACGTCGAGAAGGCCCGCATCGACCGCGTGCTGAAGAACAACGAAGTCCAGGCCATCATCACCGCCCTGGGTACCGGTATCCACGACGAGTTCGACCTGTCGAAGCTGCGGTACCACAAGATCGTGCTGATGGCCGACGCCGACGTCGACGGCCAGCACATCTCGACGCTGCTGCTGACGCTGCTGTTCCGTTTCATGAAGCCGCTGGTGGAAAACGGCCACATCTTCCTGGCCCAGCCGCCGCTGTACAAGCTGAAATGGCAACGCAGCGAACCAGAATTTGCCTACTCGGACCGCGAGCGCGACGGCCTGCTCGAGGCCGGCAAGGCCGCCGGTAAGCGGATCAACACCGACGACGGCATCCAGCGCTACAAGGGTCTGGGCGAGATGGACGCCAAGGAGCTGTGGGAGACCACGATGGATCCGTCCGTCCGGGTGCTGCGCCAGGTCACCCTCGATGACGCCGCGGCGGCCGACGAACTGTTCTCGATCCTGATGGGCGAGGACGTCGAAGCGCGCCGCAGCTTCATCACCCGGAACGCGAAAGACGTTCGATTCCTTGATGTCTAGCGACCAGAGACTGTGAGTCCGGCTCAGCCCGACCACCAAAAATCAATGTTTAACGTGAAACAATCCGGAGAAGGAATTCGATGACCGACACCATGCCGCCCGAGGGCGACCGCATCGAACCGGTTGACATCCAGCAGGAGATGCAGCGCAGCTACATCGATTACGCCATGAGCGTCATCGTCGGCCGTGCCCTCCCCGAGGTCCGCGACGGCCTCAAGCCGGTGCACCGCCGCGTGCTCTACGCGATGTACGACTCGGGCTTCCGGCCGGACCGTTCACACGCCAAGTCTGCGCGTTCGGTCGCCGAGACCATGGGTAACTACCACCCGCACGGCGACTCGTCGATCTACGACACCCTGGTCCGCATGGCCCAGCCGTGGTCGCTGCGCTACCCGTTGGTCGACGGCCAGGGCAACTTCGGCTCGCCGGGCAACGACCCCGCCGCCGCCATGCGTTACACCGAGGCCCGGCTCACCCCGCTGGCCATGGAGATGCTGCGCGAAATCGACGAGGAGACAGTCGATTTCATCCCCAACTACGACGGCCGCGTGCAAGAGCCGACCGTCCTGCCCAGCCGGTTCCCGAACCTGCTGGCCAACGGCTCCGGCGGTATCGCCGTCGGTATGGCCACCAACATCCCGCCGCACAACCTCCGCGAACTGGCGGAGGCCGTGTACTGGTGCCTGGAGAACCACGAAGCCGACGAGGAAGCCACCCTCGAAGCGTGCATGGAGCGGGTCAAGGGCCCGGACTTCCCCACCCACGGTCTAATCGTCGGGACGCAGGGGATTTCCGACACCTACCGCACCGGCCGCGGCTCGGTCCGGATGCGCGGTGTCGTCGAGATCGAGGAAGACGCCAAGGGCCGCACCTCGCTCGTCATCACCGAGCTGCCCTACCAGGTCAACCACGACAACTTCATCACCTCGATCGCCGAGCAGGTGCGCGACGGCAGGATCGCCGGCATCTCCAACATCGAGGACCAGTCCAGCGACCGTGTGGGTCTGCGCATCGTCGTCGACCTCAAGCGTGACGCGGTCGCCAAGGTGGTGCTGAACAACCTCTACAAGCACACCCAACTGCAGACCAGCTTCGGCGCCAACATGCTGTCGATCGTCGACGGCGTGCCGCGCACCCTGCGGCTGGATCAGATGATCCGCTACTACGTCGCGCATCAGCTCGACGTCATCAACCGGCGCACCCGGTACCGGTTGCGCAAGGCCAACGAGCGCGCCCACATCTTGCGCGGCTTGGTGAAAGCTCTTGACGCCCTTGATGAAGTCATCGCGCTGATCCGGGCCTCCCCGAACGCCGACGCAGCGCGGGGCGGCTTGATGGAGCTGCTCGAGGTCGACGAGATCCAGGCGCAGGCCATCCTCGACATGCAGCTGCGTCGCCTGGCCGCCCTGGAACGTCAGCGCATCGTCGACGACCTGGCCAAGATCGAAGCCGAGATCGCCGACCTCGAGGACATCCTGGCCAAGCCCGAGCGGCAGCGCGCCATCGTCCACGACGAGCTCAAGGAGCTCGCCGACAAGTACGGCGACGACCGTCGTACCCGGATCATCGCGGCCGACGGCGACGTCACGGACGAGGACCTCATCCAGCGCGAGGACGTCGTCGTCACCATCACCGAGACCGGCTACGCCAAGCGGACCAAGACCGACCTGTACCGCAGCCAGAAGCGCGGCGGCAAGGGTGTGCAGGGTGCCGGGCTCAAGCAGGACGACATCGTCAACCATTTCTTCGTGTGCTCCACGCACGACTGGATCCTGTTCTTCACCACGCAGGGCCGGGTGTACCGGGCCAAGGCCTACGAACTGCCCGAGGCCTCGCGGATCGCGCGCGGTCAGCACGTGGCGAACCTGCTGGCCTTCCAGCCGGAAGAGCGCATCGCTCAGGTCATCCAGATCAAGAGCTACGAGGACGCGCCGTACCTGGTGCTCGCCACCCGCAACGGTCTGGTGAAGAAGTCCAAGCTGGGCGACTTCGACTCGAACCGTTCCGGCGGCATCGTCGCGATCAACCTGCGCGACGGTGACGAACTGGTCGGCGCGGTGCTGTGCTCCGCCGAAGAGGACCTGCTCCTGGTTTCCGCCAACGGCCAGTCCATCCGCTTCTCGGCGACCGACGAGGCGCTGCGGCCGATGGGCCGGGCCACCTCCGGTGTGCAGGGCATGCGGTTCAACGAGGACGACCGGCTGCTGTCGCTCAACGTCGTGATCCCGGACACCTACCTGTTGGTTGCGACGGCGGGCGGTTACGCCAAGCGGACGGCCATCGACGAGTACACCGCGCAGGGCCGCGGCGGCAAGGGCATCCTCACGATTCAGTACGACCCGAAGCGTGGCAGTCTGGTCGGAGCGTTGATCGTCGATGACGAGACCGAGCTGTACGCCATCACTTCCGGCGGTGGTGTCATCCGGACCGCGGCACGTCAGGTGCGCAAGGCCGGGCGGCAGACCAAGGGTGTGCGGTTGATGAACCTGGGTGAGGGCGACACACTGATTGCCGTCGCGCGCAACGCCGAAGAGGCCGAAGGTGGCGACGATATCGACGCCGAGATCGAAACCGCGACCGAGACCGACGAAACGTAGTGCTGCGGCTGCCCGCAGCCGCACTGATTGAAGGAGCCGCCAGGTGAGTTCCCCGAACGAGCCGGGATACACCCGTACCGGTGACGGACCCGCGAGCAACAACGGGCCTGCCGGATCGGGTGGCGGCGCCCATGCGGCCGACCAGGGCGGCGAAGCGCCGCCCTGGCAGCGGGCCCGTACGGGAGCTCCGGCGGACGCGCCCGCGGCCGCCGCGCAGAGCCTGGATGACCGGCTCAACCGGTTCGTCAGCGGCAGCGGGGGTTCGGCCTCCGAAGCCGAGACGACCATCACGCCGGCCGTCACCCCCGACGTCCCGCCGGTGCCCCCGGTGCCGGCCGTGACTCCGACGGGCAACGTGCCGCCGAAGCCCGTCCGGACGACCGAGACGGTTCGGACGGAGACGCGGCCCGAGGCCGCCTACGCCAGCGAGATCCCGGATCTGTCCCGCCAGCCGCAGCGTCGGGCGTCGGGCGAACCACGGGAGCCGCGCAGCACCGTCGCCACCGTCTCTCCGGCCCCAGCACGTTCGGCGGCACCACGGAGCCGCGTGGGTGCCCGGCAGGACGGCCCGGTGCGGGCCAGCATGCAGGTGCGCCACGTCGATCCGTGGAGCGTGTTGAAGGTCTCGTTGGTGCTGTCGGTGGCGCTGTTCTTCGTCTGGATGATCGCGGTGGCGTTCCTCTACCTGGTCCTCGGTGGCATGGGTGTGTGGAGCAAGCTCAACAGCAATGTCGGCGATCTGCTCACCAGTGGTGGCGGCAGCGGCGGTGAATTGGTTTCTGCCAGTACGATTTTCGGCGGCGCGACCCTCGTCGGGTTGGTCAACATCGTGCTGTTGACGGCCATGGCCACCGCCGCGGCGTTCGTCTACAACCTGACGACCGATCTGGTCGGCGGGGTTGAGGTGACGCTCGCCGATCGCGACTAGTCGGCAGGCCTGCGGGCGCGACTGACGTCGCGTTTTGGGCGCAGAGGTCCCCATACGGTAATCTCATCGCTCGGCCGCAAGGCCACTTTCGGGCCTATAGCTCAGGCGGTTAGAGCGCTTCGCTGATAACGAAGAGGTCGGAGGTTCGAGTCCTCCTAGGCCCACGGAAGTCGGTATCACCGACTCCCCCACCGGAAGGGTGCACCGTGAGATTGGTTCTGCTGGTGCTCGGTGCCATGGTCGCAGTCGCCGCCGGCTTCGTATGGCGGACCCAGCATGGCGCAGAGGTCTGGCACTCAATTCCGGACACCATCGAGGGGCCTTAGCTCAGTTGGTAGAGCGCTGCCTTTGCAAGGCAGATGTCAGGAGTTCGAATCTCCTAGGCTCCACAAATCAAGACAACGGCTTCGGTGTTCGTCACCGGGGCCGTTTTTGGATCCTGCTGCCCGGCAGACTCGATGCGACGAAGGCATGGCCCCGTGTGCCGGCTCTTCCTGTACCAAGTGCGATTCCGACCCGTCAGCTTCCTTGACGGTCAAGGAAAGCTGACGGCGCCAGTCGAACATGTCAAGGGAGAGCGGCGTCTGCCGTGTTCCAAAGGGGCTCCAACGTCGCCGTCCTACGCTGCCGCCATGACGACAGAAATCAGCTACGCGAAGTGGATGCTTCCGTTGTCGGTGCCGTTCGGTCTCGGGCCGAAGCACAGCGCGGTGGAAGTGCGCGAGGGAGCGCTGCACGTGACCATGGGGTGGGGTTTCGCCGCGGAGATCCCGCTGAGCTCCATTGCGACAGCCAGCCGGTGGGACGGCCGCATCACGTCCTGGGGTGTACACGGCTTCCGCGGACGCTGGTTGGTGAACGGCTCGTCCGACGGCGTGGTGGCGCTGACCATCGACCCACCCGTCAAGGCCAAGGTTTGTGGCGTGCCAGTGACGCTGCGGGAGCTGGGGATCAGCGTGACCGACCCAGATGCCCTCATCACGGCCTGCACCAAGGCGGGCTGACGAACATGAGCTTGTGTGTCAGATCCGGATCTGACACACAAGCTCACCCTCGACGCGGAAACCTAGGGCTGGGGCGTCACGTCCACGCTCGGGGGCAGCGGAGAGGGCTCTGGCTGCATCGAGCGCCGCACGATCGAGAAGGTGATGCCACCGAGGGCCAGGACCGCGACGGTGGCGCCGGCGATCAGCAGGGGCCGGCGACGGTTGGCGCCCGACTGCACCACCACCGCGAGATCTCCCGCGGAATCCTCGCTGCGGTGGCACCGCCGGCCCACCCAGCGCGCGGTACCGAGGGTGGAGCCGACGCCGAGCCCGAGCACGCCGCGCAGGATCAGCAGCGGCCCGGCGATGGTGTACTTCAGCCCACGACCCAGGCGGGCACCGGAGCTGGGGCGGCTGACCTCGGGGACGTTCTCGGTGACAGTGCTCATCAACCAACCTCTCTGCCGGACACGATTTCTGCAGACCTCCCAAGCGGGGGCTTGGCTCTACGCTAGGCCTTCCACGTTATTCGGTGGGGGCGACTTCGGGGTCTTAAATGTGAGTGGCAGACTGACTTTCCGTGACGAGCCCTATTCAGACCGCGACCGCGACGCTGCACACCAACCGCGGCGACATCAAGATTGCTTTGTTCGGTAACCACGCGCCCAAGACCGTCGCCAACTTCGTTGGTCTGGCCCAGGGCACCAAGGATTACTCCGCCGAGAACGCCTCGGGCGGCACCTCCGGCCCGTTCTACGACGGCGTCGTCTTCCACCGCGTCATCGATGGCTTCATGATCCAGGGCGGCGACCCCACCGGCACCGGCCGTGGCGGCCCGGGCTACCAGTTCGCCGACGAGTTCCACCCGGAGCTGCAGTTCGACAAGCCGTACCTGCTGGCCATGGCCAACGCCGGCCCGGGCACCAACGGCTCGCAGTTCTTCATCACCGTCGGCCCAACCCCGCACCTGAACCGTCGCCACACCATCTTCGGTGAGGTCGTCGATGCGGAGTCGCAGAAGGTCGTGGACGCCATCGCCACCACGTCCGTCGACCGCGGCGACCGCCCGACCGAAGCAGTCGTCGTCGACTCGGTCACCATTTCCTGAATCCCAGCCTGACGCGCGGCGCGGCAGTCCCTACCGGGGCTGTCGCGCCGTTTGCGTTGGAACTAAGGAATCAGGCCGGCGTCGGTCAGGGCGTCGAGGACGTTGATGGGGTCGGTGCCGACATCCCATCGCGTGAAGACCAGGAGCCGGTCGTCGACGGTGTCGAGCTCCAAGAGCCGCACCTTGCGGGTCAGCCGGCGGAACTCGGTGATACGCACACTCTTGAGGTCGGACTGTGTATAAGTCTGAGTGCTGAACCACCCGCGCACCACCAGCCCCGCCGGGGTGATGGCGAGCTTCGGCCGCGCCCGCCAGGACATGACGGCGAACACCAGCAGACCGATGGCCGCGATGCCGCCGAGAACACGTCCGGGCAGGTCAGTGACCGATGTCAGGGCCACTGCCGTCAGTGCGACGCCGAATGCTCCACAGGCCGCGATGCCGGCGGTCGGGGGGCTCCATTGAGTTTGTTCCATGAGATGTCCACACCCTCAGGGGCAAGTTATCCACAGGCACTATCCCCAATGGGGATGAATCACATCGATGTGATTGCGTGACCGCCAGGTTGCCAGTTGGGTTACGCAACGAGACCGGTATGTAACGAACCGGGGCCGTTCACGCAGCTCAGCGCCACCGCATGGTCAGCAGCAGACCGGTGATCATGAATGCGAAGGCGATCGCGTAGTTCCACTGGGCGAGATCGGCCATCCACTGCAGCAGGTGGGGCGTACCGGCCGGGTTCAGCGCGGCGAGCTGGAAGACCGCCAGCCAGATCAGGCCGATCAGCATCAGCGAGCAGAAGAACACCACGAACCACACGCTCGACGGTCCGGCCTTGACCTTCACCGGCGTCCGACTCACCGGGTTGATGGTGAAGTCGTTCTTCTTGCGAACCTTGGACTTGGGCATTGGTACCTTCGCGGACAGTCGGTGCCGCACACTCGCGCCGGTGGAGAAAAACCGGCAATTCGGTGCGACGATGGAGCGGTATGCACTCAGAGCCTAACGCAGAAGACGTGTCGCCTCGCAGGCCCTGGTGGACGGCCGGGACCTCGGAACCTGCCCAACCGGCCCGCCACTCCGCCTGGCGATTCGGTGTGCCGGTGGTCTGTGTGCTTGCCGGCCTCCTGCTGGCCACCACGCACAGCGTGTCCGGCGGCAGCGAGATCCGGCGCAGCGACGCGCCCCGCCTCGTCGACATGGTGAAAGAGGCGCAACGCACCGTCGCCACCCGGACCGCGGAGCGCGACAACCTGCAGCATCAGCTCGAAAACCACCACGGCGGTACGCCCGGCGCCGACGCCGCGCTCGGCGCCATCACGGGCCGCGCCAACGAGCTCGGCCTGGAGCTGGGCCTCGATCCCATGCGTGGACCGGGCCTGGTGATCACCCTCAACGACGCGCAGCGCAATGCGCAGGGTCAGTACCCGCGCGACGCCACCCCCGACGACCTCGTCGTGCATCAGCAGGACGTCCAGGCGGTGCTCAACGCACTGTGGTTGGGCGGTGCCGAGGCCGTGCAGATGCAGGACCAGCGGATCCTGGCCACGTCGGCCCCGCGCTGTGTCGGGAACACCCTGCTGCTCAACGGCCGGACCTACAGCCCGCCGTACGTCGTCACCGTGATCGGCAACGTCGAGGGCATGCGGGCCGCGCTGGCCGCCGCGCCGCTGGTGACCTTGTACAAGCAGTACGTGGTGCGGTTCGGGCTCGGCTACACCGAGGAGCCGCGGGCGTCGGTCGACGTCGTCGGCCACCGGATGCCGTTGAAGCTCCAGTACGCCAAACCGGCTGGACCGGTCACATATTGATTGATCGGGTCTGTGGGTGACCCAGTAGCCTGGCGGCATGCAGGTTCTCGTCCTCGACAACTACGACAGCTTCGTGTTCAACCTGGTCCAGTACCTGGGTCAGCTCGGGGTGCACGCGCAGGTCTGGCGTAGCGACGACGAGCGGGTCTCCACCCCCGAGGGCGTCGCCGCCGTGGCCGAGGAGTTCGACGGGATCCTGGTGAGCCCCGGCCCTGGTACTCCCGAAAGGGCCGGCGCGTCCATTCCGTTGGTCCGCGCCTGTGCCGAGACCCGCACTCCCCTACTCGGCGTGTGCCTGGGACACCAGGCCATCGGGGTGGCCTTCGGTGGCACGGTGGACCGCGCGCCGGAACTGCTGCACGGCAAGACCAGCCTGGTGCACCACGCGGATAGTGGTGTGCTGCAAGGACTTCCGGACCCGTTCACGGCCACTCGCTACCACTCGCTGACCATCCTGCCGGAGACGCTGCCGGATGAGCTGGAGGCCATCGGCCACACCGACAGCGGCGTCATCATGGCGGTCCGGCACCGCGAGCTGCCGATCCACGGGGTCCAGTTCCACCCGGAGAGCATCCTGACGCAGGGCGGTCACCGGATGCTGGCCAACTGGCTCGCCTTCTGCGGCCAGGCGCCTGACGAGGGACTGGTCAGTCGGCTCGAGCAGGAAGTCGCCGACGCCGTCTCGGCCGCGACCCGCACGGCCTAATTCCGCCGAGCTTCCATCCACGCAGTGCGAGTGGCGTGTGCCGTGGGTTCAGGGTGGACGCCGTTGTGGGCTGCCCGGGTCGTTGACTCTCACTTCATGGCGCGGAAGTGCGAGTAACCACGGCCCTGAGGTGAGAGTCAACGTCTGCTGGGGCCGGAATCCCGTTGACCCTGACCTGATGGCGCAAAAGACCGAGTGGCCGTGTCCCTGAGGTGAGAGTCAACGCGATGTTGGGCCGCTGGGTGACTGACTCTCACTTCATGGCGTAAAAGTGCGAGCAACGGCCTGCCAGAACGTCCCCCGGCAAGACTACGAAGCGAAGCTCAGAGTGATCGACGCGCCGAAGTTGACGCCGCTGCCGGCTGCCGGCATCTGGCTCACCACCGCATTGCTGCGCTGACCGCTGTTCTGCACGTCGGCGCCCTTGATCAGCACGCCGGTCCAGCCCAGGGCGCGCAGGTTCGGCTCGGCATCGGTCCAGAACTGACCGGCCAGGTTCGGCATGACGAACTGGTTGCCCTGCGAGACCTTCAGCGTGATCGGCGCGTCCTTGGCCGTCGGCGTACCCGCCGGCGGATCGCTCGCGATGATCTCGCCGGCCGGCTTCGGGCTGTCGACCGGGGCCGTCAGGATCGTCATGAAGCCCACGGTGTTGAGGTTCTTGGTCGCGACCTCGACGTTCTGCCCGTTGGTGTCCGGGACCGGCACCAAACCAGGCCCGGAGCCGACGATGATCGTGATCACGTTCGTGATGGCCGACGTCTGGTGGGCCGGCGGGTTGGTTGCGATGACGCGGTCCTTCTGGTCCGGCAGCGACTGCGACACCGTCTGCTGGATGTTCCGGAAACCGGCGGACTGCAGCTTGGCCATCGCGTCGGAAGGCGAGAGCTTCGAGACGTCCGGGACCTCGCGCTGCTCGGGACCGGTGGAGATGTTGATGGTGATCTCGTCGCCGGCGGCCACCGACGTGTTGGCCGACGGCTCGGTGCCGATGACATGGTCCGGCGCCACCGTGGAGTCGGGCCGCTGCTGCGTGCGGGTCTTGAAGCCGCGGTTCTGCAGGTTGGCGACGGCGTCCGCCTGAGCCAGCCCGCGCACGTCCGGAATCTGCTGATCATGCGGCTTGCCGTTGATCAGGTTGATGGCCACGGTGACGACGACCGTCAGCACGGCCAGGATGGCGGCGGCGATGAGCCAGCGACCGATCGGCGTCGCGGCCCGGTCCGTCGAGCGGTACGGCTGCGGGGTGACGGTGATCTGCTCGGGCATCATGCTGCGCGGCCCACCGAAGCCGCCGGTGCCCATCATCGCGGTGCGCTCGGCGTCGGTGAGCACCTTGGGTGCGTCGGGAGCTTCGCCGGCGTGCACGCGGATCAGGTCGTTCCGCATGTCCGCGGCGCTCTGGTACCGGTTGTCCGGGTTCTTCGCCAGGGCCTTGAGCACGACGGCGTCCAGCTCGGGCGAGATGCCGGCGTGCCGCTGCGACGGCGGCACCGGGTCCTCGCGGACGTGCTGGTAGGCCACCGCGACCGGGGAATCGCCGACGAACGGCGGCTCACCGGTGATCAGTTCGTAGAGCACGCAGCCCAGCGAGTACACGTCCGAGCGGGCGTCGACGTTCTGTCCGCTGGCCTGCTCGGGTGACAGGTACTGCGCGGTGCCGATGACCGCCGCGGTCTGCGTCATCCGGTTGCTGCTGTCGGCGATGGCGCGGGCGATGCCGAAGTCCATGACCTTGACCGCGTTGGCCTTGCTGATCATGATGTTCGCCGGCTTGATGTCCCGGTGCACGATGCCGTGCTGGTGGCTGAAGTTCAGGGCCTGGCAGGCGTCGGCGATGATCTCGATGGCGCGCTGCTGCGGCAGCGGCCCCTCGGTGTGCACGATGTCGCGCAGCGTCACGCCGTCGACGTACTCCATGACGATGTACGGCAGCGGGCCGTTGGGCGTCTCGGCCTCACCGGTGTCGTAGACCGCGACGATCGCCGGGTGGTTCAGTGCGGCGGCGTTCTGCGCCTCGCGGCGGAAACGCAGGTAGAAGCTCGGGTCCCGGGCCAGGTCGGCGCGCAGCACCTTGACCGCCACGTCTCGGTGCAGACGTAGATCGCGGCCGAGGTGAACCTCGGACATGCCGCCGAAGCCGAGGATGTCCCCCAGTTCGTAGCGGTCGGAGAGGTGCTGGGGCGTGGTCATGAAATGGCCGGTCCTGACAATTCAGGGAGCGAAGCCGACTGACCCGCCGGTGCGCCGGGCGTCTTCGTGGTCTCGGTGATGGTGTTGGTGACGGTGGACTGCTGCTGGTTCTTCTGGTCCTGCCGGTCCTGCGCGTTGAGCACGATCAGGATCGCGATGACGATTGCCAGCGCACCCAGGACACCAGCCGCCCACAACAGGGCGCGCTGACCGGGCGAGAAAGTCCGCCGCGCGGGCGGGGCCGGCCGGTGACTACCGGCGGCGGGCCGGGGCCGCGGGGTTGCCGGTGCCGGACGCACGGCCAGTTCGTTGCTCGTGCGGGCCTGCGTGCTCGACGGAATCGCCGCCGGAGCGGCCCGGCCGATGGTCGGCGCCTGGTTGGGCCGCGGGGGGCGGCGTCCGGCCCGGACCGCGGCGACGGCGTCGGCGAACGGGCCGCCGCTGCGGTAGCGGTGGATGGCGTCCTTGGCGAGGCTGATCTCGATCAGCTCGCGGACGTTCGGGGGCAGGTCGGACGGCAGTGGTGGCGGCGCTTCCTTGATGTGCTTCATCGCGACGGTCAGGGCACCGTCGCCGGTGAACGGCCGCCGGCCGGACACAGACTCGTAGCCGACGACACCGAGCGAGTAGACGTCGCTGGCCGCGGTGGCGTCGTGGCCCAGGGCCTGCTCGGGCGCGATGTACTGGGCGGTACCCATCACCATGCCCGTCTGGGTGACGGGAGCCGCGTCGACGGCCTTGGCGATGCCGAAGTCGGTGAGCTTCACCTGGCCGGTCGGGGTGATCATGATGTTGCCGGGCTTGACGTCCCGGTGCACCAGGCCGGCGCTGTGCGCGACCTGCAGGGCCCGGCCGGTCTGCTCCAGCATGTCCAGCGAGTGCCGCAGCGACAGCCGGCCGGTGCGCTTGATCACCGAGTTCAACGGCTCGCCGTTGACGAGCTCCATGACCAGGTAGGCGGTGCGGCCGGAATCGTCGAGCTCGGTCTCGCCGTAGTCGTAGACGCTGGCGATGCCGGGGTGATTCAGCATCGCTACCGTGCGCGCCTCAGCGCGGAACCGCTCGACGAACTCGGGGTCGGTCGAGTACTCGGCCTTTAGCACCTTGATGGCGACCTGTCGGCCGAGCCTGCTGTCGACGCCCTCCCAGACTTGACCCATGCCGCCAGTGGCGATGAGTCGCTGAAGTCGATAGCGGCCGGAAAGTGTGACTCCGACCCGCGCGCTCATGATCCCTCCCGTAGCGCCGCGGCGATGGTGGCCCGCCCGATGGGTGCGGCCAGCGCACCGCCGGTCGCGGACAAACGGTCTCCACCATTCTCCACTAGGACGGCGACGGCGACCTTCGGGGATTTCGCCGGGGCAAAAGCGATGTACCACGCATGTGGTGGTGTGTGACGTGGATCGGTGCCGTGTTCGGCCGTGCCCGTCTTTGATGCGATCTGCACGCCGGCTATGGCTCCCTTCTGCTGCGTCACCTGCTCGGCGCCGACCATCAGATCCGTAAGTGTAGCCGCGACCTGGGATGAGATGGCCCGCCGCTGTTGGTGCGGTGAGGTAGCCGCGATGTTGGAAAGGTCAGGTCCCTTCAGGTCATCGACCAGGTACGGGGCCATGCTGACGCCGCCGTTGGCGATGGTCGCGGCAACCATCGCGTTCTGCAGCGGGGTCAGGGCGACGTCCTTCTGGCCGATGCTGGAGATACCCAGGGCCGGGGCGTCGGAGATCGGGCCGACGGTCGACTCCGCGACCTGCAGCGGAATCGACGGCGGCGGGGTGTCCAGGCCGAACTGCTTGGCCATGGTCCGCATCGCGTCGGCCCCGTTGTGCAGGCCCAGTTCGACGAACGCGGTGTTGCAGGACTTGGCGAACGCCTCGCGCAGGGAGACCGTCGGGCCCCCGCCGCACGCCGCGCCACCGTAGTTCTCCAGCGTGGCGGTGCTGTCCGGCAACGTGATTCGGGCCGCGGAGGTCAGCTGGGTGTCCGGGGTGGCACCGGCCTGCAGCGCCGCGGCGGTGGTCAGCACCTTGAACGTCGACCCCGGCGGGAACGTCTCGGAGATCGCCCGGTTCTGCAGCGGTGAATCGGGGTTGTCCCGCAGCTCCTGCCAGGCGGCGGATTGCCGCTCGCTCTCGTGCGAGGCCAGCAGATTGGGGTCGTACGACGGAGACGACACCATGGCCAGAATCTTGCCGGTCGACGGATCGAGCGCCACCACCGAACCCTTGCACGGGTTGCCGCCGCAGCCCTGCTGCATGGCGTCCCAGGCGGCCTGCTGCACCCGCGGCACGATCGTGGTGTCGACGTTGCCGCCGCGCGGATCGCGGCCCGTGAAGAAGTCCGCGATGCGGTTGCCGAACAGCCGCTCGTCGGAGCCGTTGAGGATGCTGTCCTCGGCCCGCTCGAGGCCGGTGCTCGAGTACTGCAGCGAGTAGAAGCCGGTGACGGGCGCGTAGACCAGCGGGTTCGGGTAGATGCGGAGGTAGCGGAACCGGCCGTTGGTCGGCATCGAGTACGCCAGCAGTTGGCCGCCTGCGGTGATCTGGCCGCGCTGGCGCGAGTACTCGTCGAGCAGGACCCGCTGGTTGCGCGGGTCGGCGCGCAGGCTGTCGGCGGCGAACACCTGGGTGGTGGTGGCGTTCAGCAGCAGCATCACGACCAGTGCCATCACCAGTCCGGAGACGCGACGAAGCGAGGTGTTCATTGCTTCTCGATCACCTCGGTGTTGGCCGCCGCGATCGGTGCCGCGTTGGCGCCCCGGGTGGACAGCGGCCGGCGCGCGACGTGCGAGACCCGCAGCAGCAGGGCCAGCAGCACGTAGTTGGACAGCAGGGACGAGCCGCCGTACGACATCCAGGGCGTGGTCAGGCCGGTCTGCGGGATCAGTTTGGTGACGCCGCCGACGACGATGAACAGCTGCAGCGCCAGCGCGGCGGACAGGCCGGCCGCCAGCAGCTTGCCGAAGCTGTCCCGGACCGCGATGGCGGTGCGCAGACCCCGGATCACGACGATCGTGTAGAGCATCAGCACCGCGGCCAGGCCGACGAGCCCGAGCTCCTCACCCACCACCGCGATGATGAAGTCGGTGGAGGCGTCGGGCACGGTGCCGGGCTGACCGTTGCCCAGGCCGGTGCCGAAGATGCCGCCGGTGGCGAAGCTGAACAGGGACTGCACCATCTGGTACCCGGCGCCGTCGGGGTCGGCGAACGGGTCGAGCCAGTTCTGCACGCGCACCCGCACGTGATCGAAAAGGTGGTACGCCACCAGGCTGCCCACGCAGAACAAGCTCAGCCCGATGATCACCCAGCTCAGCTTCTCGGTGGCGACGTACAGCAGCACCAGGAACGTCGCGTAGAGCAGCAGGGACGCTCCGAGGTCCTTCTCGAACACCATCACGCCGATGGACCCGATCCAGGCCACCAGCAGCGGTGCCAGGTCGCGCGGTCGCGGCAGGTCCAGCCCGAACATGTGCTTGCCGGCACTGGTGAACAGGCTGCGCTTGGTGACCAGCACGCTGGCGAAGAAGATCAGCAGCAGGATCTTGGAGAATTCGGCGGGCTGAATGGAGAAGCCCGGCAGGCGGATCCAGATCTTGGCGCCGTACTGCTCGGCCACCGAGTCCGGCAGCACCGCGGGGATCGCGAGCAGCACCAGGCCGGTCAGGCCGCAGATGTAGCCGTAGCGGGCCAGCATCCGGTGGTCGTGCACGAACATCAGCACCGCGGTGAACACCAGAATGCCCAGCAGTGTCCAGAGCATCTGCTGGTTGGCGTTGCCGCCCGGCAGGATGCCCGCGGGCCGCGTGTGCGCCGACAGATCCAGCCGGTAGATCAGCACCAGGCCCAGGCCGTTCAGCAGCGCGACCACCGGCAGCAGCAGCGGGTCGGCGTACGGCGCGTAGCGGCGCACCGCCAGGTGGGCGCCGCCGAACAGCACGACGAAGCCGACGGTGAACTGGATGAGGTCCAGTTGCAGGCCGGACTCCTGGTTGGCCTCGACGATCAGCAGCGCCACAGTCGTGATCACGGCCGCGAACCCCAGCAGCACCAATTCGGAATTGCGCCGATTGGGCAGTGGAGGAGCGACCGCAACCGGAGACTGCGGCTGCGTCGTCATGCCTCGACTCCCGCTCGCTCTCGGGGCGTCATGACGCGTTCCGGCAGTTTGTGCCCGGCTCCTGAGGTGGCGGAGGGAGTGCCGTGGCCGTCGGGGACGGAGCCGCAGGCGAGGTCGGGGCAGGCGCAGGGCTGGACGGGTTGGGGGCCGGTGCCGGGCTCGGCGCCGGTGTTGGTGCGGGGGCCGGCGTCGTCGAACCTGGCGCCTCGGGTCCGGGGGCCGGACCGCGCGGCGGCTGCGGCACCACCGACAGCGACGGGGCCGGTGCGCCGGGGGTGGGTGCGGGCGCCGCCGGCGGGGTGGCGACGTGCGGCGCGCACAGCGGCAGCAGCGAGCTGCGGCTGAGTTCCTTGAGCTGACGGATCGCGTCGTCGACGGTGCCGGTCGGCAGGCCGGCGGTGACCTGGGCCCGGCCAGACTCGCGCAGGTCGGAGACCTTCATGGGCTGGCAGCCCGCGCGGGTGTCGTCGACGCCGATGATCGTCATCTCGGAGTGGGTGTCCAGGCAGGCCAGCAGGTAGGGATCCTGCAGCGGCAGCCCGAGCAGCGAGCCCGGCACGCCGCGCATGATGTAGACCGAGCCGTTGTAGCCGGCGACGTAGTAGTTGCTGCGGATCATGTAGCGCCCGACGGCCAGTCCGCTGACGAGCAGCAGGATCAGCAGGATCGCGCCGATGATCAGGTTGCGCCGGGTGTGGCTCTTTCGCGGCGGCGGATCAGGTTGCGGCACAGGCTTTTTCGCCGCTGCCGCCGTGCGCTTCGGATTGAAGGCGGAGGCACGTCCGGCCGCGGTGTTGGGCGGCAAGGTGTCGTCGTCCTGACCGGACACCGCGCCCGCCAGAATGGGTGCGGTCTGGCCGTACTCGTAGTCGACGACGTCGGCCACGACGACGGTGACGTTGTCCGGGCCGCCGCCGCGCAGCGCCAGCTCGATGAGCCGGTCGGCACAGTCCACGACGTCCGGGATCTGCATGGCGCCCTGGATGGTCTCGTGGCTGACCGGGTCGGACAGTCCGTCCGAGCACAGCAGGTAGCGGTCCCCGGCGCGGGCCTCGCGCATGGTCAGCGTCGGCTCGACCTCATGGCCGGTCAGCGCCTTCATGATCAGCGAGCGTTGCGGGTGGCTGTGGGCCTCTTCGGCGGTGATCCGGCCGTCGTCGACCAGAGTCTGGACGAAGGTGTCGTCCTTGGTGATCTGGGTCAGCTCGCCGTCGCGCATCAGGTAGCCGCGGGAGTCGCCGATGTGCACCATGCCGAGGCGCGTGCCCGCGAACAGGATGGCGCTCAGGGTCGTGCCCATGCCCTCCAGCTCGGGATCGGCTTCGACGTGGGCGGCGATAGCCGTATTGCCGTCGTGGACGGCATCGTTCAGCTTGGCCAGCAGGTCGCCGCCGGGTTCGTCGTCGTCCAAGTGGGCCAGCGCGGCGATGACGAGCTGCGAGGCAACCTCACCCGCGGCGTGGCCGCCCATGCCGTCGGCCAGCGCGAGCAGGCGGGCCCCCGCGTAGACGGAGTCCTCGTTGTTGGCGCGGACCAGGCCGCGGTCGCTGCGCGCGGCATATCGGAGTACAAGTGTCACGGGCGCAGCTCAATTACCGTCTTGCCGATTCGAACCGGCGTTCCCATTGGAACCCTTACCGCCGTCGTCACTTTCGCCCTGTCCAGGTATGTACCGTTGGTCGATCCTAGGTCTTCGACGTACCACTCGGAGCCTCTCGGCGACAGCCGGGCGTGCCGTGTCGAGGCGTAGTCGTCGGTGAGCACCAGGGTGGAGTCGTCGGCCCGGCCGATCAGAACGGGCTGGCTGGTCAGGGTGATCCGGGTGCCCTGCAGGGCACCTTCGGTCACCACCAACTGGCGCGCGTACCGGCGTCGGTCCCGATTGGGCAGCAGGGTGCCCCGGAACGCCAGACCGCGCCGCACCATGACGGCTCCGGTGGGTGCGTAGATGTCGGTGCGCAGCACGCGCAGCACCGACCAGATGAAAAGCCAGAGCAACAGAAGGAAACCGACCCGCGTCAGCTGCAGAACTAACCCCTGCATCCGACGTCCTCTCCGTTGCCGCGTCGAGGCTGGGCCCGGTGCCCGGTAGCCGTCGGCATCGTCACGATACTTTGGCGGTCACCGGCCGGTGCGCACATGACCCGGCCGGTGACGGAAACCGAGCTCAGTGAACGCGGACCACGATCTCGGAATGACCCACCCGGATGACGTCGCCGTCGGCCAGCTGCCACTCCTGAACCGGGGCGTTGTTGACGGTGGTGCCGTTGGTCGAGTTCAGGTCCGAGAGCAGCGCGGTGTGGCCGTCCCAGCGGATCTCGAGGTGCCGGCGCGAGACGCCGGTGTCGGGCAGGCGGAACTGCGCGTCCTGGCCGCGGCCGATGACGTTCGCGCCTTCGCGCAGCTGGTAGGTGCGGCCGCTGCCGTCGTCGAGCTGCAGGGTGACGTTCGCACCGGCGGCACCGTAGCCACCGGCGTATCCGCCCGGCTGGCCGTACTCGGGCTCGGCGTAGCCGGCGCCCGCGCCGCCGCCGTAACCCTGATCGCCGTAACCGGCCTGGGCCGGGGGCTGGCCGTAACCCTGATCGGGCTGTGCGTAGCCCTGATCGGCGGGGGGCTGTGCATAGCCCTGCTGCGGCTGGCCATAGTTCTGCTCGCCGTAGCCGCCCTGGCCGGCGGGCTGGCCGTAGCTCGGCTGGCCGTAGCTCTGCGGGGGTTGGCCGTAGCCCTGGTCGGGCTGGCCGTAGCCACCCTGCTGGGGCTGCTGGCCGTAGCCCGGCTGGCCGTAGTTCTGCTCGGGCTGGCCGTAACCGCCCTGCTGGGGCTGCTGGCCGTAGCCGCCCTGCGGGCCGCCGTAACCCTGCTCGGGCTGCTGGCCGTAGTTCTGCTGTCCGTAGCCCTGCTCGGGCTGGCCGTAACCGCCCTGCGGGCCGCCGACGGGCGGCGGTCCGGGAGGACCACCCTGCGGGCCGCCGAAGCCGCCCTGGCCGTATCCGGACGGGCCCGCGCCGTAACCGGCCTGGTCGCCCGGCTGTCCGTAGCCGCCCTGCTGTCCGTAACCGGGGCCACCCTGCGGGGCGCCGTAGCCGCCCTGCTGTCCGTAGCCCTGCGGGGGCTGGCCGTAGCCCTGGTTCGGGTCCTGCGGGTACTGCTGACCGCGCTGCTCTTCGGGCTGCCGTCCGTAGTCGTACTCGTCGCCTGGCTGGCCCTGTCCCTGGCCGGGGCGGTGGGTCGGGTTGTCAGTCATCGTTGGTACTCCTGGTTCTGCGGTGTGCACGCGGTCGCTGGGTGCCGCCGGCCGCGCTGGCCCGGCGGTTGAGTCGGGGTTGACCGCGCCGTGGGCGCGGAATTGGCCGGTATGAAGGCCAGGTGACGGCTCAAACCTGACGACCACCTCACCATACGTTTGCCATCCCCGCTCATGGACGAATCCCTCAAGGTGTTTGGCAAAAGCACTGGGTGTGAGGTCAGGATCGGCGTTTACCTTCTCGAAATCGGTGTAACTGAGCGTAATGACGTATTCGTTCGGTGCCAAAATACGGCCGCCGCCGACATCGTGGGCACGCGATTCGGCTTCCCGCTGTAATGCGGCCTCGACTTCCGGGGGTGCGATCGACCCCCCGAAGACGCGGGCAAAAGCGTCTCCGACCGTGGTCTCGAGCTTGCGCTCGAACCGGTCGACCAGACCCATGTCCCCCTGCCTCGCCTCGTCTCGGTACTCCAGATGTGATGTGCGCAATAACTCCGGACACCACTGTTACGCATGGTATCGGCCTGACCTTGTAATACGTGACCAACAGAATCGTGAGAATTCGAAAGGCGCTGGTCAGGCGGTGTGGGGCGTGCCCCCAGGCGATCCGTTCGCGCGGTTTCGCGCGCCGTTGGCACCCTCGACGCCCAGGTTGGCTGGTCCGGAAGCCACTGGTCAGCGGCGGATTTGGAGCCGGGGGTAGGGGTGGTGATAGTCTCTCCCAGTTGTTTGGGGCGAGTGGCGGAATGGCAGACGCGCTGGCTTCAGGTGCCAGTGTCCTTCGGGACGTGGGGGTTCAAGTCCCCCTTCGCCCACTCAACAAAAGCCGCGAATCCGGTTCGGATTCGCGGCTTTTGCTTTGTAGAGCATGACTGTGAGGGCTGCGCAGGTGAACCGGCCCGAATTCGTGCACAGCCCTCACACTCGTGGGCCTGACGTGAAGCGGCCTGCCGGGCGGTACTGATCGATAGGATCGCGCCATGAAAGGTGCGGTTACCGTGCACATGAACGCGCCGGCCGATCAGGTCTGGAACCTGATTGCCGACATTCGCAACACCCCGAAATACTCGCCGGAGGTGTTCGAATCGGAATGGCTGGACGGAGCGACCGGACCGGCACTCGGCGCGCGGTTTCGTGGCCACGTCAAGCGCAACGAGATCGGGCCGATCTATTGGACGACGTGCCGTGTCACGGCTTGCGAGCCCGGTCGCGAATTCGGCTTCGCGGTGCTTGCCGGCGATAAGGCGGTAAACAATTGGCATTACGCTCTCGCGTCTGCCGGTGATGGCACGGACGTCACCGAGTCGTTCTGGATGACGCCTGGCCTGCTCGACACGGTGTTCGGCATCTTCGGTGGCCAATTGCGCACCCGGCGCAACATCCGGGACATGACCACCACGCTCAACCGGATCAAAGCCGAGGCCGAGACGGCCTGACGGTGCCGCGGCCATCTAGGTCACGAGCCGCTGACCGTCTCTAGTGCAATCAGCGGAATCGTCCGTGTAGGTGGAACTCGTCGGGCGTACCTGCGCCAGTGGCTTTCGGGTGGCCGCGCTTCGCAGCGAAGAGGACGTATCGATCCCCTCGTCCTACGCGAGCACGACGGCTCGTACTCAATGTTCCCTGCCTGGCCGAGGGGATCGAGCTGTGGGAATGTGAAGGCCCGCGATCGGAGGTCCGAGGTGAAATGGGCAGCAAGGGCATTGTGCGCGGCGGTGCTGGGCACAGTGCTGGCCGCGTCGGGGTGCAGCCTGGAAGGTGCGCGCGGCAACTATGGCACCGGCCCGGACGCGATCATCACCGTCAACGGTGGTGAACCACAGAACGGCCTGGTGCCCACCAACACCAACGAGAACATGGGCGGTCGCGTCGTCGATTCGTTGTTCACGGGGCTCTACAGCTACACCGCCGACGGCACGCCGGTGCTGGCGAACGCGGAGTCAGTGGACACCACCGACAACCAGCACTACACGGTTCACCTCGTGCGGAACTGGACCTTTACCGACGGCACCCCGGTGCGGGCCGAAAACTACGTCCGCGCTTGGAATTTCGGTGCGGCCACCGTCAATGGGCAGCTGCAGCAGAGCTTCTTCTCGCCGATCGAGGGATACGACAGCGTTGCCGCCGAGGGGTCCTCGCTGACCGAGATGTCGGGCTTGAAGGTGGTTGACGACTACACCTTCACGGTGCGCCTCACCAGCCCCAACATCGACTTCAAACTGGGGCTCGGGTTTACGCCCTTCAAGCCATTGCCCGATGTGTTCTTCACCGAGGGCGCGGCCAAGTTCGGCGAGCATCCCGTCGGAAACGGCCCGTACATGCTGAAGGGCCCGGACGCGTGGCTGCACAACGTCAAGCTCGACGTGGTGCGCAACCCGAACTACAAGGGTCCGGACAAGCCCAAGAACGGTGGCCTGAGCTTCATCTTCTACAGCAGCTTCGACACCGCGTACACCGACCTCGAGTCCGGCAACCTCGACGTGCTCGACACAGTGCCGGTGAGTGCGTTGGGCACATATCAGAAGGTGCTCGGGAGCCGGGCGTTGACCAAACCGACCGCTCAGAACATGCAGCTCGGAATCCCCTATTACCTGCCGCATTTCAGCGGCGAGGAGGGTCGCCTACGACGCGCGGCGATTTCGATGGCGATCAACCGGCCCGAGATCATCAAGGCGATCTTCCGCGGCGCCCGCGGTGCGGCGCAGGACTTCACCGCCCGGTCGCTACCGGGCTGGGACCCGAACATCCCGGGCAACGATGTGTTGAAGTTCGATCCGGTCAAAGCCAAGCAGCTGTGGGCGCAGGCCAACGCGATCGCGCCGTGGTCGGGATCGTTCGAGGTCGCGTACAACTCCGACGGCGATCACCAGGAGTGGATCGACGCGCTGTCGAACCAGTTGAAGAACACGCTCGGCATCGACGCGCACGGCGCTCCGCAGCCGACGTTCAAGCAGGTCCGGGACGCAATCACCAAGCGGACCATTCGGACCGCATTTCGAAGCGGGTGGCAGGGCGACTACCCGTCGATGATCGAGTTCCTGCAACCCCAGTTCGTCACCGGCGCGGGCTCCAACGATCCCGTCTACAGCTCACCCGCTTTCGACGCGAAGCTGATCGAGGCCGAACGGGCGCTCGATCCGGACCAGTCGTATGCACTGGTCAATCGCGCCCAGGCGATCCTCATGCGCGACCTCCCGGTGATCCCGCTCTGGGACTACACAGCCGCCGGCGGCGTCGGGCCGGGTGTGACGGCCCAGCTGACCTGGAACGGCCTGGCCGATTTCACCCAGATCATCAAGGGCGACGTTGCCGAGAACACCAAGGGGTAACCGATGCTGAGATACGGATTGAGCCGGCTCGGGCAGGTGGTGATCGTGTTCTTCGGCGCCACTTTCCTGATCTATGCGCTCGTCTTCCTGCTGCCGGCCGACCCGATCTCCGCGCTGGGCGGCGGCAAGCCCATGTCGCCCGCGCTGATCGCGACGCTGCGCGCGCAGTATCACTTGGACCAGCCGTTCTACCTGCAGTACTGGCACTACATCAGCGGAGTGTTCCGGTTGGACTTCGGCACCTCCTTCTCGGGCCAGCCGGTGTTCGACGTGATGAAGCGTGCCTTCCCCGTCACGGTCGACCTCGCGCTCATCGCGATCGCCGTCGAGGCGGTGTTCGGTGTGACGTTCGGCGTGCTCGCGGGTCTGAACAAGGGCAAGTGGGTCGACACCACGATCCTGATCGTGACGCTGCTCATCGTCGCCGTCCCGATCTTCGTGATCGGCTTTGCGGCTCAGTACCTGTTCGGTGTGCGCTGGCAGATCTTCCCCGTCACCGTCGGCGGCCACCTCGACCTCTATCACCTGCTGCTGCCCGGTTTCGTGCTCGGTGCGGTGTCGTTCGCATATGTTGTCCGGCTGACCCGCTCGTCGATCACGGAGAACCTCTCGGCGGACTACGTGCGGACCGCCACGGCGAAGGGGCTGTCCCGCCCGCGGGTGATCGTGGTGCACGTGCTCCGCAACTCGCTGATCCCGGTGGTGACGTTTCTCGGCGCCGACCTCGGTGTGCTGATGGGCGGCGCGATCGTCACCGAGGGCATCTTCAACATTCCGGGAGTGGGCGGAACCATCTATCAGGCGGTGATCCGGGGCGAATCGTCGACCGTCGTGTCCTTTGTCACTGTGCTCGTGCTCATCTACCTGGCGTCCAACGTGGTGGTCGACCTGCTCTACGCCGCCCTCGACCCGAGGATCCGCTATGCCTGAGACGCCGACCCAACCCACCCGGTACCCCGGCCAGGAGCGTTTCGTCGCGGGCCCTGACGCGGTCAGCGTCGCCGAGGTCGACGCGGTCGCCGCCGGCGTGCATCCCGCCGGCTTCTGGAAGTCGGCGTGGCTGGAGCTGCGCACCAAGCCGGAGTTCATCGTGTCGATGGTGCTGCTGGCCATGATCGTGGTCGTCGTGCTCTTCCCAGGACTGTTCACCAGTCAGGACCCGCACTACGGTTCGCTCGAGCAGTCGCTGCTCCCGCCCAGCTCCGAGCACTGGTTCGGGACCGACCGGCAGGGCTACGACATCTACACCAGAACGATCTACGGCGCCCGTGCTTCGGTGGCGGTGGGCGTACTGACCACGATCGTCGTGGTCCTGATCGGCGGCCTGCTCGGCAGCGTAGCCGGGTTCTTCGGTGGCTGGATCGACTCGGTGATCGCGCGGCTGGCGGACATCTTCTTCGGTATCCCGCTGATCCTGGCGGCGGTGGTCACGATGCAGATGATCAGCTCGCGAACCGTGTTCACCGTGGTGATCGTGCTCGCGATCTTCAGCTGGCCGCAGATCGCGCGCATCGCCCGATCGGCCGCGATCGCGGTCCGCAACGAGGAGTTCATCACGGCGGCGCGCTCGCTGGGAGCGTCCCGGATTCGCACCCTGTTCACCCACGTCATACCCAACGCGCTGGGTCCGGTGATCGTGGTCGGCACCATCTCGCTGGGCATCTTCATCGTCACCGAAGCGACCCTGTCGTATCTCGGCATCGGATTACCGTCCACGGCAGTGTCGTGGGGCATCGACATCGCGGCCGGGCAGCAACTGCTCCGCGAGGGCACGCCGATCCTGTTCTATCCCGCGGCGGCGCTGGCGATCACCGTGCTCACCTTCATGATGCTCGGTGACGTGCTGCGCGACGCGCTGGACCCGAAGGCGAGGACCCGCTGATGCCCCAGACGTCGAAGGACGGATCTGCGCCGTTGCTCGACATCCGCGACCTGCAGGTCGAGTTTCGGGTGCAGAACAAGTCGGTGCCCGCAGTGCGAGATGTGAGCCTCACCGTTTACCCGGGGCAAACGGTGGCCATCGTCGGGGAGTCCGGGTCGGGCAAATCCACCACGGCCGCCGCGGTGCTCGGCCTGTTGCCGGGGACCGGGAAGGTGACCGGCGGTCAGATTCTTTTCGACGGCCAGGACTTGGCCGCCGCGTCCCGCCGCGACTTCGAGAAGATCCGGGGCAGCGGCGTCGGCCTGGTCCCGCAGGACCCCAACACCAACCTCAACCCGGTGTGGCGCGTCGGATTCCAGATCCGCGAAACCCTGCAGGCGAATGGCGCAGCGAAGCGGGGCGATGCGCGCAAACGCGCCATCGCGCTGCTCAGCGAGGCAGGCATGCGCGACCCCGACAAGCGAGTCAATCAGTTCCCGCACGAGTACTCAGGCGGCATGCGGCAGCGGGCGCTGATCGCGATCGGACTCGCGTGCCGGCCGAAGCTGCTGATCGCCGACGAGCCGACCTCGGCCCTGGACGTGACCGTGCAGCGGCAGATCCTGGACCATCTCGAGGATTTGACCACCGAGCTCGGCACGGCGGTCCTACTCATCACGCACGACCTCGGCCTGGCCGCGGAACGCGCCAGCCACCTGGTCGTCATGTACAAGGGGCGGGTGGTCGAGTCGGGACCCGCCCTGCAGATCCTGCAGGACCCGCACCACGAGTACACCAAGCGGTTGGTGCGCGCGGCGCCCTCCTTGGCCGCCCGGCGTGCCCACGCCGATTTGGACCAGGGTGCACTCTCCGGCGACCAGGCGCTGCAGCTCAAGGTCACCGGCACCATTGCCGAACCCGAGCACCCGTCATCCGGCCCCCAGGACGTCGTGGTCGCGGCGAACCTGGTCAAGGAATTCCCGATCCGCGGTGCCGTCCCCTTCAGCGGCGGCTCGACCTTTCGCGCCGTGAACGATGTGAGTTTCACCCTGCGGCGGGGGACGACCACCGCGGTGGTCGGCGAGTCCGGCTCGGGAAAGTCGACGGTGGCGCGCATGGTGCTGGGGCTGTTGGAGGCGACCTCGGGCACCGTGCATTTCGACGGGAAAGACGTCACGTCGCTGCGCGGCGCGGCAGCGAAGGAGTTCCGCCGCCGGGTACAGCCGGTGTTCCAGAACCCTTACGGGTCGCTGGATCCGATGTACTCCATCTACCGGGCGATCGCCGAGCCGCTGAACATCCACGGCATAGGAGACAAGTCCTCTCGCACCGCCCGAGTGAAGGAACTGCTGGACCTGGTCGCGCTGCCGCAGTCGGTCATGCAGCGCTTCCCCAACGAGCTGTCCGGCGGTCAGCGGCAGCGCGTCGCGATCGCCCGCGCGCTCGCACTCAACCCTGAGGTGGTGGTGTGCGACGAAGCGGTGTCCGCGCTGGACGTGCTCGTGCAAGCGCAGATCTTGACGCTGCTGCGCGATCTGCAGAACGAGCTCGGCCTGAGTTACCTGTTCATCACCCACGACCTGGCGGTGGTGAAGGAGATCGCTCACAACGTGATCGTGATGTCCCGCGGCGAGGTGGTGGATTCCGGGCCTACCGACCAGGTGTACGAGAACCCGACGTCTGACTACACCCGAATGTTGATCGACGCGATCCCGGGCGGAAAGATCGAGCTCGCCGGCTGATGCAGGGGCCGTCCTGAAAGAGTCCTATGAAGGTTCAACATTTCCGCCCCAGACCGCTGTTGCGACGCGAAAGAAGTTGCTGCCCAACACGGCCCGAATATCGGCCGCGCTCCAACCTCGGCTGGACAGGTGAGCATCGAGGGTAAGCATGGTTTCGGGTGGCATCCACTGGATCGGGCCCCACCGGGTGTAGCTGTCGTCGAATAGATGTGCATTGCGCTGTAATTCGGCATTGAAATCGGCGTAGTCGACGGAGAAGTCGGTGCTGATCCCGACGTGCTCGATGCCGATCAGGTCGACGGCGTATTCCAAATGGCGCGTCATCGCCTCCAGCGTTGGTGTGTTGGGCCCCAGGAATATTCCGACACCGGTGATGCCGACGACGCCACCGGTGTCTGCGCAAGCTCGGGCTTGGTCGTCGGTGATGTTGCGAGGGTGATCCCATATCGATCGCATACAGGAATGGCTGTATACAACAGGCCTCGTCGACACCTCACACAGATCCAACCCGGTGCGGATGCTGCAGTGCGACCCGTCAGCGACGATGCCGACCCGGTTCATTTCGGCGACGATCTGTCTGCCCCAGGCCGTCAGACCGGTGTCTTCGGTGTCCAGGCAGCCGCATCCCGCGCGGTTGGCGTGGTTGTACGTCGGCAGCAGCGTGCGGACGCCGAGCGCGGCCAGCACACTGAGATTGTCCAGATTGTCATCGATCGGCTTGGAGTCTTCGAGGTCGAAGGCCACCGCGATCCCGCCGGCCGAGGTAATCGCTGTGATGTCATCGGTACTGCTCGCCAAATGTAGTTGCCCATGCGCTGTCACCTGGGCGCGGTAATAGGCCAGCAGGGCTGTGGTCTCGGCGAATGAGTGCGGCGAATATCCGGCGTTGACCGAGACAAAAGCGCCTCCGGGACGCTGGTACCGGGTCAGCGGCTCTATGGCGGTTCCGACCTGTAGCGGCAGGCAGCTGTGCTGGTCCCATAGGAGCGAGGACATGCCAACCGATATTGCCGCATCGGCCGCGGGCAGCGCACTGCCAATCATCACGGCACTTCTACCGATTCGCCGTTACCCCACACTCGCCGGCCGAATCTTTGATTTGTGCGAGGAACCGGGCTGATCGAGCCGGCAACTCTTCCTCGACCACGGGGCCAGTGCCCACACTCGGTACACGAATTTCGGTCGGCGAGTGGCGAGTGGAGTGATCGGCGTGGAGACAAAGATCGTCTACGAGATCCCGGTGCCGACCCGGATCGCTCCCGCCACCGGCGTCGATTGGTACACCGCGGTCGAGGCGACGGCGACGTCCTGGCGCCGGCCGGCGGTGCTGCAGTGGGCAGCCAGTACAGATCACCGCGGGACACACCACCGCTGCGAGCGGTACGACATCTCCGAGCAGTTCACGCCGGGCCTGCCCGCGTATGTGCTGACCGGGTACGGACTGGATTTCATGAGCGGCAGCGTGGACTTCCTGAAGTCGGTCGCCGACGAGCACTACGACCGGATGACGCGCCGTCAGCGCTGGAGTGCGATGAATCCGCACGCCGCGCTCGGCGACCACTGTGAGCCGCCGCTGTGGATGGCCGGGTCCGTCATCGGCGCGGCGTAGCGCCACGGCGTGCCCCGGCGGGCCACATCAGCAAAAGTGACCGCATGGTAATATCGGCTGAGTCCCGGTGAGAACACCGTGTGGGAGGAAGCCATGTCCATTCGTAATGTTGTTATGGATCTCGTTCAGCGCCGGACGCTGTTGCCCGAGCGGCTCGATGCCGCGCTGGCCGGTCCGGGTCGTGACGTCAGTGATCTGACCATCGTGGTGACGGGTGCCTCGGCCGGAATCGGCCGGCAGGCGGTCGCCCAGCTCAGCGCCCGTGGCGCCACGGTCATCGCCGTCGCCCGTCGCGAAGACGAACTGCGGAGCCTGGCCGCCGAGACCGGATGCTCTTGGCGCACATGCGATCTCGCGGACCAAGACGCGACCGCCCGATTGCTGACCGAGCTCGCCGATCAGCGGGTGGACGTCCTCGTGAACAACGCCGGCCACTCGATCCGCCGTAGCATCGTCGACGCCACCGACCGGTTGCACGACTACCAGCGCACGATGTCCCTCAACTACCTCGCGGCCGTCCAGCTCAGCCTGGGCCTGCTGCCCGGCATGATCGAACGCGGCCGCGGTCAGGTCATCAACATCTGCACGTGGGGCCTGCACGCCAACACATTTCCGCGATTCTCCGCCTATGCCGCCTCGAAGAGCGCGCTGGCGATCTTCGGCCGCAGCCTCAACGCCGAGCGGCCCCACCCCGGCATCAGCGCCACCAATGTCTACTTCCCGCTGGTCCGCACCGAGATGATCGCGCCCACTGCCGAATATGAAAGTGCCGCAGCACTTTCCGCGGAAGAAGCGGGACGCTGGATCGTCCGCGCGGTCACGCATCAGCCGGTGGAAGTCAGCCCGGCGGTCCTGCGTGCGGTCCTACCGACGATCGACCTCATCTCCCCTGCCACGGCCGACCGCGCCCTCGCGGCGCTCACGTAGCCCGGCCGCAACTCGAAGGATCCGATGAACAAGCACCTGGTCTCCCGTGCGCTGTCGCGCGTCGTCATCGATGGCCTGCTGCCGCTGGTCGACAGTCGGCTGCCGGCGTCGCGCCTGCCGTTCGATGCCCCTGAGATTCTCAAACCCCATGATGTCTCACGCGCCTGGGGCGTAACGCATTTCGGGGTGTTCGTCCCGGACCTGCCGGAGCCGTACCGCTACCTCAACACCATGACGCTGCTGGGCGCATCGGGTACCGAACTGTTCGACCTCGACCACCTCGCGGCGCCCGATGCGCGCGATACGTCCACGGTCTTCTCGTCGACGGCGCATGCGGACCAGCGCTTCTATCGGGCCTACGACATGCACGCCGACTGTTCGTTCACCGCCGACGGCCGACGGCTGCGCTGGGCCGAGGACCTGGCCATCAATGTGGCGTTGCCCCACGTCGTCGTACGCGGCCGCTACCCGCAGTTCGACGTCGATCTGAAACTCGATGTCACAGATCAGGTTTCGTACTTCGTGAAATCGCCGGTGTACGACCACCTGAGCTTGCTCGCGCCGTACACGGGCACCGTCGACGGCGTCGACGTCAGCGGTCTCGGCACCTTCGAGTACGCGAGAATCCGTACGCACCAGGCACTTACCGGCAGTCCGGTGCCGGCACGGCTCAAACTGCCGATGGACTTCTTCACCTACCAGATCATCAACCTCGACGAGCGCACTCAGGTGCTGCTGACCGACGTCCGGGCCCGGGGCCGGACTGCCTGCAAGTTGGCTCACGTGCGAGTCCTCGGTGGTGAAACCGAGGTGTACTCCGACGTCCACTTCGCGGTCACCGAGTACGGCGAGCCACTGGTCGACGACCGTGGCAACACCATGCGAAGGCCTCGCAAGTTCAAGTGGTCGGTGCGCGACGGCAACCGGGAAATTCTGGCCCTGATCGGCACCGTCGACTCGCCGTGGCGCCACGGCCACGGACCGGGATACGCCGCCGCCTACTCGTATACCGGTACCTGGGGTACCGGATCAGTTTCGGGCAGTGCATATCTGGAGTGGATCGACGTTCAGCCGCGCTGAATCGGCCCGTTCGTCCCGGGCACCGGTCAACAACGGTTCGAACACCCGACAAGCCTGATTAGGCTGTCACGATGACCACCCGGCCCGTCAGCGGCAGAACCGGCACCAAAGGGGTGCCGCGCGGCGAGCGTGAGCAGCTGATCGTCGAGGCGGCAATCGCCGAATTCAGCCGGGCCACCTACGCGGGTGCGTCGCTGGCTGCCATCGCCGCGCAGGCCGAGGTCTCCAAGACCCTGATCATCAGCTACTTCGGGTCCAAAGATGCGGTGTACGCCGCGTGCGTCACCAGGATCGGAAATCAGATCGAGCAGGCGGTCGCTGACGCGCTCCAGTCCCCCGATCACCTGGCCGGGGCCGGTGCCGCGGCCGGTGAGCCGGTGCTGGCCGCGATCTTCACGACGTTCGAGGGGCATCCGGGCGACTGGCATGTGCTGTTCGACCGGTCGGTCCCCAAGGGCCCGGCGCGGGATGCGGCGCGCGAGCAGCGGACGATCTTGCGCCAGCAGGCGTTCGCGGGAGTGTCGCGGTCTCTCGGCGGGGTCGGCCTGACCGATCCCGTCGATCTGGTCGCCGCCACCGGCGTGTGGGAACACATGGTGTCGGCACTGATGCTGTTCTGGCGCAATCATCCCGAGGAGCCTGCCGCTGAGATGGTCGCCCGCGCCCACCGGGTCTTGGCGGCCATGGCCGGGCACACGCTGGACAGCACGACGGGCTAGGTCACGATCCGTCCGTCGACACCGGCCGCCAACAACCTGCGGGGCGGCTCGGTCCCGTCGAGGAGCCGGGTGATGCGTTTGACGATCAGCCAGCCGTGCGGTGCCTCGGCTGCGCGGTTGAGATGGAAGTGGCTGACGCCGGCGCGGATGGCCTCGTAAGTCGTTGCGCGCCTGAGCAATAGCGTCGACTCACAGACCGCGACCGCTTCGTCGCCATGGATGGTGACCACGGCGGGACTCAGGAAGTGGGTGCATCCGGTGGTGATGAACTCCTGATGACCGGGTGAGCGCACCATCGCGGCGATATCGTCGCGACCTGTCATGAGCCAGTTCTCGACGTCGTACACCCCGTCCGGTGCCCACATCGCGGCGACGGCGTCGGCCGCACCGGCGTCAACGAGCGGTCCGTACGAAGCGATCATCCGCTCGATCGCACGTTCGTCCTCGATGCGGCGCAGACGGGCCTCGAGTTCGGCGAGCCGCTGTTCGGTCATCGCCGCTCCGTGGCCGGCAGGTTCGTCAGGTCCGCCAAAGCGCCGAGCTGTTCGCAGTAGTGCGAGGCGGATCGGGAGGCGATCACGCACGTTGCCGCCGTCGCCCCGGCGTCTTCGAGCGCCCCGAGTTCGTCGAGTGTCTGTTGCGGCGCGCCCATCGGATCCAGCGGCCCCGTGGCGAGCACGACGTCGAAAGGATCCGGAAGGTCCACGGCGGCAAGCATTGTCGCTATCTCGGCTGCCGCGAGGCCGAAGGGCATCCAGCCGTCCCCGAGCTCGACGGCGCGGCGAAGCGAACGCCGGGTCCGGCCGCCCACCCAGATCGGTACCCGCAGTTGCAGCGCGCAAGGGTCCATGACGACGGAGTCGTAGTTGTAGTACTTGCCTTGGTGCACTGGGTGATTGGTGGCCAAGGCCCCACGCAAGGCACTCACAGCCTCGTCTGCCCGGGCGCCCCGGTCGTCCCAGGCGGCGTCCAACAGGTCGAACTCTTCACGCAATGACCCGACGCCCACCCCCAGGATCAGCCGGCCGTCGCTGACCTGATCGAGCGTGCCGTAGCGCTTGGCGATCTCCAGCGGATGGTGGTAGCCCAGCACCAGCACGGACGTCGCCAGCTGAATTCGCGATGTCCGCCCGGCGATGAAAGCCAAGGTGGCCAACGGATCCCAGTACGTCGACCCCCGAGTGGCCGCGACATCAACAGGCACGACGACGTGCTCGGAGCAGGTGAGGTAGTCGACGCCGAGCAGATCGGCCACGGCGGCGATCTCCCCGATTTCCGCGGCGCCCGCGGTTCTTTCCCACGTCGATGCGGTGGCCGGAACTTGGATGACCACCGGTGTCTGCAGTCCTATCCGCATGCACACGCCCTTCCGTCTTGGCGTCTGGATCGGATACCCTCGGACGCAGAAAACTAAAATGAATTTTAGATATGGGGTGAGAACTTGTCTAGCGAAGACGCGTTGCAGCTGCACAAGTACGGGCCGTGGGCGGTCATCGCGGGTGGCTCGGAAGGCGTCGGCGCCGAGTTCGCGGCACTGCTGGCGCAGGCCGGCATCAACCTGGTGTTGATCGCCCGCAAGCCGGGTCCGCTGCAGGCCACCGCGAACCGGTGTCGCGAATCGGGCGTCGCGGTACGCGAACTCACCGTCGACCTCACCACCGACGACAGTGTCGACCAGATCATCAGCGCGACAACTGATCTGGAAGTCGGGCTGCTCATCTACAACGCGGGGGCCAACACCCACAGCGCGGAGTTCCTCGACGGCGACCTCGCCGCGTTCCAGCGGGTCATCGATCTGAACATCACCACGCCGCTGCGGCTGGTCCAGCATTTCGGAGCGCCGATGCGCGAGCGCGGCCGCGGTGGCTTGATGTTGGTCGGGTCGCTCAGCGGACATCTCGGGTCGGCGCGGCACACCGTGTACGGCGGTGTGAAGGCATTCAGCCGGATCTACGCCGAAGGCCTGTGGCTGGAGCTGCGCGAGCACAACGTGGACGTCCTCGAGCTCGTCCTCGGCCTCACCAGGACACCGGCGATGGAGCGGGTCGGCCTCAATTTCGACATTCCCGGGATGCCGGCGTCCGATCCGGCCGACGTCGCGCATGAAGGGCTGGCGAATCTCGCCAACGGCCCGGTGCACATCATCTCGAAGCACGCCGACAGCCCGGCCGTCCACGCCACCGGCGACCGCGACAAGGTGCTGCTGGCGTCCCACGCGATGATCCAGAAGATGTTGCAGGGCACGCCTGCTGGACCACCGGAGTAGCCATGCCGCGCGCACCACTCGACCGGGAACCGGCGACCCCGAAGACCCCCGCACAGATCGACCGCTGCGACCGTATCCTCGCCACCGCCGCGCGGCTCGGCGCGCGCCACGGACTCGAAGAAGTCCGGATGCAGGATGTGGCAGACCAGTCCGCGGTCTCGATCACCACGGTCTACCGCTACTACCCCACCAAGCATCATCTGTTCGCGGCGTTGCTCTTTCACTACACACAGAACGCCGCGCCGCCGGGCCCGACGACGGGGCACCCCGTCGCCGACGTCACCGAACTCATGGCCGGCATCATTCGGACCATGCTCGCCCGCCCGCAACTGGCCCGCGCGATGATCACGTCGGTCAACGCCCGGCGCGCCGAATCGACGGTCAGCGGCGACTACAACTTGCGGCGCAACATCCTCACCATCGCCGGGATCGCGGCACCAACCGCCGACCAGACGCAGATCGCACTCCTGCTCGAGCAGTGCGCGTACGGCATCTTGTCGTGGGCCATCACCGGCGAGACGACGCCCGAGCAGGCCGAGCGCGACATGCGCCGCGCCTGCGAACTGCTCTTGGCGCCGTGGCGCCGACGCACCCGAACCAGACGAAATGAGGTCGACCGATGACCACCGACATCACCCTGAGCACCGGCGATCAGGCGCGCGCCATCGAGGCCATCAAACGCACCTTTGCCCGCCGCCTCCGGTGCATGGACACCAAGCAGTGGGCGATCTATCCGACGCTGCACACCGACGACGTCGTCTCCGAAACCTGGGATGGGTTGCCCGACAACAACAATTGGACACCCAAGGTCGGCAGTGGAAACCGTGTCGTCGGCAAAGAGCCACTGGCGCGGGCCATTCGGTCACTGCTCGACGGCGGCACCACCGTCACGACCGTGCACCACGGCCACACCCCCGAGATCGAGCTGACCAGTGACACCACCGCCACCGGAATCTGGGCCATGGAGGACCAGCTTTGGTGGACCAACGGGGACGTCGAGGAACACTTGCACGGCTACGGCCACTATCACGAGCAGTACCGCCTCGAGGACGGTAAGTGGCTGATCAGCTACCGCAAGCTGACTCGGTTGCGGGTCGACACCACACCCCACTTCTTCGACTTCCTCAAGCGGCGGTAGGGCGCACCGTCACTTCAGTTGACTGGCCGCGTAGTCCTCGGGCCGGTTCGTCTTCATCCAGGCGCGCACGGGCCAGAACAACACCCACAGCACTCCGTACCCGACGGCGTAGATGGCACCGCACACCGGCGCCGCGAACAGCCACCCCGGGTAGATCAGCAGCAGGCAGAACTGCAGAAACTGTTTGACACCAACGGGATAGCCGTCGGCCATCGAGAAGAAGAACTTCGGGTGCATCGACCGCAGCAGGCCACGCCAGGCCGGGATCTT
Organism: Mycolicibacterium sp. P4_G11; assembly: GCF_056555145.1. NCBI lineage: Bacteria > Bacillati > Actinomycetota > Actinomycetes > Mycobacteriales > Mycobacteriaceae > Mycobacterium > Mycolicibacterium sp. P4_G11. Next base: position 228,387 of record NZ_JBFUJW010000008.1, read on the forward strand.
CTCTTCCTCCGGTGCGTCGTCGCCGGCAGCGGTGGTGTGGTCGGGTTGCGTCATGGGGCTCCTTGATGAGGGATGTCAGAGGGTCAAGCAGGGCTTGGCGCCGTCGTACACACCGCGGTGGTAGGCGTCGATGCGTTCGGTCCCTTGGCCGTGGTGTTCGACGTCCCCGCCGTCGGTGCGGTAGAGCAGCAGGGCGGCGACGGCTTTGTCCAAGTCGCCCGGTGAGAGGCTGTATCTGCTGTTGGGGCGGTTGTGCAGCAGGATGCTGGCAGCCCAGGAACCGGCCAGACAGTCTGCGCGCAGCGAGGTCTGCTTCGAGTCCTGAGGCTGGCCCATTCGCATCAGCGCCGCCAGCCCGTACTGTGTCGCGATGAGCGTCGCCACTGAGAAATCGCCACCGCTGTCATAAATGTCGGGCATCGTCTTGACGTTGTCGAACGCAACGTAGTCGCCGTCCACGCAGTAGTACAGCACCGAGCCCTTCATCGACTTGCCGCCGCAGTCGGGTGCCTTGTCGGGATCGATCTTGCGCGGCGCCTTCAGCGGAGTCCAGTCGTATTTGCCGTCGGTCAACTCGGGGATCAGCTGTGTGAAGTAGTCCTCGAGATCGTCTGGGACACCGTCGATTATCGCGTCATACGGGGCCTCGCCCCCGGAGGCCTGATCGGCGGCGTCGTTGAACGGCAATTCGACCACCACCGGGTCGCCGTTGCGATAGTCCGCACAGGCCTTTGGGCCCTTGCTGAACCCGGTGCGGAACGAGCTCACCCGGTCGAACCCACTGCCGTGCGCACTCAGATCGTGTTTGGCGGTGCCCGGTTCATCGCGCAGGAACAGGAAACCGGCCAGGGCGTAGTCCATATCGCCGCCGCTGACGTTGTAGATGTCTTTTGCGTGGGCGGCCCATGCTCCGGCGAAGCAGTCGGCCTGGATCTCCTTGGTGACGGTCTCGCCCTGGAAGTTTGCCCGCGCCTGGATGGCGTGACCCCACTCGTGGGCCAGCACGAGCGGAATGACGAAGTCACCGAACTTCTTTTGCAGGTCGGGTAGCAGCCCCGTCGCATCCCAGGCCACGTCGTCGCCCTTGGAGCAGTAGAACGCATTGCCGGCGACCTCCGCCGGGGAGTCCGCGCATGGCGGCACCGGGCCCTTCTTCGGGTCCACGCCGTAGAAGCCGCCCTTGACCGGCGTGTAGTCCTTCTCGTAGAGCTTGGGAAACTCGCTCTTCCAGTAACTTTCGATGTTGCCGATGGCTTGGGCCACGATCTTGTTCACGGGATCCGAGGCGTCGCCTTGGATCTCGGCAGGTGGGGCCATCGGCTTCGTCGACGACGACGGCCCCGCTTGCGGTTTCAGGTGCTTCTCGCCGCAGCCGGCGACGGCCAGGGTGCAGACCGCCAGTAGCGCAGATGCCCGCCAGAGGGCCCGGTGAATTCCCATCGCTTACGACTTGGGCTTGTCGTCGACCTTGAACCCGTAGTTCACGTCGGAGCCGTCCACCTTGTTGACGGTGACCGTCACGCCGTACGTCTGGCCGCTGTCCTTGAGCTCGCAACGAAGGGTTGCGCCCTCCGTACCCTTCAGGTTCTCCGGGCACGTCAATGATTCGGGCTTGGTCCCGAACTGCTGCCCCAGCTCTTCGCTGATCTGCTTGGCAACCTGGTCCTTGTCGATGGTCTGGACCATGTCGAACTTGACCTGCTCACCTTCGATGCTGGTGACCGTGACGTTGACGGTGCTGGTCTTGTCACCGACCTTCATGGTGCAGTTGATCTCGGCACCCTTTTGGCCCGCAAGGTTTTCGGGGCACGTCACCGAATCCGCCTTCTTGCCGTCGGCGCCGGTCATCTTGGTGATGATCTGGCTCTCGACGTCCTTTTTGCTCACCGACGGCGTCCCGCTGGAGCAGGCCGCGGCGCCGAACACGGCAACCGTGATCGCGGACGCCAGAACGAGCCTCTGACACGTCGTGTTGGTCATGTCGCCAACCCCTTCCGAGTTTCGGGCGCCACTTACCGGCGCCGCACTGATCAAGCCGGACGGCAAAAGTTAGCTCCGAGGTGTTGGAATCCGGTTGGAAGTCCAGGCCGGTCTGGTTGGTGGCCGGCGGCGTTCCAACCACCTGTCGCGGCGAGTTCAACGGAATTCCAATCGGGCGTCCATATCGTGACGCCGAGGACGTGACCGACGTCCGTCGTCTAACCCTGAGGAGTCACGATGCAGATGTCGCATCGGCCTGTCATCGCCGTTGCCGCCGCGGTTTGCCTGAGCTTCACGCTGGGCGCCTGCGGAGGCGACAAGGACAAGAGCACGAGCAGCTCGAGCTCCAGTTCCAGCTCGTCGAGCTCGAGCAGCAGCTCGAGCGCGTCGTCGTCGACGAAGGCGGCGCCCAAGCTGAAGCCGCGCAAGGCTGACGAATCCGGGACGAACCCCACGATCGCCGACTACATCAAGGAAGAGAAGATCCAGGAGACGTCGATCCATCCCGGGGATCCGGGCGCGCCCGCCGTGGACATCGAGCGTCCGACCGGCTGGGACAGCGCCGGGGAAGACACCCCTGACTACGCGTACGGCGCACTCGTCTACACCGGGCCCGGCGCGCAGAGCACGGACTACACGGCGAACATCATCGCGCTGGTGTCGCGCCTGGACGGCCCGGTGGATCCGGACAAGCTGCTCAAACTCGCCGGCGGTGAGGTGAAGAACCTTCCCGGATTCGAATCGGTCGGTGAGGAACCGGGGACCTCGGCCGGCTTCCCCGCTTTCCGGATCGCCGGTACGTACAACCTCAAGGGCGGTGGCAAGGCGGCATTCGGCCAGGAGACCGTCGTCTTCAAGGGACCCGACGGCCTGTACGTGCTGCAGATCAACGCGACCAGCGATGAGAGCCAGGGCCACGAGCTGTTCGAGGCGTTGGACGCAGTGGACAAATCTCTGAAGATCACCTTCTGACGAGATGGCGACGGCGCCACCCCGAAGTAAGGCCTATCTCCTCAAGAGCCGAACCAACACTTGGTGGGTGAACGTCGAACTGGAGTTGACGGACACCCAGGTGCGGTGCCTGGCGTCCGAGTATTCGAAATGGGTCGATGACCAGTTGGACCTGACCGACTATCAGGCGAAGCTGGCCGCGGGCCAGGAGGTGGTGATCTTCGACTACCCGCGGGACGCGGTGACGGTCACCTGGCTGCGTCAGTTGTATCGGGGCGGCTGTGAGGTCAGTCGTGGGAACTCCCGCAAATGGGTTGTCTCCCTGGTGTATCCGTCTGGATTCGGCAGTGTGCTGGATCTGATGACGGACCGGGCGATCTGGCGTCAGTGGCGCGAGGAACTGCCCGACCGGACCGTGCAGGCCTGATTCAGACCGGCTCGACCGACTGGGCCGCCAGCCGCTGCGCGATGCCACGGGCGAAGGCTTGTTCGCCCGTGGCATCGGCCAGGCGGCCGGCCCGGTGCACCAGGGCGCGGGCACTGTCGGGCCGGCCCTGATACAGCTCGATGTCGGAGAGCAGGCACAGGAACATCGTGTTCATCACCGTGGTGCCGTCACATGTGTATTCCTCGAACGCTTGGAAGGCGACGGCGGCGTCCCCCTCGCCGGAGCCGAGCACCTGTGCCCAGACCCGGACGATGCGCGCGCACGCGGCCCATTGCGGGCTGCCCGCCGCGCTGAACTCGACGTCGACCTGGTCGGCCAGTTCGACGATGCCGTCGGTGACGCCGAGGACGGCCGCGCATTCGACGTAGGTGAGGCGGGCGGCCAGGATGTTGAACACGTCGCCGCGGCTCTGTGCGAGATGCAGTGCGCGGCGGTGGTATTCGCGCATGGCGTCCACATCACCGCGGACTGCCTCGGCGATGGCCATCCAGCAATAGACGCGGGGATGGAAGAAGTGCAGCGGATCGGTGACGGTCTCGGGCGGCGGGAAGGTGTCCATCATGTGCAGCCCGGTGCTGATCAGCATGTCGGTGTTGCCGCGCAGGGTGTACAGCAGGATGTGCACGAAGTCGTTGACCAGACCGATAACCGGATCACCGGATTTGTCGTACTGGTCCTGCAGACCGATCGCGATGATCTCGACCTCGTCGATGCGGCCGTGCGCGCACAGCAACATGGACTGCAGCGCGATGGCGCCATAGAAGTTGCGGCCCTTGACTTCCTGGCCGATCTCGAAGGCTCGCTGGACGGCCGCGGCGGCCGACTCACTGGCCTGTCCTTCGAGGATGTTCTTCGCGCCGGCCAGGTGTAGCCACAGGGTGGCTTGCCGGTCCAGGTGTTCGGGCTTGGCCGGCAGCCGGTCCCCGATCTGCAGCGCGTGCTCGGCGAGCCCGGCGATGTCGTGGTACGCCGACCGGTTCAGGGCCCGTTGGATGGACATCTCGAGGATGCCAAGGGCCACATCGGGATTCAGCTCGGCGCCGGCCCGCCAGGCATGGTCGGCGGTGGCGATGACGTGTTCGTACGCGGCCGTCGCGAGCGTAGCCGCCCGGGTGGTGGCGATCGCGGCGTGCACGCTGGTGCGGTCGGTGGTGGCGAGCTGAGCGATGAGCGCGTCGCGTACCAGCCCGTGGCTGAAGCGGTAGGCGCCGGGGCGTGCCGGCAGTTCGTCGAGCAGGCCGGTCTGATACGCCGGACGCAGCCGGTTCTGCACTGTCGATACCGAAAGGTCGACGATGTCCGCCAGGTCGGCGACGTTGAATTCGGGCCCGACGACGGCGGCCGCGCACAGCACCCGCCGGCACGGCCGGTCCAGCACGCCGAGCCGCCGGCCGACGACGCCGACCACCGCGTCCGAGAGGGCGGGATGGCTGCGCTGCGGGCCGCCGTCGGTATCCAGCGCCCGGGCGAGTTCCTTGATGTAGAACGGGTTTCCGCCGGCCTGTTCCCAGACCTGGGCCGAGACGGCCGGCGGGATGGTGCCGCCGGCCACCGCGTCGACGAGGTGTGCGGCGGCCGCGCGGTCGATGCCGTCCAGGTGCATCGTCACGGTGTCGTTCGACCGGACGATGCGTTCGAAAGACGACCGGTTCATCGGCCGGTCGGCGCCGAAGAATGTCCAGTTGCCGATGATCTGGATGGGGATGCGCGGGAACTCTTCGGCGAGCAGGACCAGTGTGTTGATCGAGGCGGGGTCCGCCCGTTGCAGGTCGTCGATGACGAGCACCAGCGGGGCAATCGCCGACAGCTCGCGCAGCGCCGACACGATTCTCTCGACCAAGGCGAATCCCGTTGGCGCGAAACGACTATCGGTGCTGAGGGCGTCGTCGCCGTGCCATTCGGGCACCAGGGCATTCACCACGCCAGGCGCTTCCCGCAGTACCGCCTTGCGGCCGGCGGGTCCGAGCTCGCCGCCCAGCTGGCGCAGCAGCTGGATCCAGGTCCAATGCAGGGGCAGCTTCACCCCGCTCGGGTGTCCGGCCCAGGCCACGGCGATGCCCGCCGCACGGGCGCGGGCGACGGCCGCCTGCGCCAACGTCGTCTTGCCGATGCCACTGTCGCCGGTGACTAGCGTCAGTCCGCCCGCTCCGCCCTCGGCGCGGCGCACGGCGGCGTTGACCGCACCGAGTTCGGTGTCCCGGCCGACGAATGGCGGCGGTGCCGCCGGGTCGGGGTCGAGTGCGTGCAGCGGCGGTGCGACCCGCAGTTCCGCGGCCCCGTCCCGGATTTTCTCGAAGAGGGTCTGTAGGCCTTCGCCGGGCCGGGTGCCTACCTCGCGGTCGAGCGTCGTGCAGGCCCGCTCGAACGCCTGGATCGCGTCGGCAGTGCGGTTGGACCGGTGCAGGGCCAGCATCAGATGGCCCCACAACCGTTCCTGCAGAGGATGTTCCGCCAGTGCCGCCTCGACCTCGGGAACCAGTTCCCCGCCGCCACCGAGTTGCAGTGCGGCGTCGAATCGCGCCTCGATGGCGGTGGTCCGCAGAGCCGCGAAGCGGATGGCCTCAGGCGCGGCGAACTCGTGATAGGCGAACTCTCCGAACGGATCTCCGTGCCAGAGTCCCAGTGCCTCGGTAAGCATCTCGACGGCGGCGCCGGCCGCGTGGCGGACCAGTGCCGTCCGGCCTTGCGCCACCAGGCTTTCGAAGCTGAGCAGGTCGATGGAGTCGCCGGCGAGCAGATTCAATTGGTAGCCGTGCGGATGCGAGGCGAGTCGTTGGCTCTGGCTGTCGGCCCGGCGGAGGTCCGGGGCCTGGTCAGGTCCGATATCTGCGCCCGGATCGAGGACCCGACGGAGGTTGGCCACATAGGAGCGGACCGAGGCCAGCGCCTTCGGCGGTGGCTCGTCGCCCCAGACGGCGTCGATCAGGCGGTCGATGCTGACCACGGTGCCGTGATGGGCCAGCAGCACGGCCAGTACGCACCGCTGCTTCGGTCCGCCGAGCGCCGCCGGCGTGCCGTCGACCCGGGCCGTTACTGCACCCGAGAGGTAGTACTGGACCATTTCCCCCGATTCACAGCAAATTTGGAATTGGGGAGACGATACATCCGCGCGTGACCTGCGGCAGCCCGGATGAACCTGGCAATCTGCTGGACCGCCCGGTCAAATCAGAGGATTTCTGGCCCCCGTTTACGCCCGGCCCGGCTCGCGATCCCGAATCCAGCGCCCACCAGGAGAAACGGGGCGCTGATGATGGCGAGCAGGGTCGGCAGGAACCACACCTGCCAGTAGGTGTTGATGGTGGCGTCGTGCGGGTCATCGGGGTGGTAGCGGACGTCGACGTGCTCGCCGACGGTGGCCGGTGGTGGATTGCTGCTGATCGAGCTGAGGAAGCGGATGTGGCTGCCTGTGGATGTGGTGAATTCGACGCGTGCCCGGTAGCGCGGGCTGCTGCCGCCGCCGCTGGGCACCAACTCGACGACCGTCCCGTCCGCGTGGCGGTCGGACGAATTCGATTGGGCCACAAACGCCGCGCAGACGCCGGCCGCGATGGCCAATGACAGTCCGACCGACAGGAATGCCTTCGCCAGGACCGGTGCCGGGGATTTCTTGGCCACGTCGGCGGTGGTGCCGAGTTCTGTTGCGATTGTCGTGGTGCCGGAGGACGCCTTCCGGGCGCGTTGTTTGCGCAGCAGCGCAACGAGAATGGCGATGTCCACGATCACGATGACGGCGATCAGCACCACGATGTATTCGACGCGCATGGCCCCTCCGGAAGTGTCGACACGGAGAGGGTAGGACGGCAGACGCCTGTGAGGGTTGTGTACGCGTATCTCGGGTTCCGCGTACACAACCCTCACAGGGATGCGGGGACAGGGACGGGCTAGGCCGGCCTAAGCATCCGTCTGCCCCAAGGTCACCTGCACGGAGCGTTCGGCTCCGGAGGGGTCGGCGTAGGTCACGGTGACGTTGTCACCGGGTGCCTTGGACCGGATCGCCGCGACGAGCGCCTCGGGACCGTCGATCGGCTGGTTGTCGACCTTGGTGATCACGGCGCCCTTGTCCAGGCCCGCCGCGGCGGCGGGGCCGTCGGCGACGACACCGGCCACTGCCGCGCCCTGGGCGCTGGTGTTGGCGGCCAGCTTCACACCCAGCGAGGCGTGCTGCACGGTGCCGGTCGAAATCAGTTGGTCGGCAATGCGTTTGGCCTGATCCACCGGAATGGCGAAGCCGAGGCCGATCGAACCGGGCTGGGCACCACCGGAATCCGGGCCGCCACCCAGCGAGGCGATCGCCGAGTTCACGCCGATGAGGTTGCCGTTCATGTCGACCAGCGCACCACCGGAGTTGCCGGGGTTGATCGCGGCATCGGTCTGGATGGCACTCATCACCGACTGCTGTCCGGTCTGCTCGTCACCGGTGCTCACCGGACGGTTCAGCGAGCTGATGATGCCGGTGGTCACGGTGCCCTGCAGGCCCAGCGGGGAGCCGACGGCCACCACGTTCTGCCCGACGCGCAGGTCCTTCGAGGAGCCGATGCTGATCGGGGTCAGGTCGGACACGCCCTGGGCCTTGACCACCGCGATGTCGTCGGCGGGATCGGCGCCCACCACGGTGAAGGGCACCGTGCGGCCGTCGGACAGGGTGACGGTGGCCTTGGTCTGTCCGCCGGCGGTCATGCCGCGGGGCAGCCGGCCATTCGGGCTCAGCCCGCTCGGCAGTGAATCCTGTTCCGCGGCAGCCTGGTTGGCCTCGGCAACCACGTGGTTGTTGGTCAGGATCAGCCCGTCCGCGGTGAGGACGATGCCCGAGCCCTCGCCGCCCTGCTGGCCGGTCTGAACCTGCAGTTTCACGACGCTGGGCAGCACCTTGGCGGACACCGCCTCGACGGAGCCGGCCGGGGCCGCCGGCGCCTGAGCGGAAGCGGTTGGCAGCGAGCGGTTCTGAATTCCGGTGGCGAGCGGAACCTGCGCGGTCGGCACCACGCTGCCGAAGTGATCGACCGCGGCCATGGTGCCGGCGGCACCGGCCGCGATGGCTACCGCGGCGACGCCGAAGGCCAGCAGTCCGGAGCGGGAACGCTTAGCTGGCGCCGGCGGGACGGGCGCGGCGGGGTACTGGTGCGGTGCCCCGTATGGAGTCCGCAGTGGCTGGGTGTGATCGTCGGAAGCGTAGGGGCGCCGGTAGCGGTCATTGCTCCACTGGACCAGTTTCTCCTGCTCAGTGGCGTACTGCCGCGACCAGAGATGCTGGTTGTCCGGCGTCGGGGGTTCTGACGGGTGTCTCATTGGCGTTGACTACTTTCTCGAAACGTCGGTAAGACATGCGCGTTCACGCTTGATGTGTCCACCGTGCCGTCGCCAACTGAGGCGTTGCTGAGAAAGAGTTCGGGACAGCCCAAGACTTTTCAGATCACAAAAAGTGTCATTCCTGGCCGGGGCTCGGTACCGTCTCCGCATGTTCCGACGCGGTGTCGTGGTGCTCCTGACCATGTGGTTGTCGATCCTGGTCGGCACCGCGCAGGCGTGGGCGGAACCGGGCGTCGACCCCGGCTCACCGGCCGGCGAGGCCATCGTGGCGCCGGCCGTCGCGGCGTTGGCGACCGAACTCGGCAAGCCCGCAACTCTTGCGGTTCAGGTCATCAATAGCTCTGAGCCGTGGGCATTCGTGTACGGCGGCATCCGCGGGGCCGACGGCCAGCCGTTCGACTTCCGCGGCACGCCCCTCGCCGAGGGCGCCGCCGAAGGGTTTGTGTCCCGGACGTACGCGGCCCTGTTGAACCACCGAGGCGACCGGTGGACGGTGACGGAGCAGGCCGTCGGCCCGACGGACGTCGCGTGGCAGGACTGGCCGCAGCGGTACGGCGCCCCGGCGTCGTTGATCGCGATTCCGTGAACCCCGGCTGAACTTCGGACCTTGATTCCGGTGTCGGACTCGCCAGACGCTCCGCGCTGAGCCACGATCGACGAGTGCGTCCGACCCGACTGACCGCCGCCGGTGAAATCCCGGACACGGGCCTCCCCGATGCCTTATCGGGGACCATGACCATCGCCGAGCAGTACGACTGGCACCAGCAGTACCTGCGCCGGCACCGGGTATCGCGGCGGAACTTCCTGCGTGGGTCGGCCGCAGCCGCCGCCGTGGCGGCCCTGGGCCTGGCTCCGTTCGGGCGTCGCGCCTACGCGCAGGACGCGCCGCTGAGCGTGGCCAACCGCCGGGTCGGCTTCGGCGGTGATGCCACCAACCAGCTGCGACTGTCCGCGCAGCTGTCGCGAAATCCCGGCAGTACCAAGGTGTTCGTCGACCACGGACCCACCGATCAACTGGGCGCGACCTTCGAAGCCGAAGTACGCAACCTCGTCACCCAGATTCCCACCAACGACCGCGGCGTGCTGGCGGCCGAGCAGTTCTACGCCCATGTTCCGGTTGACGGCTTGCCCGGCGGCACCGCGCACTTCTACCGGTGGCGCACCGAGGACGGCTTCGTCAGCGACGTGCGGTCCGCCAAGACGGCGATGCCCAGCGTGCGAACGACGTTGGCACCGTTCCGGTTCACCATGATGGGCGACCAGGGCACCGATGACGTGCCCCGTCAGCCTGCTGGGCTCAAGCCGGGCGACTACGACGATCGCTACTACAAGCCGGACAACGAGCCCGACGCTCCGCACACCGCCAACGTGTTCAACCAGATCGTCGCGTCCAAGCCCGAATTTCACCTGCTGGCTGGGGATATCGCTTACGCCGACCCGTCCGGCGGCGGTAAGCCGCTGTCGTTCGTCGCCTCGGGCAAGCCCGCGCACGGCTTCGACAAGTACAACCCGTTCGTCTGGGACGTCTACCTGGGCTCCATCGAGGCCAGCGCGGCGAGTACACCGTGGATGTTCGCGACCGGCAATCACGATATGGAGGCCTCGTATCCGAGCCACGGATACGGCGGCCACCTGGCGCGCATGGACTTTCCGGACAACGGCCCGGCGGCCTGCCCGTCGGTCTATTCGTTCACCTACGGCAACGTCGCGGTGCTGTCGCTGGACGCCAACGACGTCAGCTTCGAAATCCGTTCCAACACAGGCTATTCCGACGGCACACAGAATTCCTGGGTCGAGCGCACCTTGGCCGCCTACCGGGCCGACCCCAACATCGACTTCATCGTCTGCTTCTTCCACCACTGCGCCTACTCGACCACCGACTCCCACGCCAGCGACGGCGGCGTGCGGGCGGCCTGGTGCGAGCTGTTCGACCGCTACCAGGTCGATCTCGTGCTGCAGGGACACAACCACGTCTACGAACGCACCGACCCGATCCGCGCCGACCGCCCCACCAAGGTCGCCGGTGACAACTCCACCGTGGACGCGGAAACCGACGGCACCGTCTACTACACCGTGGGCTGCGCCGGCCGGCCGCGATACGGCTTCCAGCCGGGCGAGCCCGAGAGCTACCGCGGCCACGAGACTCCCGACACGTTCGTCCCCAACAGCTATGTCTGGACGTCCGACGGTGAGAAGAAGGCCGAGGCCGTCGGCTGGTCGCGGGTGCGCTTCCGCAACTACGCCTTCATCCGCGTCGACGTCAGGCCCGGGCAGCTGCTCAGCGAAATGGACGTGACCGCGGTCGACGAACACGGCCGGGAATTCGACAAGGTCACCTATCGCCGCAGGGTGCGCGCGTAACCGCGGATCACCCACCTCTGGCAGCGGACGCGGCTGCCTCTTATGGTTAGCCGGTGGATGGGACACCGTTCGGCCGCTACCGGCTGATTGAGCTGCTCGGCCGCGGCGGCATGGGTGAGGTCTGGAAGGCCTACGACACCACCATGAAGCGGGTCGTGGCGATGAAGGTGCTGCCCCCGACCTTCGCGGACGACGAGCAGTACCAGGTGCGTTTCCGGCGGGAGGCCCACGCGGCCGCCGGGCTGGACGAGCCGCACATCGTGCCGATCCACGATTTCGGTGAGATCGACGACCGGCTCTACGTGACGATGCGGCTGATCGACGGCAAGACCGTCCAGGAGCTGCTGGCCAACGGCCCACTGACGCCTGACCGGGCAGTCTCGATCGTCGAGCAGATCGCCGCCGCGCTCGGTGCGGCGCACGGTGTCGGCCTCGTGCACCGCGACGTCAAACCCGCCAACATCCTCGTCACCCCAGACGATTTCGCCTACCTCATCGACTTCGGTATCGCCCGCGCCGCCGGCGAGACCAAGCTGACCCACACCGGCGCCACCATCGGCACGGTCGCGTACATGGCGCCCGAGCGTTTCACCAGTGATCGTGCCGATGCCCGCTCCGACATCTACGCGCTGACCTGTGTGCTGCACGAATGTCTGACCGGCGCCCCGCCGTTTCCGGGCGACAGCATGGAGCGGCAGATCACCAGCCACCTCTACTCGGATCCGCCGCGGCCGTCGACCATGCGGCCCGGTATTTCGGCGTACATGGATCAGGTCATCGCCACCGGCATGGCCAAAGATCCCGAACTGCGTTATGCCACAACCAAAGACCTGGCTGCCGCCGCCCGTGCCGCGTTGGCCGGACCGGCGCAGCCCGCTCCGTTCGGTCAGCCCGCGCAGCAGACACCGCCGCCGGCGTGGGCCGCTCCGTCGGTCCCCTACCCCACGACCGGCCCCGAGTCCTACCCGGCGCATGCGCACACGCAATATGCGAGCCCGGCCCAGAGCCTGGGGCCCGGATCCGCGCAGTGGTCACCGGCCCAGCTGACGAATGCCCAACCGGCACAGTCGTGGTGGCGCAACTCGGCGGTCGTGATCGTCGCCGCGTTGGTCACGGTGGTCGTCCTCGGAGGTGCCGGCATCGCCTACGTGATGTGGCCCGACAGCGGTTCGAGTGATCAGCCGGTGGCCACCAATGATCCCAGCGCGCAACTGTTTCCGTCGATGCCCACGGGCCCCGGCGGCACCGTTGGGTACCCGACCGGCGGCATGTCCACTCCCGCCTCCACGGCGGCATCGACACCGCCGGGACCTAGCCAGCTGCAGACCGCCGACGGTCTGACAAACCTGATCGGGACCATCAAGGCGAAGTTCGGGGACGCCATGGGATTCAAGCTCGTGGTCTACCCCGACTACGCGATCATGGATCGCGTCTCTCCCACCAACAAGCACGTCGACCAGAGCTTCATGTACCGCGGCGGCAGCTGGAACAAATGGGGCTCGGACACCAGCACCAGTTCGTTCGACGTACTGGCGGATCTCGGTGCCATCAATGCGCAGGCGGTGGCCGCGACGATGGCCGGCGCGCCCCCGCAGCTGGGTGCGGAGCCGGGATCGCAGATGTACCTCATCATCGAGGGTGAAGAGGGCGGCGGCCTGGGCCTGGCGATTCACTCCACCGCGCCGGGCACCGGATACATGCAGGTCAACGCCGACGGAACCATCAAGCAGATCTACCCGCCGTAACGGGTCGCGCTCACGCTGCGTAGTAACAGAGCGATCGCTCTGTTATGGTGTGCCGGTGCCCCGGCCTCGTGTCTACGACCTCGATGCGGTGCTCGACGCTGCCGAGTCGCTGGCCGTCGAGGCCGGACCGGCCGGCGTCACCACCCGCGCCGTCGCGGCTGCGGCCGGGATCTCCAACGGCGCGATCTATCACAACTTCGGCTCGCGGACGGAGCTAGTCGCCCGGACGTGGCTGCGTGCGGCACGCCGATTCTTCGATGTCCAAACGGAATTGGTCGATGCGGCGCTGGCCGACAAGGCTGCCGACCCGGTGGACGCCGTCGTCGCGGCCGCGCAGGCCCCCGCGGTGTTCTACGAACGCTGGCGGCAGTCGGCTCAACTGGCGTGGCGGGTGCAGCGCGACCAGCTGCTCGGCCCCGACCTGCCGGCGTCGCTGGCGGCCGAACTCAAAGACCTCGACCGTCAGCTGATCGACCTGATGGTGCGGCTGTCGTCGCACCTGTGGGACCGGCGCGACGGCGCGGCGGTCGATGCCATCACGGTGTGCATCGTAGATCTGCCGACGGCAATCATCTTGTCCCGCAACAGAATCAGTAACAGCTGGGCGCGTGATCGGCTGTCCGCAGCCGTACGCGCGGTCCTTGCCGACGAACCCACCCCAACCAGGAGGAAACAACCATGACCATCACCGTCAGCTACCAGGACAAGATCGCCATCCTCAATATCGGCGATGACGAGAACCGGTTCTCGCTGGGCTTCCTCGACGACATCAACGGCGCCATCGACGATCTCGTCGCGGGTGGCGCCCAGGGTCTGGTCACCACCGGTGCCGGGAAGTTCTACTCCAACGGGCTGGATCTCGACTGGCTGATGGCGCACGGCGACCAGATGCAGTCGTACGTCGGGCGGGTGCATGCGCTGTTCGCGCGGGTGCTGACCCTGCCGATCCCGACGGCCGCCGCGGTCAACGGGCACGCCTTCGGCGCCGGCGCCATGCTGGCGATGGCCCACGACTACCGGACCATGCGCTCCGACCGCGGGTTCTTCTGTTTCCCCGAGGTCGACATCCGGATTCCGTTCACGCCCGGGATGGCCGCCCTGATCCAGGCCAAACTGACCCCGCAGGCGGCGATCGCCTCGATGACCACCGGCCGGCGCTTCGGTGGTGACGACGCCGCCAAGTACGGCATCGTGGAGGCCGCCGCGGCAGAGGACGCGGTGGTCCCTGCCGCGGTGGAGCTCGTGATTCCGGTGGCGGGCAAGGATTCTCAGACCATGGCCGCCATCAAGGCGACGATGTTCGGCCCGGCGATCGCGGCGCTGCGGGCCGAGTAGCAGCCGCCAGCTGGGTCCGATGGGCAGCTCGCTGCCGTCGCCTGATAGGCATAAGAGCGTGGGACAGAACGAGCGCAAGAAGATCGTCATGACCGACGACGAGATCGTCGAATTCATCGATCGCAGCCGGACCGCGACCATGGCCACCGTCCTGGCCGACGGCCGGCCGCACCTGGTGGCCATGTGGTACGCCGTGCTCGACGGCGAAATCTGGTTTGAGACCAAGGCCAAGTCGCAGAAGGCGCTCAACCTGCGCCGGGACTCGACCATCACCGTGATGATCGAGGACGGTGACACCTACGGCACCCTGCGCGGCGTCTCGATCGACGGCACCGCCGAGATCCTCGACGACGTCGACACCTGTCTGCGCGTGGGCATCAGCGTGTGGGAGCGCTACACCGGCCCCTACACCGACGAGATGCGCCCGTTCGTCGACCAGATGATGAACAACCGCGTCGCGGTCCGCGTCGTGCCGAGCCGGATGCGCAGCTGGGATCACCGCAAGCTCGGCATGCCCGACATGCCGGTCAGCGGTTCGACCGCGCAGTACCTGGGCCAGCAGTGATCTCGGCGCGCCCCGTATCACTCTCCGATACGGAGCGCGCCCAAACCACTCAGGCCGGGTCGACCAGCGGCGCGTACTCGGGATGCTTGGCGATGTATCCGCTGACCATCGAGCATTCCGGGACGATGCGTAACCCTGCGGCTCGCGTGGCGTCCAATGCCTCGGCGACGAGGATCGTCGCCAGCCCGCGGCCACCGTATTCGGGCTGAACTTCGGTGTGCGGGAAGATGCGTCGGCCGCCCTGGTCGAGGTAATCGATCAGCCCGACAGTCCTGCCATCGACGGCGATGGTGAATCGTCCGGCTTCGGCGGTGACGGTGGTGGGTGCTCCGGTGTTGTCGGTAACGCTCATCCCGTCACGTTAACCCTCGTGCGTAGAACCGATGCCCGCGCTGCCGCCCCCTCAAACGGCAGCGTGGGCAGCGGGGTACTACGCGACTTCGAGGAAGATTCGGCGCTGACGGCGGACCGGGTAGCCATTGGCTTCGGCCAGGGACCGCAGCTGCTTCAGCGCGAACGTCCGGCCGCGACCCTCGTCGGCGGGAATGACGATGCCGGCCCAGAGGCCTTCGGCGCGGGGCAGTTCGACGGCGTCACGCGCGCACGCCCAGCGGCGGGGGCACTGCCGGCAGAGGCTCTTGGCTTCCTCGCTGGCGATCGTCGTCCACTGCTCCGGGCTCCGGGTGCACTCACCGAGCGGCAGGCCGTCCATGGCAATTGCGGTCATCGGGGTACTCCTTAGCTGTTGCGCTGCGACTGTTCCGTCGCGGTTGAGAAGAATCTATAGCACCAGACTGCAGTAACGCAACAGTTAAACCGTAGCGCTAGGTATATTCGCAGGTCAGTGCGCTATTGACGCTTAGAAATCATCCGAATGGTCCGGAATAACATTGATGAAAGTCGTGGTTTGGGGAGGGTGTACGGTCTAACTGAAGCGCTCGCGGGCCTACCGATACGGTTCAGTGACCGTCAACGCAATAGTTATGCGAGACGGAACGGGCTAAGCTGTACCGGACCGCTGACAGCGCTCCGGATTTCTTGTTGAGCGCGGGCCGCAATGAGATGGAGGTGACCTCGGGTGCCGAACATCGATCCCGATGACGTCACCGAGTACATCGCCCTGCCCGCCGTCGATCCCGGGATGGAGCGCGCCGGTGCGGCCGCCGCCGCTCGGCGCCGCGAGCTCGACATCAGCCAGCGCAGTCTGGCGGCCGACGGCATCATCAACGCCGGAGCACTGATCTCCTTCGAAAAAGGCCGCAGCTGGCCGCGCGAGAGAACGCGCCTGCGCCTCGAAGAGGTGTTGCACTGGCCGCCGGGAACCATCGCACGGATCCGCAGTGGCGAGCCGGTCCCGGCGCAGGCGCAGTTCGCGGCGGCGCCACAAGCCGCGCCCGCCCCGCCGCTGACCAACGCGGGTGAGGTTCCGCTGATCGCCCAGGCGGTCGTCGCCGCGGTGAATACTTTGGGTGCCACAGCCGACGCGCTGCCGGCCATCGAGGATTCCGAATTCACGCCGTGGGTGACGCAGATTCTGTCCGACCTGCGGCAGCTCGAAGCCGTCGCCGCGAGCGCCGCCCGGCTCGGCCCGGTATCGCCGCCGCTGATCAAAGCGCTGGGGCTGGTGCGCGCCCGGATCGACGAACTGACACTGCTCGGCGCCAAAGCGCCGACCGCGACTCTTGGTCAGCGGCTGTACGCCGCACGGCGCGGTGCCAACCTGACCATCCAGGAGACGGCCCTGGCCGCCGGCGTGCCCGAGGCCGTCGTGGTCGGTGCCGAAGCCGAAGCGAGCGTGTCGGAGCAGGACAAGCAGTTGGTCGAAAAGCTGCTCCTGCAGCTGGTCTAGCTGCAGCTATCAGGAACGCTCGCGGTGTCGGTCGTCACTGGTCGGGAAGTTCGCCGCGAGTGCGGCCGCGATCTCGATGAACTTACGCCGCGTCGCCGGCGCCAGCTGTCGGGTGCCGGCGATGACGCCACCCGGCCGCAGGTGCCCGTCGAACGGCACCTCGACGACGGCCTGACCCTGCCCGGCGAACTGCTGGGCCAACACCGAGCGCGTGCGCTTGTCGGCATGGCCGTCGGAATCGTTGAGCACCACCACTGTTCGCTGCAACAGACCGTTGAGGCCGTGTGCCGCCAGCCAATCCAGCGTCTGCCCGGCCGCGCCGGCTCCGTCGACCCAGGGTGATGACACGACGATGAGCGCGTCCAGATCCCGGAGCACCTCCTGGGTGACGGGGCTGTCCATCGTCGAGCTGCAGTCGATGATCGAAATGGTGAAGTGACGATCCAGCCGGGAGGCCGCCTCCCGGTAAACCGCGGGGTCCAGCACCCGCCGGCGGGCCGGGCTCGCCTCACCGGCCAGCACGAACAGTCCCGCGGCATTGCTGCCCACGCGGTTACGGATATCGGCGAAACTCTCGAGATGCTGGTCGGACGCCAACTCCCAGTACGAACTCAGGGCCTTGGGATCGACGCGGCTGCCGAGTTTGCCGAACGCGGTGTCGGCGTCGACGGCCACGACCCGATCCTCCTGCCGGAGCTCGGCGAACAGCGACCCGATCGAGGCGGACATCGTCGTCTTGCCGACGCCGCCCTTGCCCATGACGCCGACTTTGTAGTGGCCCGACAACGCTGACCGAATCCGGTTGATCTGCTGGGCCTCGTGGATCTCATCGGGTGACGGCCCGAGGTTGACCAGCCCGAACGTCGCCTTGAACAGCGTCTTGCGCCAGCCACGACCGGGCTCGGGCTTGCGGGCCCGGAGCAGGTCGTCCCGGCGGATGGCGTCGGCGTACGACCCCGGTGCCGTGAACTGACCCTGCGGGCCGTACGGCCACGGCTGCTGTGGCGGGCGACCTGGCTGGATGGGGCCGGGCTGCGGCGGGTAACCGGTCCTGCGCTGCAGCGGTTCGGTGTGCTGCATGCCGGTGTTGCCGCCCGCCGGATTCACGCGTGGCCAGGCCGGCGGCGTGTTCACCGGATGTCCGGCAAAAGCGCTTTCCGGGGGGTTGTGCTGCGGTTCGAAGTGGTCAGTCACCGAATACGCGCTTTCTCTCCTCGGTTCGCTCGACGCAGGTGCCAAGACGCAGATGCCCTCCCAGTATCGACCACGTCAGTGGCGATAGCGGGATGGCCGGGCCCAATACCGTGGTCGGCCGTCCGGCCGACGGTTCGACGGAGGTTCGCGGAGTGCCGTCGAATTGCTTGTCCACCAAGACCTTTCGGCGTGCGACGGTGGCGGCCGACCAGGCCGTGGCGGTGTCGAATTGGTGCGGACCTGTGGTCAGACCCGCTGGTAGGCTCGATGCGGGTTGTGGGGAAGCGCTGTGGGGGTGGTGTGGGGCCGCCTGTGCAGGTCAGATGCCGTGACTCGCGTAGGAGTTTGGCCATCGGCCTGCCGCCTGTGAGGTGGCGTACCAAGATGGTCACGGAGGACAGCGATGCCCGGCGCTTGGCGCCGGGAACAGGGGGTGGAGCCGAGATGCAGCGGGTGGACACATGTACCGGGCGTGATGCCAGGTCGTTGACGCTGTCGGGGCAGTGGACGTGACCGGCCCGTACACCGCGGCCAGCAGCGCCTCGGGCGGCATCGACGACGTCGTCGCCGTCGAGGTCACCATCGACGGCATGCTCGTCATCGCCGACAAGCTCGGTCTCATGGATTTCCCGACGAGCCTCGGTATCCGCCCGAACATTCCCCAGCTGGACCTGCGGGACATCGTCTGGGAACAGGTGCGGCGGGATCTGACGGCGCAGGGCGTCCTCGACATCTACGGGAACCCGCATCCGGAAGTGGCCGCGATGGTCGACACCCTCAGCCGCGCCGACCGCACCATCGAGGGTCGTTGGTGGCGCCGCGACGTCGGCGGGAAGATGGTGCGGTTCGTGGTCTGTCGCAAGGGCGAACGGCATGTGGTCGCGGCCCGTGACGGCGACCTGCTGGTTGTGCAGCGGGTTGCCCCGCAGGTGGGCCTGGCCGGCATGGTCAATGCCGTGCTCGGCTCGGCCAACCCGGCCAACGTTGAGCCACTGACCGCATCGACCAGCCGGCTCACCGACGCCCGCACGCCCGATCAGCTCACGCAGTTCGGCATCAGCCTGAGCTCGGCGCGGACCTATTCCGAACTCATCGGCAACCCCGACTCGTGGGTTGAACTCACCGCCAATGAGCGGCATGCTGGCGGCACCTACAGCCAGGCCGATGTCGCCGCCGGTGTCCTCGACTCCCGGCTGGGCCGCATCGTGTCCCTGCCGCGGAAGGTCAGCGGCGAGCTGTATGGCAGCTTCCTCGCCGGCACCGACGAGAACCTGGAACGCGCACTCCAGGGGCTGTTGGAGTTCCTGCCGTCGCGTTCCTGGTTCGACACACCCGCCGCCGGCGCCGCCGGCGACGACTACCAGGACTGACGTTGGCCGCCCACCATGATGACGGGTTCGATGACGAACCGTCGGGCGATGATCCGGACGACGGTTCGGACGACGATCTCGGCGGTGCACTCGACTACCTGTACGCCGACGACGACGAGGTCAGCCCGGGCGCGCTGGCTGCCGAGGACGGTGAGTCGTCCGTCGACGACCAGCCGGTCCCGTTCGGGTACACCGTCGCGAACCCACCGCAGACGGTGACCGTCACGGCCCTCATGGACGGCCGGATCCACCGGGTCCGGCTCTCCCCCGGCGCCACCGACATGACGGAAGTCGAACTGGCGCAGGAAGTTCTCTTGATCGCCGACCTGGCCCGCCAGGACGGGCGGTCGGCGCAGTACGACGTCATGTACTCGGGGCTTCGGGAACTGGGCCACGACCGCGCCGAGGCCAAGGATTTCCTGTCCCGCAGTCTCGATCTGCCGTCGCCCGAAGAGGCCGCCGCGACCCGCGCCCACATCTTTGCCACCAGATATTCAGGGGAAACACATGAGTGACCAACTCGCCGCCATGTTCAACAACGCCGTCGGCATGCTGGACACCGCGCCGGCGCGCTCGATGCAACTGTTCACCGAGATCACCTCGGTCGACGAGACCGCGTGCGACGCCTGGATCGGACGGATCCGGTGCGGCGATGCAGACCGGACCACGCTGTTCCGCGCCTGGTACTCGCGCGGCAACCTCGGCATGCTCGCCGGGCAGGCCGAGGTGTCGCTGGCGCAGGTCAACGCGCGGGTGCGGATCGGCGGCGAGCTCGGTGACATCACCTATCCCGTGAATTCGCCGCTGGCCCTGACACTGGCGTTCGCGGTCAACGAGGCCGCCGAGGGCAACTACGCCGACGCGCTCGAGGCTGTCGAAGGTGCCGCGGTAGGCGGTTCCGAGCATCTGGTGGCGTGGGTCAAGGCCGTCATCTACACCGGTGGCCAGCGCTGGACCGACGTCATGGAGGTGCTCCGGGGGTCCGAGAGCTGGCCGGACGCCTTCCTGGCCGGCGCGGCCGGGGTGGCTCGCGGCGTCGCGGCGGCCAACCTCGGACTGTTCACCGAGGCCAAGGACAAGCTGACCGAAGCCAACGAGTCGCCGGCAGGGACGGCGTGCGGCCGGCCGATCGCCTGGTACCTGGCCATGACGTTCCGGGATCAGGGCAACGAGGAGGGCGCCCGGCGTCTGCTGGAGTGGCTGCAGGCCAACTTCCCGGAGCCGAAAGTCACTGAGGCGCTTCGTGATCCGAACTTCCGGCTGCAGACCACCACGACGGAGAAGATCGCTGCCCGCTCCGACAAGTGGGATCCGAACAGCGTGGTGGCCGACCACTCGGCGCGAGACAAGATGCTCGCCGATGCGCAGGCCGAGCTGGACCGGCAGATCGGGCTGGCCAAGGTCAAGGAGCAGATCGAGACCTACCGCGCCGCAACGCAAATGGCGAAAATCCGCGCGGCTCGCGGCATGAAGGTCGCACAGCAGTCCAAGCACATGATCTTCACCGGGCCGCCGGGAACCGGTAAGACCACCATCGCCCGGGTGGTCGCGAACATCCTGGCCGGCCTCGGCGTCATCACCGAACCCAAGCTGGTCGAGACGTCCCGCAAGGACTTCGTCGGTGAGTACCTGGGGCACACGGCGGTGAAGACGTCGAAGGTCATCGACCGGGCCCTGGGCGGTGTGCTGTTCATCGACGAGGCCTACACCCTGATCCAGGACGGGCTGCAGGGCGGCGACGCTTTCGGCTCCGAGGCCATCGACACGCTGCTGGCCCGCATGGAAAACGATCGGGACCGCCTGGTCGTCATCATCGCGGGATACAGCTCGGACATCGACCGGCTGCTGGAGGCCAACGATGGTCTGCGGTCCCGGTTCGCCACCCGCATCGAGTTCGAGTCCTACTCTCCTGACGAGATCGTCGAGATCGCGAAAGTCATTGCCAAGAGCAATGATTCGTCGATCAACGACGAGGCGGCCAAGCACGTGCTTGAGGCCGCGACCACGCTGGGCCAGCACGAGCTCAACGGCAAGCCGGCCATCGACATCGCCGGTAACGGCCGCTACGCGCGCCAGCTGGTGGAGGCCGGTGAGCAGGCCCGCGACATGCGCCTCGCCAGGTCTATGGACATCGAGAGCCTGGGAGTCGACGCGCTCAGCGAGATCACCGGCGACGACATGGCGTCCGCGATCAGCGGCGTGCACCGGCGCCTGAACATCGGCGAATAGTCGATGGCAGATTTCCGGCTCACCACCAAGGTTCAGGTCAGCGGCTGGCGCTTCCTGCTCCGTCGCGTCGAGCACGCCATCGTGCGGCGCGACACCAGGATGTTCGACGACCCGCTGCAGTTCTACAGCAGGTCGGTGTCGGCTGGCATCGTCGTCGCGGTCATCGTCTGCCTCGGCGCCGCGATGATGGCCTACTTCAAACCGCAGGGCAAGCGAGGCGACGACGCGCTGCTGGTCGACCGCAGCACCAACCAGCTGTACGTCGTCATGCCCGGGACGCAGCAGATCCGTCCGGTGTACAACCTGACCTCGGCTCGGCTGGTCCTCGGTCACACCGGTGAGCCGCAGGTGGTCAAGCCCGCAGAGCTGGCCAAGATGCCGAAGGGCCAGCCGATCGGCATCCCCGGCGCGCCCTACGCGACGCCGGTGAACGGCACGTCGGGCACCTGGTCGGTGTGCGACACCGTCACCAAGCCTGAGAGCGTCACCCCGACCGTCGAGACCTCGGTGCTTGTCGAACCGGTGGTCCTGAGCGGCGGGGTCGGGCCGATCCGCCCGGATCAGGGAGTGCTGGTCAAGTACCAGGACAAGACGTGGCTGATCACCAAGGACGGTCGGCATTCGATCGACCTCGCGGATCGCGCGCTGACCTCTGCCGTGGGGATTCCGGTCGGCTCGAAGTCGGCGCCCATCTCGTCGGGCCTGTTCAACGCGCTGCCGAACGTCGGCCCCTGGGCGCTGGCCCCGATCCCGGCCGCGGGCGCGCCCAACGCCGTCGGCCTGCCGCCGAATCTGGTGAACGGCACGGTGTTCCAGACCATTACCGACAACAGCAAGCAGCAGTACGTGGTGCTGCCGGACGGCGTCGCGAAGGTCAACGACACGACGGCGGCCGCGTTGCGGGCCACGAACTCGTATGGGCTGATCTCGCCGCCGTCGGTGGAATCCAGCGTGGTCGCCAAGATTCCCGAGCAGACGTACACCTCACCGCTGCCGGCGAAGCCCATGACCATGCTGCTGCCACAGGACGATCCGACGGTGTGCTGGACGTGGCAGCGCGAAGCCGGTGACCAGGGTGCCAAGACCACGGTGATCGTCGGGCGGCACCTGCCGATCCCCGTCAGCTCGATGGGTAACGGCATCAAGCAGATCAGCGGCGACGCCACCGTCTACATCGATGGTGGCCAGTACATCCGGCTGCAGTCCCCCGACCCGCGCTACGGCGAAGCCCAGTACTACGTCGACGCCCAGGGCATCCGGTACGGGATAGCCAACGAGGACACCGCCAAGGCCCTCGGTCTCAGCGGCGCCACCACGGCGCCGTGGCAGGTGGTCGGTCTGCTGATGGAAGGCCCTGTCCTGTCGAAGGAGGCGGCGTTGCTCGAACATGACACCCTGCCGTCGGATCCGAAACCGCGCAGGGCGGGTGGCGGCAGTAACGACGCCGCGGCGCCGCATCCGGGAGGTGCGTCATGACGACCAAGAAGTTCACCCCGTCGATGAAGCGGGGTCCACGCCTTACCCCGGGCGAGATCAACGTGACCCCGCCCGACGACCTGGGCATCGAGATCCCCGCGTCCGGCATGCAGAAGGCAATGCCGTACGTCATGGGTGGCGGCATGCTCGGAATGATCGCGATCATGATCTTCACCGGCGTCCGCCAGCTGTCGCCGTACATGCTGATGATGCCGTTGATGATGATCATGGGCACCGTCGGTTACATGGCCAGCGGCGGTGGCGGCGGCAAGAAGGTGCCGGAGATCAACGAGGACCGCAAGGAGTATCTGCGGTACCTCGCTGGTCTGCGGACCCGCGTGACGTCGTCGGCGGACGCCCAGGTGACGTTCTTCAGCTACCACGCGCCGCACCCCGAGGATCTGTTGTCGATCGTCGGTACGCAGCGGCAGTGGTCGCGCAGCGTCAGCGGCAACAACGCCGACTTCTTCATGGGTGCCCGCATCGGCATCGGCGCGCAGGCGGCGGTCGACCGGCTGCTCAAGCCGAACATCGGGTCGGACCTCGCGGGTCCGATGGCCGCGCCACAGGCTCACCTGGAACCGGTCAGCCACATGTGGGTGACCAAGTTTCTGCGTACCCACGGCCTGGTGCACGACTGCCCGAAGCTGGTGATCCTCAAGAGCTACCCGACCATCGCCATCGGTGGTGATCCGGAAGGGTCGCGGGGGCTGCTCGCCGCCATGATCTGCCACCTGGCGGTCTTCCATCCGCCGGACCTGCTGCAGATCCGGGTTCTGATGGACGACCTCGACGATCCCGACTGGGCCTGGCTCAAGTGGTTGCCGCATGTGCAGAGCCAGACCGAGACCGACGACGCCGGACCCAAGCGCCTGGTGTTCACCAAGGCGGACGGGCTGGCCGACCTGACGGCGCGCGGTCCACACAGCGCCGACGCACCCCCCTCGGGACCCTATGTGCTGGTGGTCGACCTGACCGGCGGCAAGGCCGGGTTCCCGGTCGACGGGCGAGCGGGCGTCACCGTCATCACCAAGGGCAACCACAAGTCCGGGTACCGCATCAAGGTCAATCCCGATGGCTCCTGCGAGGATCGGGCGGCGAACCAGCCGTGGCGCGAGGTGACCACCGTGACCGACTCGGTGACCCCGACGTCGGCCGGCCGACTGGCGCGCAAGCTGGCGGGGTGGTCCATCACCGGCACGATCATCGACAAGGGCAACCGCGTCCAGAAGAAGGTGTCGAGCGAATGGCACCACCTGGTGGGCGCTCGCTCGGTCGAGGAGGTCACGCCGCGGCGGTGGCGGATGTACTCGGACCTGGATCAGGATCGGTTGCGCATTCCGTTCGGCCACCAGCTCAAGAACGGCGACATCATGCACCTCGACATCAAGGAAGGTGCCGAATTCGGTGCTGGCCCGCACGGGATGCTGATCGGTACGACGGGTTCGGGTAAATCGGAATTCCTTCGTACCCTGATTCTTTCGCTGGTGGCGACGCATCACCCGGACCAGATCAACCTGCTGCTGACCGACTTCAAGGGCGGCTCGACGTTCCTGGGCATGGAGAACCTGCCGCACACCGCGGCCGTCGTCACCAACATGGAAGAGGAAGCCGAACTCGTCAGCCGTATGGGCGAGGTGCTGACCGGTGAACTGGACCGGCGGCAGGGCATCCTGCGGCAGGCGGGTATGCAGGTCGGGGCGGCCGGTGCGTTGTCGGGTGTAGCCGAGTACGAGAAGTACCGCGAACGCGGGGCTGATCTGCCCCCTCTGCCAACACTTTTCGTGGTCGTCGACGAGTTCGCGGAGTTGCTGCAGAACCACCCGGACTTCATCGCGCTGTTCGACCGCATCTGTCGCGTGGGCCGGTCGCTGCGCGTGCACCTGTTGCTGGCGACGCAGTCGCTGAACACCGGTGGTGCCCGCATCGACAAGCTGGAGCCGAACCTGACGTACCGAATCGCATTGCGTACCACCAGTTCCGCCGAATCCAAGGCGGTGATCGGCACGCCCGAGGCGCAGTACATCACCAACAAGGAGAGCGGCGTCGGCTTCCTCCGGGTGGGTATGGAAGATCCGATCAAGTTCAAGAGCATCTACACCGGTGGCACCTACGTGCCGACGGTCGCGGAGATCGACGACGACGACGCACCAAGAGTGGTGGCGCAGAACACCTTCCGCATCCGTCGGTTCACCGCGGCGCCGATGTCTGACTCGGGGGTTGGGCGATGACGAACACCGAACAGCGCGCCCTGCGCGAGGTGGTGCTGAACCAGCTCACCACCGGCGAGAGTCGCGCGTACAAGATGTGGCTGCCGCCGCTGCTGGATCCGGTGCCGGTCAATGAACTGGTGGAGCGCGATCAGCGGGCCCCATTGCGGTTCGGCCTCGGCATCATGGACGAGCCGCGCCGCCACAAGCAGGAAGTGTGGGGCATCGACACCTCCGCTGCCGGTGGCAACATCGCGGTCGGCGGCGCGCCGCAGACCGGGAAGTCGACATTCCTGCAGACGTTGGTGCTGTCGGCGGCCGCGACCCACTCTCCCCGGCAGGTGCAGTTCTACTGCGTCGACCTCGGCGGCGGTGGCCTCATGTACCTCGAGGACCTGCCGCACGTCGGCGGCGTCGCGACCCGTTCCGAACCCGACCGGGTGATGCGCGTTGTCGCGGAAATGAAAGCCGTTCTGCGGCAACGTGAATTGACGTTCAAAGAGCACCGCATCGGCTCGATCGCCAGTTACCGGCAGTTGCGTGACGATCCGAATCATCCGGCGTCGCAGGATCCGTTCGGTGACGTCTACCTGATCATCGACGGCTGGCCGGCATTCATCGGCGAGTTCCCGGACCTGGAACCGGTGGTTCAGGACCTTGCCGGTCAGGGCCTCGCGTTCGGTGTGCATGTCATCATCTCGACGCCGCGCTGGACGGAACTGAAATCCCGCGTCCGTGACTACCTGGGCACCAAGGTCGAGTTCCGGCTCGGTGACGTCAACGAGACGCAGGTCGACCGCATCACCCGTGACATTCCGACGAACCGTCCCGGGCGGGCGGTGTCGATGGAGAAGCACCACCTGATGATCGGCGTGCCCAGGATGGACGGAGTGCACAGCGCGGGCGACCTTGTGCCGGCCATCACCGCGGCCGTAGACCACATCTCGTCGCTGCACACCGATATGGCACCGCGGGTTCGTGTGCTGCCCGAGCGGATCTACCTGCACGAACTCGACCCGAACCCGCCCGGACCGGAGAACGACTACCGGACCCGCTGGACGGTGCCGGTGGGCGTCCGCGAATCCGACCTGTCGGTGGCATACAACCACATGCACAGCACGCCGCATCAGCTCATCTTCGGTGCGCCGAAGTCGGGCAAGACCACCATTGCGCATGCGGTGGCGGAGGCGATCTGCAAGCGCAACAGCCCCGATCAGGTGCGGTTCATGCTGGCGGACTTCCGATCGGGCCTGCTCGACGCGGTGCCCGAGACGCACCTGCTGGCAGCGGGTGCCATCAACCGCAACATCGCGGCACTGGAGGAGTCCATCAAGGCGCTGGCGGTGAACCTGAAGAAGCGGCTGCCGCCGCCCGACCTGACGACGTCGCAGCTCCGCTCGCGGTCCTGGTGGAGCGGTCCGGACGTGGTGCTGTTGGTCGACGACTGGCACATGATTGTCGCTGCCAGTGGCATGGGGTCACCGATGGCGCCGCTCGCCCCGCTATTGCCGGCTGCTGCGGATATTGGTCTGCACATCATCGTGACGTGTCAGATGAGTCAGGCGCATCGGTCCACGATGGACAAGTTCGTCGGTACCGCTTACGGCGCCGGAACGCCGACGATGTTCCTGTCGGGTGAGAAATCGGAGTTCCCGTCGAGCGAGTTCAAACTCCGCCGTAGGCCCCCTGGCCAGGCACTTCTGGTCTCGCCGGACGGCAAGGAGGTCATGCAGGCGGCCTATGTCGATCCGCCTGCGGAATAAGTGTAGGTGACCCCCCAAAACCGTCGGTAGTATCTGTTTCAGACGTTCAGCAACGCTAAACGCCCGCTGATCGGCAAAGGGGGAACGGGGGTTCCGTGGGGATCTTCAATTCGTTTCTGTGCCGTTCGCACAATTCCATACCGCGATCTTGAATTGGTAAGGAGAAAAGAAATGCAGCCTTTGGAGCACAACCCCGGCGCGATCGGCGTCGGTACCCAGGTCGTCGCCAACGGAGCCCGTGGAGTTGCCACCGGCACCGCCACCATGTCTGAGGCCAGCGCTCTGGTTCCGGCCGGTGCGGACGAGGTCTCGATGCAGGCCGCCATGGCTTTCGCCGTCGAGGGCGTCGAGGTCATGGGCATCAACGCCTTCGCCCAGGAAGAGCTGGCGCGCGCCGGCGCGGCGTACGTCGAGGCGGCGGCTATCTACGACGCCGCCGACGTGGCCAGCGCCGCGACGCTGATCTAGCCGCCGTACCCGTCGAGCCCATCCAGAGTCTGAGGACAACGAATTATGGTGGCACCCCCCGCCATGCCGGTCATGTTCTATGGAGCATTTCCGCCGGAGGTGAATACCGGCCGACTGATGGCCGGCGCAGGACCTGCGCCGATGCTGCAGGCGGCCGCAGGGTGGGAGGCGTTGGCAGTCTCGCTTGAGGCGCAGGCGGTGGAGCTTGCCGCCAGCTTGACGGAGCTGAGTGCGAACTGGTCGGGA
Organism: Mycolicibacterium sp. P4_G11; assembly: GCF_056555145.1. NCBI lineage: Bacteria > Bacillati > Actinomycetota > Actinomycetes > Mycobacteriales > Mycobacteriaceae > Mycobacterium > Mycolicibacterium sp. P4_G11. The sequence goes on from NZ_JBFUJW010000008.1 coordinate 255,884, forward strand.
ATGGCGAGCGAACGCGCCATTTCGGCAACCATGCCGATGGTGACGTGGTTGCACACCACTGCCATCCAGGCGCAGAAGCGGGCGATGCAGGCATTGGCCCAGGCTGAGTCGTACACCTTGGCACTGACCACCACCCCGCAGCTGCCCGAGATCGAGATGAACCACGTGACACACGGCGTGCTCGAGTCCACGAACTTCTTGGGCATCAATACGGTGCCCATCGGCTTCAATGAGGCGGACTACGGCCGCATGTGGGCGCTCGCGGGCTCGGTGATGGAGGCTTATCAGGCCGAGACCACCATGAACACGCTGTTCGAACCGATTCTCCCGGCCAAGCCAATCGTGATGCCGGGTGTCGCCGAGGCCACCTCGGCGGCGGTCATCGCGCAAACCGCGATGGGGGTATCGGAGGCGGTGGTGCGCAACATGGTCATCGCGCAGGTGGCCGCCCAGTCAGCAATCGAAGATGCGGCGTTGATGGCGGGCAATGCCGCGTCGCAGGCCAATTTCGCGGCCGGACGTGCTCAGAATCAGGTGTCCAAGGCGGAATCGGCGGCGCAGCGCGGGAGTGAGCAGCAGGACAAAGGGCAGCAGGGCTCCCAGATGATGATGCAGGTGGTCTCGCAGGTCGGTTCGCAGGCAGCGCAGCTGCCGCAGCAGATCGGTCAGCTCATCACACAGCCGGTGCAGCAGTTGAGCCAGCCGATGCAACAGGTGACGCAGATCTTCAGTCAGCTGGGCAGCAGCTTCGGTCAGAACAACGGGCCGCAGATCGGCCTGATGGGTGCGAGCCCGTTCTCCAACCACCCGCTGGCGGGTGGCTCGGGAGCGGCATCGGGTGCCGGCCTGGTGCGGGCAGCATCATTGCCTGGCATGGGCGGTTCGGCACCGCGGACGCCGTTGATGGCCTCGTTGGTCGGCAGCCTTGGTGGCTCCCCGACCGCTTCGCTGGATGCGGGTGCGGCGGCGGGTGCGGCGGGCGCCGGTAAAGCACCGGTGAGCAGTGCCGGTGGCGGCGGGGCCGGAATGGGGCCCGGCGGAAAAGCAGAGAAGGGCGGAGGGACGAGGGAGGCCCTCAAAGCCCCCGGGGTCCTGGTACAGGACCTCGACGACGATGACGACGATTGGTGAATTGTCGCGTCACACAAAGGCTTTCCGGCCCCGGGGGGTCGGCAAGGACTCGCCATTCCCGTGGTGAGGACACAGGAAACAGAAAAGGTGATCCAGCATGACGAGCATGAATACAGATGCCGAAGTCCTCGCCTCAGAGGCCGGGAATTTCGATCGCATCGCCGGCGAACTGACCGGTGTCAAGACCCACGTCGATGCGGTGGCGGGCCAGCTGGCGACGCACATGTCAACGCCCGAAGCGGGTATGGCAGCGCAGGCCGCGTTGACACGCTTCGACGAGGCCATGACCCAGCAGCTCAAGGAGCTGGCTGACATCTCGGCCAACATCCAGACCGCGGGCGTGCAGTACACCGCAGCTGATGCTGACAGCGCTTCTTCGCTGTCGAGCCAGATGCAGATCTAGTCAGACATCAACCACCACGTACGACGACCTAGAAGCGGAGAAGACAAATGTCAGGTGCACAGAACTGGAATTTCGGCGCCATCGAGGGCAGCGCCGGCGATCTGGCCGGCGCCGTAAACACGACGCACGGCCTGCTGGACGAGGGCAAGGCCTCCCTGGCCAAGCTGGCGTCCGTCTGGGGCGGCTCGGGTTCGGAGGCCTACCAGGCCGTCCAGCAGCGGTGGGACAACACCGCTATGGAGCTGAACAACGCACTTCAGAGCCTCGGGCATGCCGTCAGCCAGGCCGGTGGCGACATGCAGTCCGTGGAGCACGGCGTTACCGGCAGCTTCGGCTGAGCGATCCACACGAGGCAGCACGGGAGGTGGGCAGGTCGGCGTAGGGTCGACTCTGCCCACCTCATGTGCGTTCCCGGAGTAATCCACACACAATCGAGAGGTACTCATGTCCGCCGACTATGACCGGCTCTTCAACAACTCGAGCTCGGGCCAGGCCGACAACGAGGAAGCCACACGCACCGTCGACCATGCGACCCTTGCTGCCGCCGCGCAGATGTCTGCTTCCGCAGCCGCTGCCTCGGCTGCCGGGGCCGATAAGCCGACGGGTCCGCCCGTTGCCGGACAACCGCAGCAGCCGCCCGGCATGGTTCCGCCGCCGCGCCCGTCCGAGGTGACCACTCAAATGCCGCCGACGCCACCGCAATTCATGCAGAACGGCCTGATGCGCTCGCCGCAGGGCGCGCCGATGGCGGGCGCCCAGTATGAACAGCCGCAGCACGCCCCGATGATGATGCCGCCTCCGCCGCGCCACATGCAGCCGCCGCCGCAGCATTACGCCATGGATCCCCAGGCCGACATGCAGTGGACCGAGCAGCACATGCCCGACCAGACTTCGGCCGCCACCATCGGCGACCACCGCGCCATCGATGCGCTGTCGCACGTCGGCGTGCGCGCCGGCGTGAAGATGCCGTCACAGCGCGGCTGGCGCCATATGCTCTACCTGCTGACTCGCATCAACCTGGGCCTGTCGCCCGACGAGCTGTACGAGTTGGACCTGTATGCCCGGATTCGACGCAATGCCCGCGATTCGTACCAGATCGGCGTGCTGGGGCTGAAGGGTGGCGTCGGCAAGACGGCCGTCACCGTCACGCTCGGCTCCGTCATGTCGAAGGTCCGCGGCGACCGGATCCTGGCCGTCGATGCCGATCCGGACGGTGGCAACCTGGCGGACCGGGCCGGCCGGCAGTCTGCCGCGACGATCTCGGATCTGTTGTCCGACAAGGAACTGGCGCGCTACAACGACATCCGTGCCTACACCAGCATGAACGCCTCCAACCTCGAGGTGCTGTCGTCGGCCGAGTACAGCGTCGCGCGCCGGGACTTCAATGAAGAGGACTGGGCGGCTGCGGTCAAGATCGTCTCGCAGTACTACAACCTGGTGCTCGCCGACTGCGGCGCCGGGTTGTTCCACCAAGCCTCGCGTGCAGTGCTGTCGACCGTGTCCGGGCTGGTGATCGTGGCCAGCGCCTCGATCGACGGTGCCCGCCAGGCCGCGGTGACCATGGACTGGTTGCGGCAGAACGGGTATCAGGATCTGCTGGGCCGGGCGTGTGTGGTCATCAATCACGTGACACCCGGCAAGACCAACATCGACGTCGATGACCTGGTGCAGCAGTTCGAGCGGCATGTGCCTGCGGGCCGCGTCGTCGTACTGCCGTGGGACAAGCACATCGCCGCCGGTTCGGACATCCAGTTCGACCTCCTTGGCAAGACCTACCAGCGCCGGATCACCGAGCTTGCTGCGGCGCTGTCCGATGACTTCGACAGGCTCGAGCGCCGGTGACCGCATCGGCCGGCCCCGCAACCGCCGCTCCTCCCGCGGCAGCTGACACTCCGACACGGCAGTCGACCACCCGGGTCACCATCCTGACCGGTCGACGCATGACCGACCTGGTCCTGCCGGCGTCGACGGCCATCGAGACCTACATCGACGAGACGGTCAACGTCCTTGCTGATCTGCTCGATGACACCCCGGCCGACGTCCTGGCCGGGTTCGACTTCAAGGCGCAGGGAGTGTGGGCGTTCGCGCGCCCGGGTTCGCCGCCGCTGAAGTCCACCGAGTCGCTTGACGACGCCGGCGTGGTCGACGGGGCCCTGCTGACCTTGGTGTCGGTGAGCCGGACCGAGCGGTACCGACCGTTGGTCGAGGACGTCATCGACGCCATGGCGGTGCTCGAGGAGTCTCCCGAGTTCGACGGCAACGCATTGAAACGTCTTGTCGGACTGGCCATCCCGGTCGCCACGTTCGCCACCGCTGCAGCGTCGTTGTGGTCGTGGTCGCAGTCGGGCCACGGTTGGTGGTGGCCGGTCGCCCTCGGCTTGCTAGGTGCGCTGGTGTTGGCCGGCAGTTTCGTCGCCAAGGGCCGCTACGACAACGCCGATCTGTCTGAGAGTCTTCTGGTGGCCTCGTTGCCGCTATTGGGTGGCGCGGCGGCACTGGCAGTGCCGCTGCCGCGCGGCATCAACGACCTGGGCGCGCCACAACTCGCGGGCGCGGCGGCGGTGATCCTGATCGTCGTGCTGGCCACCCGCGGTGGTCCACGGAAACGTGCTGCGGTGGCGGCGTTTCTGGCAGTCATCGCGGCCGCGGTGGCAGGTGCCGCCATTGCTTACGGATATGGCGGGGCGTCGTGGGTTCCCGCCGGTGCCATCGCGCTCGGCCTCATCGTCGTGACCAACGCGGCGAAGCTGACGGTGGCGGTGGCCCGGATCGCCCTCCCGCCGATCCCGGCGCCGGGCGAAGTGATCGCGAACGAGGAACTGCTGGATCCTGTTGCCGCGCACAGTGATGTCATCGACGAGGAGTCGGCGACGTGGCGAGCGATCATCGATTCGGTGCCTGACTCCGCGGCACGACTGGCGGAACGCAGCACACTGGCGCGGCAGTTGTTGATCGGGTTCCTGAGTGCGGGCGTGACGGTGCTGACCTACGGTGCCATCGCGATCGTGGTGCAGGGACACTTCTTCGTGCACTCGATGATCGTTGCGGGGCTGGTGACGGTCGTCTGCGGGTTCCGGTCGCGGCTGTACGCCGAACGGTGGTGTGGCTGGGCCCTGTTGGCGGCGACCGTGGCCATCCCTACAGGCGTGATGATCAAGTTGGTGTCGTGGGACCCGGACGGCGCCTGGCTGGTGATCCTGTTGTACGTCGCCCTCGCGGTGGTGGCGCTGATCATGGTCGGTGCGACGGATGGTGTCGGACGGGTGTCACCGGTGACGAAGCGAATCCTGGAGCTGACCGACGGCGCGGCGATTGCCGCCGTGATTCCGTTGTTGCTGTGGATCGCGGGGGTCTACGACAACATCCGGAACATCCGGTTCTGAGGTCGGTTCGGTCGCTCAGGTGTGTGACGACACCGCTGCGCGACAGACCCGTCGGCGCCCGTACGGTGTCTTGAGTAGTCAATTTTTAGGGAGACCACGATATGTCCGAAAATCACGAGGCCGGCTCGGTGAATGCGCAGCAGCCGGTGGCGGGTGATCTGGAGGAGAAGACCCAGTTCGTCGACCGGTCGGCGCTCCAGCCGCCGACAGCAGCCGCCCCGGAGACGGGTGACCAGACTCAGGTCGTGCCGCCGACCGTCACGGCCCCGCAGTGGCAGCCACCGCAGCCCCCCGCCGCACCCAATCCGTACGGTCAGGATGCGCCGCCCGCAGTGCCGCAGTGGCAGCCGCCGGGCTATCAGCCGCCGGCTCCGCAACCGCAGTTCGGTCAGCAGCCGCAGTTCGGTCAGCCCGGCGCGCCGGTGCCGCCGCAGCCTGAGCAGCAGTGGAATCCGGTGGGTGCTCCCGTACCGCCGCCTCCGCCGGGGTTCGGCGCTCCGACGTACGGCGCCCCGGGTTTCGGTGCCCAGGTGCCGCCGCCGGGATTCGGCCCGGGTGGCGCCCAGCAGGGATTCGGCGCACCGCAGCCAGGCGGGTACCCCGGTCCGGGTGGGCCGCAGTTCCCCGGTCAGGTGGGGCCGCAGGCGACTCCCGTCGACATGGCCAAATCGTTGCTCACCAAGGGTGATTCGTTCATCTTCCGGTTGATGACGCGCGGTGTCCGCGGCGAGCTGATCCAGCAACCGTGGTTCCAGAACATGCGCAACAATCCGCAGGGCTCCAATCAGTTCGTCTACCTCGGCTACGGCGGAGCGGTGCTGATCGGGTTGTTCCTGAGTCTGTTCGGCGGTATCGGATCGCTCGTCACAGCTGTGGTCTGGCTCGGCTTGGCGTACTGCTTCCTGGCGCTTGGTACGAAGCTGGCAGCGCAGTTTGTGGCGTACGGGATCTGCGGTGTGGGTGCGGCAGCCAGCTTGCTGGGTGTGTTGATCGGCGTCATCGGCCTTGCCGGCGTAAGCAGCAGTCCGTATGTATCCGGCAGCCTTACTGCGATGCTGGTGCTGGCCGTGGTGATCAACGGCATCATCGCAGTTGTGCTGGGCTACATCGGCATTCAGGTTCACAAGGGTATTCAGAAGATCGCAACCGGTCAGTTCTGACAGCCCGACCGATGAACGGTGCACCCTGAACTCGGGGTGCACCGTTCGCTGTTCTGAAGCTGCCGGCAGGCCATAGTCTGGACCGAACGTCACAGGGGGCACGATGACAGACGATTTCGGATTGCGGGTGAAACACGGAACGGCGCTGAGGCGTTCGGTCGCAGTGTGCGCAGTAACGCTGCTGGCGGGCTGTGCGCCGACAGTCACCGGCACGGCGGTGTCGCCCGTCAACGACCCCTTCCACGTCGCTGACCTGCCGGCCAAGGACGGTCCGAGCGGGCTGCGCGACAACGCACCCGCTGCGGTCGGCAAGGTGCAGAACACCAACAACAGCGAAGTCGATCGACTGGCACTGCAGGCGATCAACGACATCGCCGAGTACTGGCAACATGACTACAGCGCTTCGGGTTTGAAGGGTTCGTTCAAACCGATTGAGAAGTTCCTGTCCTACGACGCCCGCGATCGGCGGAGCCCGACGGCGTGCGACGAGGACACCGCCGGTCTGGTGAATGCCTTCTACTGCCCCAGCGAGAAGCTCATGGCGTGGGACCGCGGCGTCATGGTGCCGACCGGTCGCAAATACTTCGGCGACGTCTCTGTGGCGGGCCTGATCGGGCATGAATACGGCCACGCCATCCAGTACATGGCGAAATTGGTGACCCGCAGTACACCGGTCATCGTCCGTGAACAGCAGGCTGACTGTTTCGCCGGCGCATATCTGCATTACGTCGCGGCCGGCGATTCCAAGCGATTCATGATGAGCACCGGGGACGGCCTCAATCATGTGCTGGCCGGGTTGATCACCGTCCGTGATCCAACACTGGGTCCGCACGACGATGACATGCTGACCGACGGCCACGGCACGGCGCTGGACCGCGTCAGCGCGTTCCAGCAGGGCTTCACCGTCGGGCCGCAGGCCTGCGCGGCCATCGATCTGGAGGACATCAAGCAGCGCCGCAAGGGGCTGCCGATGGAGCTTGAAGATGAGCCGACGGACGACGACCACCGGTCCGCCGATCTACCAATCGACAAGGACACGGTCGGCACCCTGGTCGAGTTGCTCGGGGTGATCTACTCCCCGAAGCAGCCGCCGAAGTTGACGTACGAGCCGGCGAAATGCGATGTCAGCCAGGGTGATTCACCGGCGTCGTACTGCCCGTCGACGAACACGATTGCGGTGAATCTGCCTGCGCTGAAACAAATCGGCACGCCAGCGGACATGGCCGAGAAGACCCTTATCCAGGGCGACAACACGGCGCTCTCGATCGTCGTCTCGCGGTACATGATGGCGCTCGAGAACCAGCGCGGGGTGAAGCTCGACAACCCGACGGCCGCGCTGCGCACGGCCTGCCTGACCGCGCAGGCCCAGCGTCAGATGGCCAAGCCGCACGACCTACCCAGTGGCGCGAGCTTGCAGTTGACGGCCGGCGACCTGGACAAGGCCGTGGCCGGGCTACTGACCAACGGCTACGTCGCCACGGCGGTCGACGGGCAGGGTGTGCCGGCAGCATTCACCCGGATCGCGGCATTCCGGGCGGGCCTGGCCGCCGACGACGAGGGCTGCTACAAGCGCTACCAGTGAGGAGAGTGCATTCGTGAGCTCCGTCCCGCCGCTCATCGTGACGCTCGGCGGCGCCATGTTCACCTTCCCGCCCGGCAAGGAGGTCACCGTCGGCCGCGGCGAGGCGTCGGACGTCAGAATTCCTGACGCCGGCCCCGGCGCCAAGCATCTGGTGTCTCGGTTGCATCTGGTCATCCGGGTAGACCCCGGCGTCGGTCAGTGGGTGGCAATCGACAAGTCCCGCAACGGAATCTTCGCCAACCGAACGCGGGTGCCGTCGGCCGTCATCAGTGATGACCTCGTGCTGGCGGTCGGTGCCCCGGACGGACCGCAGCTGCACTTCCGGACGGCCACGCAGGTCATCCCCGTCGCCAAGTTCCGGCCGCCGCCGGCGCAGGCGCTTCCGCCGCGGCCGACGCAGCAGATGCCCCCGCCGCGACGGCCCGCCCCGCCGCCACCGGCGCACCCGCGCCCACCAGCGCCCGCCCCGCAACGCTCTTCGGGTCCGCCTGCGGGGGCGGTCACCATCGGGCGGCACTCGACCGCGACCATCAAGGTCGAGGATTCCCTGGCCTCCCGGATCCACGCGTACCTGGTGGCTGCCCCGACCGGAACCCAGCTGTACGACAACGGTTCCGGCAATGGCACTTTCGTCAACGGACACCGTGTCGAGGCCGTCACCTTGCGGCCCGGGGACGTCATCACAATCGGCAACACCGACTTGGTATTCACCGGCGGAACCACGGTCCAGTCGCGTCAGGCGGTCGCCACCGGTGGTATCGAGGTGCGTCAGGTCGGCCTCGCCATCGATGGTCATCAGCTGCTGACCAACGTCTCGTTCGACGCTCGGCCCGGCACCCTCACGGCGGTGATCGGGCCGTCGGGGGCAGGCAAGTCGACGTTGATCAGGCTGCTCGGCGGCGTCACCAAGCCCACGTCCGGTCAGGTCACCTTCGACGGACATGACGTGCACGCGCACTATGCGTCCCTGCGGTCGCGGATCGGCATGGTGCCGCAAGATGACGTCGTACACCGGCAGTTGACGGTGAGCCAAGCCCTGAACTACGCCGCCGAACTCCGGTTGCCGCCCGACACCAGCAAGGAAGATCGACAGGCGGTGGTGGAACGGGTGCTCGCTGAACTGGAGCTCACCCAGCACCGCGACAAGCGCGTGGACAAACTCTCGGGCGGGCAGCGCAAACGGGCCTCCGTAGCGCTCGAATTGCTCACCGGCCCATCACTTTTGATCCTCGACGAGCCGACCTCCGGATTGGACCCTGCGCTGGACCGGCAGGTCATGCAGATGCTGCGGCGGTTGGCCGACGCCGGGCGCACAGTCCTGGTGGTGACGCACTCCCTCACCTACCTCAACATGTGCGACCAGGTGCTGCTCTTGGCGCCCGGCGGTAAGACCGTCTACGCGGGGCCGCCGCAAGCAGTCGGGTCGGCGATGGGAACTCAGGACTGGGCCGACATCTTCGCCTGGGTCTCGGGCAACCCGGACGCGGCGCACGTGGTGTTCCTGCAGAACAACCCAGCGGCGAACCAACCACCGGCGCCCCCGGAACCTGCCGGCCCGTTGGGTGCTCCGGCCCGCACCAGTACTGGTCGTCAGATGCTCACCGTCGCGCGCCGGCAATTGCAGCTGATCTTCGCCGACCGGATCTACACCGGCTTCCTGTTGCTGCTGCCGTTCATCCTGGGCGCGATGTCGCTGATTGTGCCGGGAGACACCGGTTTCGGTGTAGCGACTGTGGGCCACTCGCCCAACGAACCGAACCAATTGCTCATTGTCGCCAACATCGCGGCGGTGTTCATGGGCACCGCGCTGACCATCCGCGACCTGGTCGGTGAGCGCACGATCTTCCGCAGAGAGCAAGCGGTCGGATTGTCGGCTGCTGCGTACCTGGCCGCGAAAGTCATTGTCTACAGCGCGTTTACCGCCATTCAGACGGCGATCGTGGTGGCGATCGTGGTGATCGGGAAGGGTGCGCCCACGCAGGGCGCGTTGGCGCTGGGTAGCCCGACGCTGGACCTGTATGTGAGCTTGACTGTGGCAGCGATTGTTTCGGCGATCCTGGGCCTGCTGCTGTCGTCGGTGGCGCGGTCCAGCGAGCAGATCCTGCCGATGCTCGTCGTCGTCATCATGCTGTCGATCGTGTTCTCCGGTGGCATGATTCCCGTGACGGGACGCGCTGGCCTGGATCAGGCGTCGTGGTTCCTGCCGGGGCGGTGGGGATTTGCGGCCTCGGCGAGCGTGGTCGACCTGCTGAAGATTGCCCCACTGATGTCGGTCGACGACCAGCTGTGGCATCACGAATTACGGTGGTGGGCCCTCGATATCGGTGTGCTGGTGCTGCTGGGTGCGGTGGCGGCGTTCGTGGTGTACCGGCGGCTGCGGTTGCCGGGTGACGGTGGTGCGAAGGCCGGCTCGTCCAAAGTTGTCGCGATCGTGGTTGCGGTGGTGTTGGCCGCGGGGTTTGTGGTCGGCATGACCTACCTGACCCGGGACTCCGGGAACCGGCCGACGCAGCCGACGGCACCTGCAGCGCCACCCAAGGCTGCGGCGCCTCCGGGGCACCGCATCGATCTGGCCAACCTGCTCCCCGACGGCAAGGCGGTGAGCACCGTCATGCAGTCGCCGCCGATGGCGACGGCGACCATCGTCACCGCCGAGCTCCCGAGAACCGGGACAGCCACTCCCCCACCGTGTGCCGGTGTAGCGGACGCGGGCAGCGCCACGACCTTCGCGCCGGGGTTCACCGGGATGTCGGGTATGGAGTTGCACAATCCGGCGGATGCGAACATCTGGATGGTGGCGTATGTCGTCGGCTACCCGGGACCCCAAGCGGCAGCAGGGGTTCCGGCCGCCGCGACGTGGTCGGGCTGTGCGAATACGCCCGTGACGTTCACGGCCGATGGCCAGCCGCGGCAGCTGGCAGTCGGTGCGGTCACCGCTGACAAGGGCACGGTCACTGCGGTATTCACCGAGCCGGGACACAGCTGCCAGCACGTATTGACCAGCAAGAACGACGTGGTCGTCGACGTGTTGACGTGCAGTCCGGCCGGCGGCACTCAGGCAGCGGAGCTGGCCAAGCAGATCACTGACAAAGTCAGCTGACGGAAGGTACAGATGAACCAGCACGGAGCCTGGCGCGCACCGTTGATTGTCGGTGTGGCAGTGGTATTGGCGGCCGGATGTTCCTTGACGGACCAGAAGATCTCGGGGACGGCCTCCCCGCAGTCGACGGGGACTGTGCCACCGACAGCCACGTCAGCTGCCGCCAGGCCCATTGATGATGCTGGGCTACCGCGGTTGTTGGGATCTCCGTCCGAGATCAGCGACCTGGTGGGCGTCGCCATGACGCCGGAGGCGATCTTCAGAAAGCCGGATACCAAGCTGAGGGTCGATCCAACGCGGTGCCTCGAAGCTGTTATGCCCGGTCTCGACACCATCCGTTACTACGGCCGAACAGGCTTCGCGGGACAGCTCCTTCATGGGGATCAACATGCTCAAGTTGTGCAGGTGGTCGCCGCGTTTCCGACGGATGCGGACGCGGCGGACTTTCGGGACAGGACCGCCCAGACATGGCGGCAATGCCAGAAGCAGCAGGCGACCATTACAGGCACTCAGGTTCCGCTGACGTATGCGTTGGACAGCGTCGAGTCGGTCGACTCGGTTATCAGTGTTTCGATGTCGGGCACGGCTGGAGACGGCACCCAAGTTCCCTGCCAACATACGTTGGGTGCCCGGCGGAACGTGATCATCGACGTGCGGGTTTGTGCTCCGAACGTGGGGCCCAAGGGGCGCGATCTGGTGGCGAAGATCGCCGCCGGCCTGTGAATCAGCGGATGATGCTCATCAGCGGAACGAAATTGGCGTCGAGATACTCGGTGGCCAGATAGCCGCCGGGATCGGCAAATGCCGCAACGGTATTGGGGTCGTCCACGATGATCATCGACCCGCGATAGGCAGCCAACTGGTAGGGAAGACCCGCCGCGCCGCCGTTGCCTGCGGCCTTGTCGGTGCGCACAACGACCAGTACTTCTGTGCGGACCTGGAACAATTTCGCCTGATCTGGCATCGACCGGCTTGAACTACTGTCATTGGGTTGAAGTCGTAGGCTCGCGTCGTAGTTCAGGCCGAGCGAGCTGAGATAGTCCGCCGCGTTGGACGGCGTCAGCGTCTGACTCACGCCGTCGTCGGACACGTGGATCAGCTGGACGCTTTTCCCCGCTGCCCTCGGATTCTGATTCTTCAGATCAGTCTGCTGGGAAGCCACCTGGCTGATGAGTTTGTCGGCTTCGCTGTCGCGGCCGACGATCTTGCCGATCCATTTGAGCTGGGTCTGCCAATTCCATGCTCGGCTGGTGTCCTTCGGCTGAGTCACGGTCGGGGCGATGGCAGCGAGGCGTTGGTATGTCGCGTCGTCGATATCGCCGGTGGCAATGATGACGTCGGGTTTCGCGGCCTGGATGGCGCTGGTATCGATGAACCCTACGGTGTCCTTGACGGACGGATTTCCGGTGATCTTGGACTGGAGCCACGAGGGCAGGGTCGTGCCCGCGCCGGCGATCGCCACGGGTTGCAGGCCGAGAGACAGCACGGCATCGGCATCTCCGGGGCCAAGAGCGGCGACAGCTGTTGGCGCGCTGGTGATTTCGGTGCTGCCGTGTGCGTGGGTGAACGACTGCGCCGTGTAGGCCGGCGCACCGGGTTTGCCGAACAGCATGATCGAGGCGACGACCACGATGACGGTGACGACGGCAGCGACCGCGGAACCGATGACCAATCGACGTTTGCGCCCGCTGTTCGTCGGTGCCGTCCGAGGACTGGGTGTCATCAGCGGCGGCATCGGGCCGCGTGGCGGGCCAGGTTGGTAGGGACCGCTGAACTGTCCGCTCGGATAGGTCAATACGCCACTTGGTGGCGTGGGGTGGCGCGGTGGCCAGGACTGTGGCCCTGGGTGAGGTAGTTGACTGGGTGGCTGTGGCGCCGGGCCGCTATTGGCGGCGGCGGCAGTGGCCGCGGCGGCGAATTCCCGCGCGGTTTGGTAGCGCGCGTTGGGGTCTTTCGCCATGCCGCGGGCGATCACTTCGTTCAGTGCCCACGGCAGGTTGGGCGCCCGATCGGTGACGCGCGGGATTTCTCCCGTCACATGTGCTGCCGCGATCGCAGCGATGCCGCCCGGCAGCCCCCCGTACGGCGTCCTGCCCGTGAGCAGCACGAAGAGGCTGCAGGCCAACGAATAGACGTCGGCGCGGGAATCGACCTGCTGCCCGCTGAGCGCTTCCGGCGGGGCGTAGGCGATGGACGCCATCACCGAGCCGTCGGTGGTCAGGTGCGCGGCATCATCGAAGGCGCGGGCAATCCCGAAGTCCGCCAAGAAGACGCGTTCGTCATCGCCTGGACCCTCTGCATTCGCCAGCAGAAAGTTGGCCGGCTTGACGTCGCGGTGCATGATGCCGCGTCGGTGCGCGAAGTCGAGCGCCTTGGCGACCTCGGTGATGATCCGCGCGGCGCGCGCTGGAGACATTCGCCCCGACCGGACCTCCTGGTCGGCATCGGTGCCGGCGACGTACTGCATGGCGATCCACAGCTGTCCGGCCTCGGTTTCGCCGCGCGAGTAGACGGCGACGATATTTGGGTGGTCGAGTGTTGCGGCGACGTTGGCTTCCCGGAGGAAGCGCTCGCGAAACTGGCCGTCACCCTGGATAGAGGTGGTGAGGACCTTCAGGGCATCGCTACGTGGCAGCTGTGGGTTTTTGGCCTTGTAGACCACACCCATGCCGCCGACACCGAGGATGGATTCGATGGTGTAACCGGCCACGATGTCGCCGGGGTTGAAGGTCGAGGTCATTGTCGTCCGATTATTTCGCAGTCAGCAGCAGATACTGGGACGCCATGCGTTGTGTAACGTCAAACGGCTGCAACGACGAAGCGGTGTAGACCCACCGGTCCAGTGCGGCGGAACAGGCATACACCCGCGCCTTCACCTCGGCGGCATCGATTGCCTGGCACTTCGCTGCGGGTAGGCCGGGCACAGTGGGACCCGGTTCGGTGGGGTTCTTGCCGTCAGGCTCGGCGAACTTCTGCGCGAGCTGCGCCGCGGCGGCGGCGTCTTTGGCCCGGTAGAGGTGGGTGCCGCGCACCGAAACGACGTCCACGCCGGCTGCCGTCAGCGCACTTGAAGCTTGGACTGGGTCGTCGTCGAAATGAACGATGCCCCGGGGCCCCCACAAGCCCTGGTTTGCTCTGTGTTCCTTGGTGGGCACTGTCCGGCTGAGCAGGCTTTCGGGATCGGTCTGCATGGTGGCGAACTGCGCTGGATCAGTTGGGCGGAAGCCGTCAATTCGACCGGCCTGCAGGCCCAGCGACTTGGCGATCAGTTGTGTTGCGATGTCGAGGTTTCCGTCACTCGTCGCGTATTGGTACAGGACGTACGGTCCGTGTGGCGCGTAGGCGGTGACCGTGAATGTGCCGCCTGCCAGTGTGGACTGGTGTGCCAAGGCCTCGGGGTGACCGGGAATCGATGCCTTTTGATTGGGTGAGGCTCGATCTACGGTAGGGGCCTGCTCTGAAAATTGGCGGGCGGCATCGTTGGCCAGGTCGGCCGTTGGGAAACGCAGCACCAGCGTCACCAATTCGTTGTCTCGGTCCGCGCCGCGAACCGTTCCGCGACCGGAACCGAACCCGTTTATGAGTTGATGATCTTTGGCGATCTGCTTCATTGGGCCGGGCTCGACGCTGACCAGACTGTCGGCGTCGAGATAGATGCCCGTCACGTTCACCCCGATGCTGGTCAGCGTCGGGTCGACTTCCCACGGACCGACGACGAATTCACCGAGACGCTCCGCGTCGATGAGCCGGCCGGATTCGGCTCCCGGCTTCAGAGCCGGCCCCGGTTTGGGCGCCGTCGGGTAGTTGCCCGGGTTCAGGAGGCTGACGATGGCGTCGCCTGGCTTGAATGTCGGGTCTTTGGTGGCGTCGCCAGTCGTCACCGTTGTGCAGCCCGCCAGCAGTGATACTGCGGCAGTCGCTGTGGCCAACTTGACGATCTTCATGACGCTCCCCATCGTCTCCCCTGACTGCGCTGCTCCCCTAGGCGTTACGCAGTGACTCTCCGCGAACTGTACGCATTCGAGCGGCCGAGTGCCTCAGCTGCCGTCGCCCTGGCGCGGTGGTTGGAGGCGAGTAGACGCCCGTTGAGCCAGGTGCCGCTATTTCGCGGTCAGCAGCAGATACTGCGAGGCCATCTTCTGCGTGGCGTCAAACGGTTGTATCGAAGCGCCTTGAAACGCCCACCGCCCAACGGCGGCGACACACGTGTTGATATTGGCTTTCACGCTGTCACTGGCGATGGTCACGCATCTAGCCGATGGCAGGCCTTGGACAACAGGTCCGGGTTCGGTTCTGGTCATAGTTGCCAGCAGTTTGGCTGCCAATTGCGTTGCGGCGGCGGCGTCGCGGGACTGGTAGACGTGCGTTCCGCGGATTGAAATTGCGCCGACGCCGGCCTCCGTAAGAGCAACCGAGGTGCCGATGGGGTCGGTATCGAAGTGGAGATACCCGCGTGGACCCCACAAGCCCTGGTTGCTGACTCGGTTCTTGGTGGGGACCGTCAGTCTGAGCAATCCGTCGGGATCGGTCTGCATGGTGGCAAATTGGCCGGGGTCCGTCGGCTTGAAGTCATCGATCCTGCGTGCTTGCAGATCGAGCGCTTTGAGAGCCAATTGCATTGAAACGTCGGCGCTTTCCTGTGCCGTGCCGCCTTGAATCAAGGCAAACGGGCCATGCGTGGAGATGATCGAGGTGGCGAAAGTTCCGTCCGGCATTGTGAGTTGGGACGCTCGCGCCTCAGGATGCCCTGGTACCGGGATGTTGAGTTTCGCGGACGGATCGTGGGCGGTGCGGCCCTGCGTGTAGAAATCAGCAGCCGCAGCGGCGGCTGCGTAGGGATTTGGAAAGCGCAAGACTGTGTTCTGGATGGCGCGCTGATGGTCGGCGTCGCTGGGTGTGCCTCGGGTGGAGCCGAACCCGTAGATGAATTGATGCTTGTTCGCCACATCGTCCAGTCCGGGGAAAACTGAACCCACCCCAAGCATCAGACCGGTGGCGTTGACGTCGATATCAATCAGCTGCGGGTCAACTTCCCACGGGCCGACGACGTATTCGCCCATGCGCTCGCCGTCGATGATCCGTCCGCTCTCGGCTCCCGGCTTCATCGCAGGTCCCGGCTTGGGTGCCGTCGGGTAGTTGCCCGGGTTCAGGAGGCTGACGATGGCGTCACCCGGTTTGAACGACGGGTCCTTCGTCGCCTCGCCGGATGTGACTGTCGTACAGGCGGCCAGCAGCGACACTGTCGCGGTCGCCGCTGTCAGCGTGGCGATCTTCATCCACTGAAGGTCACGGCTGAGCAGGTGGATTGCTGGCCGTGATCTCGGCGACGAGCTCGTTGAGCCGGGCTCGATCAGCGTCGATGGACTCGGTCGCTTTCGCGGTCGCGTTGCCGAGGGCCTCGTTGATCCGGGCTTCGACGGTATCCGCGCCGAGGCGGAGCAGGCCATCCTCGATGAACAGATCCGTCAGCCAGTGGTGGCCGTTGAGGGTGACCTCGACGGTCTTGGCTTCGTCGGTCGCGGTGAACGACTCGGTGTTCATCTTGGCGAGCTGCTCGTCCATGACCGACTGCAGGCGCTGGGCCTGCTGGAGAACCGCAGCGACCTCGGGATGCATCTCGATCATTTGGTGTCCTTCTTGTCATCGATCTTGGTGCGGCGCCGGTGCCCGATGACGCCGTCGGTGAAGGCGCGGTCCTCCGTGTACAGGACCTCGTCGGGCGACAGATTCGCGTTGCGCTTCTTCTCCTTGCCGCCCTCGCGGTTGCCGCCGTGGCCGCCCCCGCCACCCATGCCGCCGCCCATGCCTCCGCCACCGACCGGCGGGCGGCCCGCGGCCTGGCTGGCGCCGCCCGCTGCCGCACCACCAGCGCCCGTCGCCGGTGCGA